>CAYGZA010000035.1:0-30961 GCA_964354135.1 uncultured Planctomycetaceae bacterium
TCGCCGGGTTGAGTTGCCACGCGTCGGAGGCGTTGGCCGTCAGGGCGTTGCCGGCCGCGTCGGTGATCCCCGATCCCGCCGCCGTCAACGTCAGGAGGTAGTTGGTGGTAGTCCCTCCCACCAGCATGCCCGTGATGCCGCTCAGGTTCCCCAACGTCCAGGTGATGTTGTCCGCGGTCGTCAGGGTGGCGGACGCCAGGGAGACGGGCACGGCGTTGCGGGTCAGCGCCAGGTCGGCCTTGTCGAGTCCATAGACCGGCTCGCCCGGCCCAGGAGGCCCGTTGGTGAAGACGATGTCGATGCTAGTGACCGCGCTAGTGCGCGGATCGGGCACGACGTTGATGATGTCGGCCACAGGCGCCGTAGTGTCCCAGGTGAAGTGCCGCACCTCGTCCGCCCCGCCGTTCAGGGCGTTGCCCGCGGCGTCGGTGATCGTCGCCGTTCCCTTCAAGGTCACCGTGTACTGGCCTTGCTCGGCAAGCGGCGCACCGCCAATGATAATGATTGCCGTGGTGCCCCAGCCGGTGACGCTGCCCAGCGCGACCGTAGCACCGGAGGGAGCCTTCACCGTCACGTCGGCACCGGTGCCGTAAACGGCCTCGCTGAATACGAAGGTCAGCTCCGGAGTCGAGTCGGTCGTGATCTGGTCGCTGCTGCTTTGACCGGTATCCGTGACCAGGGTGTAGCTGGTCACCGTCGGCGCCTGGGTCTCGAGCGTGAAGTGCCGCACCTCGTTCGAGCCGCCGTTGAGGGGATTGCCCGCCGCGTCCCTGATCGTCGCGGTTCCCTTCAGGGTTACCGTGTACTCGCCCTGCTCGGTAAGCGGTGTGCTGATGGTGATCGCGAGCGTGCCGGTGCCCCAGCCGTCAATGCTGTCGGCAACGACCGGATCGCCCGTCGGGTCGGCAATGGTCACGTCGGCAGCCGTGCCGAAAACCGCCTCGTTGAACACGAAGGTGAGCACGGGGGTCGTGTCGTTGGTCAACTGGTCGCCGCTGCTGATGCCGCGGTCCTCCGCGAGGGAGTAACCGGTTACCACGGGCCCGTCGGCGTCGTAGGTGAAGTAGCGCACGTCGTCCACGCCGCCGTTCAACGCGTTGCCCGCGAGGTCGGCAATCGTGGTCGTCCCCTTCAGCGTGACGGTATACTGGCCTTGCTCCACAAGAGCCGTGCTGAAGGTGATCGTCAGCCTGTTCGTGCCGAACCCGGTGATCGAGCTCGGGGCAATCGGGTCGCCGGACGGATCGAGCACGCCCACGTCGGCGCTGCTGCCGTAAATGACCTCGCTGAACCGGACGGTGAGCACGGGGGTAGCGTCGCTGGTAATCTGGTCGCTGTTGCTGGCACCCGTGTCGTCCACGAGCGAGTAGCTCGTGACGGTCGGGGCGATCGAGTCCAGTGTGAACCGCCGAATGTCGTCGGCCCCGTCGTTCAAGGCGTTCCCCGCGACGTCGGTAATCCTCGGGTCCGCGGCGCCCTTCAGGGTCACCGTGTACTGGCCCTGCTGAGTCAGCGGCGTGCTGAACCCGAGGGAAAGCGTTCCGGTGCCCCAGCCGGCGATGCTGTCCGGCACGATGGTGGCGCCGGAGGGCGAGTTGACGACGACCGCCAGGTCGCCGCCAAACACCGCCTCGGTGAAGGAGAAGATCAAGTTCGGAGTCGCGTCGCCGGTGATCTTGTCGGTGGGGTCGCCGGTATCGTCGATCAGAGCGTAGCTCGATACAAACGGCCCGTGAACGTCGTAGGTGAAGTGCTGCACCTCGTCCGCGCCGTTGTTCAGCGCGTTGCCCGCGGTGTCGCGGATCGTCGCGGTCCCCTTCAACGTTACCGTGTACTGGCCTTCCTCGACCAGCGGCGTGCTGATGGTGATGGTCAGCGTGTCGGTGCTCCAGCCGCTGATGCTGCTCGGCACGACCGGATCGCCGGTGGGATCCGTCACCGAGACGTCCGCGTTGGTGCCGAAAACGACCTCGCTGAAGACGAAGGTCAAAACCGGCGTCGGGTCGGAGGTGATCTCGTCACTGTCGCTCGCCCCGCTGTCGGTAACCAGCGAGTAGCTGGTGAGCGTCGGCCCCTGCAAATCCAACCTGAAGTGCCGCACCTCGTCGGACCCGCCGTTGAGCGCGTTGCCGGCCGTATCGGTAATCGTGGCGGTACCCTTCAACGTGACGGTGTACTCGCCCTGCTCCACCAGCGGCGTGCTGATCGTAATCGCCAGCGTGCTGGTTCCCCAGCCGGCGATGCTGTCCGGTGTGACCGGATCGCCGGTCGGATCCGTGACGGTCACGTCGGCAGTCGTGCCGAAGACCGCCTCGTCAAACACGAAGGTGAGCACCGGGGTGGTGTCGTTGGTCAACTGGTCGCTGCTGCTGGCACCGCGGTCCTCCGTCAGCGAGTAGCTGGTGACCACCGGCCCATGGGTGTCGTACGTGAAGTGCCGCACCTCGTCCACCCCGCCGTTGACAGCGTTGCCGGCCAGATCGGTGACCGTTGCCGTCCCCTTGAGGGTGACCGTGTACTGGCCTTCCTCGACCAGCGGCGTGCTGATGGTGATGGTCAGCGTGCTGGTGCCGAAGCCCGCGATCGAGTCCGGAGTGACCGGATCGCCCGTGGGATCGAGCACCGTCACGTCGGCATTGGTGCCGTAGATTGCCTCGCTGAACGCGAAGGTGAGTTCCGGCGTCGAGTCGCTGCTGATCTGGTCGTTGCCGCTGACGCCGTCGTCCGTAACCAGCGAGTAGCTCGTGGCGGTGGGCGCCACGGTGTCGAGCGTCAGCGTGCCGGGAATGTCGATCCCACCGAAGAGCAGATTGCCGGCGGCGTCGTGGATCAACGCCCCGTGCAGCGTGCCCGTGTACACTCCCTGCTCGGTGAGCGGAGTGGTGAACGCAATCGTCAGCGTGGTGGTGCCCCAGCCGGTAATGCTGCCCGGAATGACCGGATCGCCGCTCGGATCGGTTGCCGTGATCGAGGCGTCGGTGCCGTAGACCGGCTCGTTGAAGCTGACCACGATCGACGGCGTGTCATCCTTGGTAATTGCATCGGTGGAACTGACCCCCGTGTCGTCGACAATCGCGTAGCCGACGGCAAACGGGATAGTGTTGTCCACGGTGAAGTGCCGGACCTCATTGGTCCCGCCGTTCAAGGCGTTGCCGGCCGCATCGCGGATCGTCGTGGTTCCCTTCAGCGTCACCGTGTACTGGCCTTCCTCGGCAAGCGCGGTGCTGAACGTGATGGTCAGCGTGTCGCTGCCCCAGCCGGCGATGCCGTCCGGCGCCACCACAGCACCCGAAGGAGCCCGCACCGTCACGTCGCTGTCCGCGCCGTACACGACCTCGTTAAACACGAAGGTAAGCACGGGGGTGGTGTCCTGGGTGATCTGGTCGTTCGCGAACTGGCCGGTGTCCTCGACCAGGCTGTAACTGCCGACCGTTGGCCCTTGCGTGTCAAGGGTGAAATGCCGCACCTCATCCGCGCCGCCGCCGAGCGGGTTGCCGGCCGTGTCGGTGACCCGGGGCGTGCCGGTGCCGTCGAGCCGCACCGTGTACTCGCCGTTCTCCGTAAGCGGCGTGCTAATCGTGATCACCAGCGTCGTCGTGTTCCAGCCGGTGATGCTGTTCGGCACGACCGGATCGCCCGTGGGGTCGGTGACGATCACGTCGGCGTTGCTGCCCCGGATCACCTCGGTAAAGGTGAAGGTCATTCTCGGGGTCGCGTCGTTGGTCAGCCCGTCGGCGCTGCTGATCCCCGTGTCGTCCGCCAGCGTGTACCCGGTCACCGTGGGAGCCACGGTGTCGAGCGTGAAGTACCGCAGCGAATCGGTGCCGCCGTTGAGCAGGTTCCCGGCCGTATCGCGGATCGGCGATGCCCCGGTTCCTCTTAGCACCACCGTGTACTGCCCGTTCTTTGTGAGTGCCGAAGTGGCAAAGAAGTACACCTCCACCTTCTTGACGCCGAACGAAATGAGGTTCGGCGTGACGGCGATGCCGTCGGGATCCAGAACCTCGATGCTGCTGTTGTTGCCATACACGTTCTCCGCGAGACCAAAGACCAACTGCGGCGTGGTATCGTAGGTGAGCTGGTCGTTGTTGCTGATGCCGGTGTCGGTGACCAGGTAGTAGCCGATAAAAGCCGGCGCCACGGTATCCAGCGTGAACTGCCGCACGATGTCGGCCCCACCGTCGATCGGGTTGCCGGCCAGGTCGGTAATGGTCGCCGTGCCCTTCAGCCGGACCGTGTACACGCCGTTCAGGGTGAGCGGCGTGCTCAGCCCGACCACCAACGTGCTCGTGCCCCAACCGGTGATGCTGTCCGGCGTGACGGGGAGCCCCGTCGGGCCCGTCACGATCACGTCCGCAGCCGTGCCGTACACCGCCTCGCTGAACGTGAAGGTCAGCTCGGGGGTCGTGTCGCTGGTGATCTTGTCGGTGCCGCTGACGCCCGTATCGTTGACCAACACGTAGGTGCTTAGCCCCGGCGCCGTCGTCTCGACCGTAAAGTGCCGGACGTCGTCGAAGCCGCCGTTCAGGGGGTTGCCGGCGCCGTCCAGGATCGTTTGCTTGAGCGTGACCGTATACTGGCCCTGCGTCGTAAGCGCGGTGCTGAAGGTGATCGTCACCGTGTTGGTGCCCCACCCGGCGATGCTGTCGGGTGTGACCCCGCTGCCCGTCGGACCCGTGATGACCACGTCGGAGTTGACGCCGAATACCGGCACACTGAACACGTACGTGAGCACGGGGGTCATGTCGTTGGTGACCTGATCGCTGCTGGACGGTCCGCGATCATCGGCCAGCGAGTAGCTGGTGACCGTCGGCCCTCCGACGACGACGGAGAAATGCCGCACGTCGTCGGAGCCGCCGTTCAGCGCGTTCCCCGCGGCGTCCCTGATCGTTGCCGTCCCCTTGAGCGTCACCGTGTACTCGCCGTGCTCGGAGAGCGGCGTGCTGAACGTGACGACCACCGTGTCGGTGCCCCAGCCGGTAATGGCATCGGGAGCAATCGGATCGCCCGACGGATCGGTGACCGTCAGGTCGGCGTCCGCGCCGTAAATGACCTCGTTGAACACGAAGGTCAGTTCCGGCGTGGTGTCGCTCGTGACCTGGTCCCCGGGGACGCCCGTGTCCACGACCAGCGAGTAGCTGGTGACCGTGGGGCCGACGCTGTCCAGCGTAAAGTGCCGCACGTCGTCGACCCCGCCGCCCAGGGCGTTGCCGGCCGTGTCGGTGACCCGGGGCGTCCCGGTGCCGTCGAGCCGCACGGTGTACTCGCCGTTCTCCGTAAGCGGCGTGCTAATCGTGATCACCAGCGTCGTCGTGTTCCAGCCGGTGATGCTGTTCGGCACGACCGGATCGCCCGTGGGGTCGGTGACGATCACGTCGGCGTTGCTGCCCCGGATCACCTCGGTAAAGGTGAAGGTCATTCTCGGGGTCGCGTCGTTGGTCAGCCCGTCGGCGCTGCTGATCCCCGTGTCGTCCGCCAGCGTGTACCCGGTCACCGTGGGAGCCACGGTGTCGAGCGTGAAGTACCGCAGCGAATCGGTGCCGCCGTTGAGCAGGTTCCCGGCCGTATCGCGGATCGGCGATGCCCCGGTTCCTCTTAGCACCACCGTGTACTGCCCGTTCTTTGTGAGTGCCGAAGTGGCAAAGAAGTACACCTCCACCTTCTTGACGCCGAACGAAATGAGGTTCGGCGTGACGGCGATGCCGTCGGGATCCAGAACCTCGATGCTGCTGTTGTTGCCATACACGTTCTCCGCGAGACCAAAGACCAACTGCGGCGTGGTATCGTAGGTGAGCTGGTCGTTGTTGCTGATGCCGGTGTCGGTGACCAGGTAGTAGCCGATAAAAGCCGGCGCCACGGTATCCAGCGTGAACTGCCGCACGATGTCGGCCCCACCGTCGATCGGGTTGCCGGCCAAGTCGGTGATCGTGGAGGTGCCTTTCAACGTCACCGTGTACTGGCCTTGTACCGTCAGCGCAGGGCTGAAGGTCAGTACGAGCGTGCTGGTACCCCACCCGGTAATAACCGGCGTCGCGGGATTCCCGAGGTAATCGGTGACGATCACGTCGGCGGCCGTGCCGTAAACGACGTCGTCGAAGGTGTAGGTGAGCTCCGGCGTAGCGTCGTAGGTCACGCGGTCGCTGCCGCTCTCGCCCGTGTCCTCGACGAACGTGAAGCCCGTCATGTTGGGCGCTACCGTCTCCAGCGTGAAGTGCTGCACCTCGTCGGCCCCGCCGTTCAGTGCGTTGCCCGCCGCGTCGGTAATCGTCGCCGTGCCCTTGAGCGTGACGGTGTATTCGCCCTGCTCCGCCAGCGCCGTGCTGAAGGTCAGGGTCAGCGTGTCGGTGCCCCAGCCGGCGATGCCGTCGGGCGTGATCGTGGCCCCCGACGGGGCTTTCACCGTCACGTCGGCGTCGGTGCCGTGGATCACCTCGCTGAACACGAACGTGAGCACCGGGGTCGCGTCGTTGGTGACCTGGTCCGCGCTGGACGGCCCGCGGTCGTCGGCCAGCGAGTAGCTGCCGATGCTCGGGACCACGGTGTCGAGGGTGAAGTGCTCGACTTGGTCCGAGCCGCCGTTCAGGGCGTTGCCCGCGGTGTCGGTAATCGTCGCCGTGCCCTTGAGCGTGACGGTGTATTGGCCCTGCTCGGTGAGGGCCGTGCTGAAGGTCAGGGTCAGCGTGTTGGTGTCCCAGCCGGCGATGCCGTCGGGTGCGATCGTGGCGCCGGACGGGGCCCTGACCGTCACGTCGGCATCGGTGCCGCGGATCACCTCGTTGAACACGAACGTCAGGATCGGCGTCGAATCCTTGGTGACCTCGTCACTGTTGCTAATGCCTGTGTCGTCGACCAAGGCGTAACTGGCAACCGTCGGGCCCACGGTGTCCACCGTAAAGTGGCGAATCTGGTCGACGCCGCCGCCGAGCGCATTGCCGCCGATGTCGATGATCGTGGCCGTCCCTTTGAGCGTCACCGTGTACTCGCCGTTCTCCGAAAGCGGCGTGCTGAAGGTGAGCGTCAGCGTGCTGGTGCTCCAGCCGGCGAGGCTGTCCGGCGCGATCGTCGCGCCCGACGGAGCCCGGACCGTCACATCGCTATTGGCCCCGTAGACTGCCTCGCTGAATCCGAACGTGAGGACCGGGGTCGTGTCGCTGGTGACCTGATCGGCGGTGCTCACGCCCGTGTCGTCGGCCAAGCTGTAGGTGTTGAGCGTCGGCACGACGGTGTCGATGGTGAAATGCTGCACCTCGTCGGCGCCGTCGTTGAGGGCGTAGCCGAACTCGTCGCGGATCGTTGCGGTTCCCTTAAGGGTGACCGTGTACTGGCCTTGCGCGGTCAGCGGCGTGCTGAAGGTGATGGTGAGGGTGCCGGTTCCCCAGCCGCTGATGCTGTCCGGGGAAATCGTCACGTTCGAGGGATTCTTCACCGTCACGTCGGCATTCGTGCCGAACACCGGCTCGTCGAACATGAAGGTGAGCACCGGCGTCGAGTCGTTGGTGATCTCGTCGCTGCTGCTCGGCCCGCGGTCGTCGGTCAGGAAGTAGCTGGCCACCCTGGGCCCCTGCGTGTCCAGCGTGAAGTGCCGGACCTCGTCCGATCCGCCGTTCAGGGCGTTGCCGCCGATGTCGATGATTGTCGCAGTTCCCTTGAGCGTCACCGTGTACTCGCCGTTCTCCGAAAGCGGCGTGCTGAAGGTAAGCGTCAGGGTGCTGCTGCCAAAGCCGGCGATGCTGTCGGGCGCGATCAAGTCGCCCGACGGATCCCGCACCGTCACGTCCCCGGCGGCACCGTAAATCGCCTCGCTGAAGCCAAACGTGAGCACCGGCGTGGTGTCGTTGGTGTTCTGGTCGCTGGCGCTGCTGCCGGTGTCGCTTGCCAGGCTGTAGCTGGTGACCGTCGGGGCGACCGTGTCCAGCGTGAAGTGCTGCACCTCGTCGGCCCCGCCGTTGAGCGCGTTGCCGGCAAGATCCGCGATCGTCGTGGTCCCCTTGAGGGTCACCGTGTACTGGCCGTTTTCGGCGACCGTCAGCCCCACCGTCAATGTCGCGGTGCCGAAACCGGTGATGCTGCCCGGCGTGACCGGGTCGCCCGTCGGATCCGTGACGATGACGTCGGCGGCCGTTCCGTACACTGCCTCGCTGAAGACGAACGTGAGCACGGGAGTCGTGTCGTTGGTGATCTCGTCGCTGGCGCTCGGCCCGCGATCGTCGACCAGTGAGTAACTGGCCAGCGTCGGGAACTCCCTGTCCACCGTAAAGTGCAACACTTCATCCGCGCCGTTGTTCAGCGCATTGCCGGCATTGTCGAGGATGGTGGTCGTCCCCTTAAGCGTGATCGTGTATTGGCCGTCTTCCACCAGCGCCGTGCTGAAGTTGATGGTCAGCGTATTGGTGTTCCAGCCGCTGATGCTGTCCGGGCTGAAGACAACCCCGTGCGGATCCTGCACTCTCACGTCGGCATTCGAGCCCCGCACGAGCTCGCTGAAGACGATCGTCGCAACCGGCGTGGTGTCGTACGTGATCTTGTCGTTCGGGATGCCCGTGTCCTGGTCCAGCGTGTAGCTGGCGACGGTTGGGCCCTGGGTGTCCAGGGTGAAGTTCCGCACCTGGTCCACCCCGCCGTTCAGGGCGTTTCCGCCGATGTCGTAGAGGGGCGGCGTGGCCTTGAGCGTAATGCTGTACTGGCCGTTCTCCACCAGCGGCGTGGTGAAGGCCGCCGTCAACGTGCTGGTGCCCCAGCCCATGATACTGTTCGGAGAGACCGGGTCGCCCGTGGGGTCCCTGACGATCACGTCGGCCGCCGACCCGTAGATCGCCTCGCTGAACCCGAACGTGAGCGTGGGCGTGGTGTCGGCGGTCAGGAAGTCGGTGCTGCTGATCCCGGTGTCGTCGGCCAGCGCGTAGCTGTCCAAGGTGGGGATCGAGAAGTGCAGCGTAAAGTGCTCCACTTGGTCCGCGCCGTCGTTCAGCGCGTAGTCGAACTCGTCGTGGATCGGAGTAACGCCCGTCCCCCGCAGCCGAACCGTGTACTGCCCTTCCTCCACCAAAGCTGTGCTGATCGTGATCACGAGCGTGTTAGTGCCCCAGCCGGCAATGCTGTCCGGCGCGACCGGGTCGCCCGTCGGGTCGGTCACCGTCACGTCCGAGTTGGCCCCGTACACCACTTCGTCGAACACGAAGGTGAGCACGGGCGTCGCGTCGTTGGTGATCTCGTCGCTGGCGCTCGGCCCGCCGTCGGTGGCCAGCGAGTAAGCGGCCACCCTCGGGCCGTGCGTGTCGAGCGTGAAGTTCTGCGGCAGGTCCGTGCCGCCGTTGAGCGGGTTGCCGTACGTGTCGCGGATCGTGCCTTTCAGCCGCACCGTGTACTGGCCGTCTTCCACCAGCGGCGTGCTGAACGTAATCACCAGCGTGTTGCTGTCCCAGCCGGCGATGCTGTCCGGCGCGACCGGATCGCCGGTCGGATCGGTCACGACCACGTCGGCGTTGGTCCCGACGATCACCTCGCTGAAGACGAAAGTGAGCACGGGGGTGGTGTCGTTCGTTTGCTTGTCGCTGTTGCTGACGCCGGTGTCGGCGACCAGCGTGTAGCTCGTGAGGGCCGGATTGCTCGTATCCGTCCTGGAAGCCTGCTCCGAATTCGCGTAGGCCCCCATGTTCACCCGGCTGCCGTTGGGCGACGACTCCAGCGCGAAGGCGCTGGCCGGATCGCCCTTGTCGATCACCGGGCTCGTCCTCGAGTCGATGACCCAGGCGCCCGCGGCCGAGGGCGGCAATCCCAACGCCGGGTCGTAGCGCCCGCCGTTCGAGAGCACGTGGAAGTCCCCGCCCGCGGCGTTGGCGAACCGCGGGTCCTTGCTGATGCTGTTGGCATCCACGCCGAGAGCCTGCCACGCAGCCAGCGTCGGCAGATCGCCGGCCAGCGGGTGATAGCCGACGTTGGCCCCGCCGGTCACGTAGAGGTCGTTGTAGTTGGAAGAAGCCCCGGCGATGGCGCTGGCCACGTAGACGTCATAGGCCCCCGCTCCATTCGCCCAAACGACGTTGTTGCGGAACGTAACGTTATCGGAGCCGGTCAGATAGACCCCGTACTTGGCGTTGCCGGTGGCCGTGCTGTTGCGGACGGTTACGTAGTCGGCGTCGACGATCTTGATGCCCGCGCCGGCCGCGGCGTCGGTGGTGCCCCGCGCCAGGATGTTCTCAAGGGTCACGTGATCGGTGGTCGCGCCCGTAATGAGGATCGCCGCGTCCACGTTGGCGCTGGCGTCCACCTTGGTGAGCGTGACGTAGTCACCCGCCACGCGGATGCCGTCGTAGGCCCCGGTCACGTTCATCCACCGCTGGGCAACGCTGGAGAACTTCGAGCTGGTCACGGTGGCGAAGCTCACGTAGGCGGCGTCGATGCTGATGCCGAAAGCGCCCGCGGTGGTGTCGCCGCGGTTGATCGTCACGCCGTACGGCGAGGCGAGGAAGTCCACCGGCCACACGCTGCTCCCCGAATCCGCGGCGCCGAGGGCGATGTTCGCCGTCAGGCCGTACGTGCCGGTGTCGATGTAGATCACGTCGCCCGATTCCAGGTCGTACGTATCCAGCACCGATTGCACCGTGGCCTTGGGCGCGGCGGCCGAGCGGCCGTCGTTGGCGTCGTTGCCGACCGCCGTGGCCCACACGTCGCTGGTGGTGGACCCGTCGTTCACGTAGTAGCGCTCGCGCGCCAGACGCAGGCCGTCGACCAGCGTGGCGACCTGGCCCTCCGGTGTGACGACCTCCACGTTCCAGAGGCCCGGGGCCACGCCGTTGAGGTTCAGATCGAAGGTCATCTGCGTGGCGCTGTTGACGATCACCTCGTCGGCCCAGATCGTCGGGAAGCCGGTCCGCGTGATTCGGACCCGCGTCCCCTCGCGGAAGTTGGTGCCGTCGACCGTCGCGTTCTCCAGCGTCCGGTTGATCTGCGCGACGCTGGGATTGATCGCGGTGAGCGTGGGCGCATTGCCCTTCACGAAGCCGCGGACCTCGATGTCGTCCAGGTTCCAGCCGGCAAAGTAGCCGAAGAAGTCGCTCGGACCCATCTGCCAGCGGAGGTAGACCGCAGGCTGGTTGTCGGCAATCGCCGAGATGTCGTAGTCGACCAGCACCCAGCTCGTGTCGCTCAACCCGGTGTCGGAGTAGTTCAGGTCGTAGTTCGCCCAAACGGTCGTCCACGTGGTGCCGTTGGTGGAGACCTGCACGCTGGCGGTGTCGCGCGTGCGATCCTCCACGCCCAGCCACCGGTAGAACCGGGCCCGCGTCCCCACGTAATCGCCGACCCCGTCGTCGTTGGTGTCCAGATCGATGGGCACGGTCGTCAAGTACTGGGCGCTCGTCATGCGGGGGTAGTTGCCGTTGAAGTTGAAGCCGTAAGCGACGTTGCCGCTGCGACCGTCGTTGGGGTCGGGGGCCGCGAAGCCGTCGAGCTGGCCGCCGCCTCCCAGACCTAGCGGGTCACCATAATCCCACCCGGTCCCGTGGAGTGTCACCGGCAGCCCGCCGTTGGCCGTATCGCCCACCAGGCGCCAGTTCGTCGTCGCGGCAAACGTGGTGAAGTTCCCCTGCGCGGCGTACAGCTCCAACTCGGAGCCGCCGGTGCGGTCGTACGAGAGGAGCCGCAGCTCGAAGTCGCCGGCCCGCGCAAAGTTCCACACGTTGATTGTGTTGGCGGGGGTCCGCAGGCCGTCGATGGTGCGACTGAACGTGTTAGCCTCGCCGCGTAACCTCAGGAAGTAGCCTTCGTCGCTGTTGACGGCGAACGACCAGTTGCCCGCGGCCGGGACATGGAGAATCCCCGTCACGAGGGTCACGAAGTCATCGACGTTGGTGCCGATCGTCGTGCCGGGGAATGCCGTATCGTTGTAGACGAGGCCGGCGGGCGCCGTCGGGTAGCCGACCCGCAGCCCGCCGTTGGCCGTATCGCCGACCAGGTCAAACACCGCCGGATCGAACGCCCCAAGGGCGCCCGGCGCAGCGAACAGCTCCACCTCGGAGCCGCCGGAGCGGTCGAAGTGGACCAGCCGCAAGAAGTAGTTGCCTGCCGTGAGGCTGAACGTGGCCAGGGTGTCGGCCGGCGTCGTTCGCCGACCCCAGACCGTCGACGTGAAGGGCCCGCCTGTCCCGTAAAGGGTCAGCTTGTAGCCCTCGTCGCTGTTGACGCCGAACGTGTACTGGCCGGTCGTGGGAATGTAAACGTTCGTAGTCGACTCGATCACGTAGTCGTTGGTGTTCGTGCCGATCGTCAGCCCCGGCACCGTCCAGTCGTTGGCGTAGTTGCCGGCGCCGCCGGTATTGAGATAGTTGATCGTCGGGGCGGTCGCGCGCTCGGTCCACGCTAGCTGCGAGGGCGAGGCCACGGCGATGCCGCCGATGGCCGAGTCGCCGACCAGGCGCCACAAGTTGCTGGTGCCTGCCTTGTATACCGTGACCGCCCAGTTGCCCGGGACTTCCAGCCCGCCGTTGGCCGTATCGCCCACGAGGTCAAAGTTGGTCGCGTCCCACGCGGTATAGGCGCCCGGCGCGGCAAAGAACTCCGCCGAGTCCCCGCCGGACCGGGCGAAGGATACGACCCGCGCCTGGTAGTCGCCAGCCGCCAACGTGAATTGGGCCAGGGTGTCGCTCTCGCCTCGCGTGCCGGGGAATGAGAAACTGTACGTGTTACCGCCGCCGGTCAACGTCACCCCAAACCCGTCGTCACTGTTGACGCCAAACGTATAGACCCCGGTCGTGGGGATCCGCACAATGCCCTCGGCCTTGGCGACGAAGTCGTTCGCGTCGGTCCCAATCACCAACCCCGGGAACGTGCGGTCGCTGCCGTAGTGGGCCCCGGCGCCCGTGTTCAAGTAGTTGAACACGGGGGACGTCTCGGACGCCGTCCAAGCCTGCGCGGCCGGGTTGGCGATGACCGACTCCGCCGCGTCGAGGCTGTCCACCGTGCCAACGCCGGCACTGTAAGTCCGGAACGTGCCCCGCACGGCAAACAGCTCCACCGCGCCGCCGCTTCCCCCGTCCCAATGCACCAGACGGACGGGGTAAGTGCCCGCTGCGGGGAAGTTGACCACCCCCAGCGAATCGGCCACCCCGCGACCCGCATCCAACCAGAGCGAGTTGCCGCTGAAAGTCGTGCCCGCGGTCCCGTACGCGGCCGTGAATGTCGCGCCGGGGATGCTCAAGCGGAACCCGTCGTCGCTGTTGACGACGAACGTCCAGGTGCCCGCCGAGGGAATGACGATGCTCCCGGTGGCCTCGACGACGAAGTTGTCGACGTTCGTGCCGATGTTCTGGGTGGGGAGGGTGAGGTCGGCGGCAAAGCGGCCGGACCCGCCCGTATCGAGGTAGTTGATGACCGGACGCTTCTCGAACGCCTTGTAGGACTGCTTCGTGGGGTCGGCGATGACCTGGTCGGCCGTGGCGAGATTGCCGACGCTCACGTTGGCCTTGTAGAAGTTGACGTTGAAGCCGGGAATCACGCTCTCCGCCACGTCAACGTCCATCACCAGAGGCTGCCCCGG
Source organism: uncultured Planctomycetaceae bacterium (assembly GCA_964354135.1). GTDB lineage: Bacteria > Planctomycetota > Planctomycetia > Pirellulales > Thermoguttaceae > CAYGZA01. Next base: position 13,535 of record CAYGZA010000035.1, read on the forward strand.
GACCCACGCCAGGAGGCCGCCGTTGGCCGTATCGCCGATCAGGTCGAACACCGCCGGATCGAACGCGCTGAGATTGCCCGGCGCGGCGAAGAGCTCCACCTCGGAGCCGCCGAGACGCTCGAAATAGACCAGCCGCAGGGTGTATGCCCCGGCCTTGTTTATGGGTATGTTGATCAGCTTAAGCGAATCGGTGGGAAGCCGCTGGCCGGGGACGGAATCCGCGAACGTGTTGCCGTACCCGGTGAGCGTCCACGAGAAGCCTTCATCGCTGTTGACGGCGATCGTCCAATCCCCGGCGCTCGGGAAGTAGACGACCGCCTTGACTTCGACCGCGAAATCGTCGACGTCGGTGCCGATCGTCAAGCCGGGAAACGTCCTGTCGGCGGCATAGTTCGCGCCGCCGCCGGTATTCAGGTAGTTGATGACCGGGGCGGTCTCCGACTGCGCCCACAACTGCCGAGACGGGGTGGCAATCAAGGCCTCGGCAGTGGCAAGATCAATGAGCGGAGGCCGTCCCGCGGGCGACACCACCAGCCCGCCGGCGGCCGTATCGCCGACCAGGTCGAATAGGGCGGGGTCAAACGCCGCAAGGTTGCCCGGCGCAGCGAATAGCTCCACCTCCGATTCGCCCGTGTTCTCAAAGTAGACCAGCCGCAGGTCGTAGTTGCCGGTCTCGGGGAAGTTGAACGTCGCCAGCGTGTCGGCCGCGGTCCGCTGGCCGGGGAAGGAACGCGTGAACGTCTGGCCGTGGCCGGTGATCGTCAGTCCGAAACCCTCGTTGCTATTGACGCCGAACGTCCAGTTGCCGGCACTGGGGATATTGATCTCCGCGCCGGCTTGGACGACGAACTCATTGGAGTCCGTGCCGATCGTCAAGCCGGGGAAGGTCCTGTCGCCGGCATAATTCGCGCTTCCGCCGGTATTGACATAGTTGAGCGTCGGGGCGGTCTCGATCCGCGTCCACCGTTGCTGGGACGGGGTGGCGATAATGGCCTCGGCGGCGGCGAGGTCGGCGATGCCGGCCCCCGCGATCGCCACGGCCAGCCCGCCGTTGGCCACGTCGCCCACCAGGTCGAAGTCGGCCGCCGTCCACGCGCTCTGGGCGCCCGGAGCGGCGAACAGCTCCACCTCGGCCCCGCCGCCGCGCTCGAAGTAGACCAGGCGCGCTTGGTACTCGCCGGCCTCGGCGATGTTGAATGTGGCCAGCGTGTCGCCCGGGCCGCGCACGCCCGGGAACGACATGGTGTACGTCTGGCCGCGCCCGGTGAGCGTCAGTCCGAAGCCGTCGTCGCTGTTGACGCCGAAGGTCCAGTTGCCGGCCGTGGGGATGTTGACCGTGGTCCGGGCCTCGACCACGTAGTCGTCGAGCGCCTGGCCGCTCAGGCCGGGGAAGTCCCGGTTGGTCGTGTAATGGCCGTCGCCGCTGGCGACCTCGAAGTAGTCGATCGTCGCCGGGGTGTCGGTCACGGCCCTCAACTGGTAGGCCGGGTTGGCGATCACCATCTCGGCCTCGGTGAGGTCGTCCACGGTGGTGCCGAGGGGTGCCGGTGGTGCGGGGCCGGCCTTGTAGTTGGTGACCGCGAAGCGGCCCGGGACCTCCAGTCCGCCGTTGGCCGTGTCGCCGACCAGGTCGAAGTTCGTCGCGTCCCACGCGCTGAAAGGGCCTGGCGCAGCGAAGAACTCGACCTCGGACCCGCCGCCATACTCATAGAACAAGAACTGCGCATTGTAGTCGCCGGCCTCGAGGGTGAAGGTCTGCAGCGTGTCGGCAGGGCCGCGAGGAGTGGGGTACGAGAAGCTGAACGTCTGGGTGCCCTTGGTCAACGTGACCCCAAACCCGTCGTCGCTGTTGACGCCGAAGGTGTACTGGCCGGTGGTGGGAATCCGCACGGTCCCGAGGGCCACGGTGGCGTAGTTGTCCAGCGCCGCGCCATTCAATCCCGGGAAGTCGCGGCCGCCCCCGTAGTGGCTGTCGCCGCTGCCGCTCTCGACGTAGTTGACCGTCGCGGCCGTCTCGCTCGCGGTCCACGCCTGGATCGCGGGGTTGAGCACGAACGCCTGCGCCACGAGCAGGTGGGTCAGCTCGCCGCCCCACGCCTTGTAATTGGTGACCGCAAAGGCGGGAGTGCCCGTCTTGTAGTAGTTCACCGCAAGGCCCGGCTGCGTGTCCGCCTTGTAGTTGGTGACCGCGAATCCCGGGGTCGCGACCGCCTTGTAGACGTTCGTCGTGAACCCCTGGAACTGCCCCGGAACGCCGGTGTTCATGAAGTTCACGACCGGCGTGGTGGCCGTCTGCACCCACGACTGCTGGAAGGGGTCGACGATGACGGCCTCCGCGTTGGCCACCGTGGCCACGGCGCCGATCGCCTTGTAGACGGTGGTCGTCAGGCCGGTGGTCCGCCCGGCCGGATCCATGCGGACCGGGATCACCGACGTCGTAGGTCCCCGCGTCGGGGCCCGGAAAATGTCGTACTCCATTCCCAGATTGGGGTCGAAAAAGACCGTGTTCTCCCGCATATTGACCCCGTCCCATTCGTCGACAAAGCCCCGGGACCGCACGTTGACGTAGCTGCGGAGCTCCTCGGTCGAGAGCCAGAAGGCCCCGCCGGAAGAAGCGATGGATTGCAGCCCGCCCCCGGCCGCGTCGCCGACGAGACGCCACAAGTTGGGGCCTGCCTTGTACGTCGTGACCGCCCAGTTGCCCGGGACCTCCAGCCCGCCGTTGGCGGTATCGCCCACCAGGTCGAACACCGCCGGATCGAAGGCCGAGAGGGCGCCCGGCGCGGCAAAGAACTCCGCAGAGCCCCCGCCGGACCGGTCGAAGAACACGACCCGCGCCTGGTAGTCGCCCGCGGGCAACGTGAATTGGCCCAGGACGTCGCTCTCGCCCTTTGTCCCAGGGTACGAGAAACTGTACGTCTGACCGCCGCCGGTCAGCGTCACCCCAAACCCGTCGTCGCTGTTGACGCCAAACGTGTAGACCCCGGTCGTGGGGATCCGGATCGTCCCCTCCCCCTTGACGACGAAGTCATTCGCGTCGGTCCCGATCGTCAACCCCGGGAACGTGCGGTCGCTGCCGTAGTGGGCCCCGGCGCCCGTGTTCAGGTAATTGAACACCGGGGACGTCTCGGACGCCGTCCAAGACCACGTGTTCGCGTTGGCGATGATCGCCTCCGCCTCCGTCAGACTTTCAACTCTGCCGCGGGCGGGGTTCCAGGATGGGAACGCCCCCGGCGCGGCAAACATCTCCACTTGCGAGCCGCCGCTCCGCTCAAAGTACGTGAGGTTCAGGTCGTACTCGCCGGCCGCAGGAAGGTTGAACGTAGCTAAGACGTCCGAGCTTCCCTTGGGGTCGAGGAACGCGGAGGTGAAGACCTGGCCCTGGCGCGTCAACGTGAGCCTGAAGCCATCGTCGCTGTTGACCCCGAACGTCCAGTTTCCCGCCGTGGGGATGTTAACGGTTCCCCGGGCTTCGACCACGTAATCGTTGATGTCCGGCCCGATGGTGAGGCTGGGGAAGGCCCGGTTGGCCACGTTGAAAGGGGCGCTTGCGTTGGAGCGGAAACGCGTGGCGGCGTCGTTTCCGACACTGCCATCGTAGTTGACGTAGGGCGCGATTTCCGCCGCCGAAGACGTCACCCTCGCAGGGTCGAGCAGGATCGCTTCGGCAACTCCCTGGTTGTCCACCGTGCCGAGCGTCGTATTCGCCTTGTAGTAGCTGACCGTCAGGCCGGGCCCGCCGGGGGCGCTGGTCGGGATGGGATCCAGGTCCGTGACCTTCGAGGTCATGGCCTCGAGGAGGAAGTGGCCGAAGTAGCTGTGGCCCGGGGCCGGTCCCAGCGCAGAGTCCTCTCGGGTGATTTGGGTCTCGCCGCAGGCCGCCACGCCCACAACGTTCATCAGGGCATCGTCCCGCGTGCCCGGGACCGACGCCTCGAGGCCGCCGTTGGCCGTGTCGCCGACCAGATCGAATTGGGCCGCATCGAACGCGGTGAGAGCCCCGGGCGCCGCGAACATCTCCACCTCGGAGCCGCCGCTCCCCTCGAAATAGACCAGCCGGAGGTCGTACTCGCCGGCTTGGACAATGTTGAACGTGGCGAGCGAGTCGGCCGCACCCCGACCATCGGGGAACGAGAAGTTGTACGTCTGGCCTTGCCCGGTCAGCGTAAACCCGAAGCCGTCGTCGCTGTTGACGCCGAACGTCCAATTACCCGCAGTGGGAATCACGACCGAGCTGGTGGCTTGGACCACGAAGTAGTCGGCGTCGGTGCCGATCGTGAGGCTGGGGAACGTCCTGTCGGCGCCGTAGTTCCCGGCTCCGCTCGTGTTGAGGTAGTTGATGACCGGGGCCTTCTCCGTCGCCGTGTACGACTGCAACGCAGGATCCAGGATGATCTCCTCCGCCACGGTGAGATTCGGCACGTCCCTGGCGGCCTTGTAAAAGGTAACCGCGAAGCCTGAGTCGCGGGTCATGCCGAAGTCGGCGATCACCCCGCCGCTGTAGTCGGCGTCGACGAAGACGCTCACCTGCCCCTCGTCGATCCCGGCGATCCAACTGCGGAACTCGTCGTCGCGGATCCAGGTGGAGTAGTCGCTCGTGGAGTTGTAGGCCGCGAGGTACTCGTCGTCGTTGGCGTTCTCGTCGATCGGGGCCACGTCCGTCGAGTGGCCGCCGCGCCCGGCGAAGAAGACCACGGCGATGTCGTTCGAGTCGGTGGCCGCGGCCATGTTGCCGATCGCCGTTTGGATGGCCGACTTCGTCGCGGCCGACTCGGTCAACAGCGTGACGTTGCTCGCCTGCCAGCGGCGGTCGGTCAAGAGCGTGTCGCGAAAAGCCGTCGCATCGTCGTCGCGATAGCTCAGATCGAGCAGTGTTTGATAATTCGAGATCCCCACGACCACCGCGCGGCGGATCGAATCGTCGATGGCCAACAGAACCCGCTGCTCCAGCGGCTCCATGAGGTGTCGGCGGTGGCGGGTCAGACCCCCGAGGCGATTCCGGGCTCCACGCTCCTCTCCGGTCAGAAAACGACGCGCCACCTTACGCAGACCTTCCACGACCCCTGACAGCTTACTCATCGCAACACCTCGCGAGTTCAAGAATGCGCGAACAAAAGAAGGTATGAGAACGCCTTTCGCCGCTGGCGGGCGAGACGCCCAAAATCCTCCGGTATAATGCCCTTTGCGACCACCCGAGGTCGCGATGTCTCTTGTAACCTCCCGGTAAATCAATGTCAAGCATTTTGCCCCCAATTGCCCCAGCCGGCCCGAAAGCCCTCCCGCGGACCGATTGCCTCCCTGCTTTTCCCGCGCCCCGAAACGCGCCCGAAATACGCACTCAACCCGCCGGCCTCATGGACAAACCGGTAGAACAGGGGGGAACCCGATCCGGCATGACCCAAGACAAGCTCGCGCTTCACGCGTCGGCATCGCCAGCGGCGGGCCCGCGCTCGGCGCCCCGCCCCAATTGCAGCCGAAGTACAAGAATTGCAGGAAGTTACACCCCGTGGTCCGGTCGGGGGAAGGTGGTCCGTTTACCCTCACTCCCACCGGCGTCCGACCGCCGGCCAATCCCCGGCGCCCGAAACCTATCTCCCTGCTTCGGTCCTTGACCCCACCATGCCCATGTGGGGTATTCACCGCTATTGGCCGGGTGTTTACCGCACCCCCACGCAAGCCGGCCCCCGGGCCGAATGCCGGGGCCTCCTTCGCGCCTCGTCCCGTGCCTCTGGGCTCTCGCTCCTGCTCAGCCGATCCACCGCACGATCTTCTCCAGGCCGATCCTCGCGGCCCGGTCGAGGTTCTCTTCCGATCCGCCACCGCGCAGAGGGGAACACATTTCATACGCCACGTAGCCGTCGAAGCCACCCTCGCGGAGCCCGGCGAAGAAGCCCTCCAGGTCCAGAAAACCCTCGCCCAGCGGAACGGCGCGGACCATGTCCTCCAGGCGGCGATAGTTCACCAAGCCCGGGAGGTACGCGTATCGCGGCAGCCGCACGTAGTCGGCCAGCGTGGTCTGCACCATCCGCGAGGCCAATCGACGCGCGCAGGCCCGCAGGTCCTCGCCCATGAGCGCCGGCGCCCAGGGGTCGAACATCGCCCGGCAGTTCGGATGCCCCACGTCGTCGAGGAACTCCACGTAGCCGTCCACTCCCACGCCAACGTCGTGGTGGTTCTGCACGCCGAGGATCGCACCGCAATCGGCAGCCGCCTGGGCGCACTCCCGCACCGCCCGGACGGAGAGGTCCCAGTCCCGCTGGCCGCCCTCCAACTCGGTGGCGTACCCGGTGAAGATCCGAACGATTTTCGCCCCGAGCTTCCGGGCCAGCTCGGCCAATCGGCGGACGTAGGCAACCTGGATTTCGACCGAAGGGATCTCCGTGTCCCGGCCGAGGGTGAAATTCGTGTAGCCGGCGATCGTGGCAATCTCGACCCCGACCGCTAGCGCCGTTTCGCGGATCTCATGGAGTTGGACATCGGTCGTGTCGAGGATCGAGAGGTGCGGCCGCTTGCCCATCAGCTCAACGGCCCGGTAGCCCAGCCCGGCCGCCTTCCGGATGAAGGCCGGCAAGTCCAGCCGGTGCTGGCCCCACAGCCCGGCATAGCTCACGGAAAATAGTGCGGGGGTCATCATCGTCTGTCGGCCGCTAGTGGTTCAGCCAATTGTAGATCCACGGGTGCGTCCACGGGTTCCAGGTCGGATAGCCGGCCGAGAGCGCGGAGATCGCCAGCATCGCCAGGGCGACGGCACGCGTCCAGGGCCGCTTGGCCGCGGCATCGGCCGCGGGGAGCATCGCCACGAGCCATAGCGGCGCCAACCAGAACATCCAGCGGAAACCGCTCGTCATGCCGCCGTAGTTTCGGTCCTCGGGCCTCGCCACCCCGATGTAGAACACCAGACACGCCAACGACACCGCCGCGATCAACAGGGCCAGGTGCCGCAGCCGGCGGTCTTCCGGCCTCGCCAGCCACCACGTCAATCCCCAGAGACTGAGGATCCACACCGGGGTCAGCGAAAAGATCCCGTGATGGCCGATCAGCACGTGGAACGCATACACCGCCCGCGACGGCTCCCCCCGGTCGATGTCGCTCATTGCCTCCCTGTTTTCCGAGTGCCAGTAGCTCGGCCGGGTCCGCCCGTCGCGCTCGTACGTGTACTCGTACCAGTTGTCTTCCGGATCGGTGGCGCTGCGGTGCGCGTAGGGGGGCCAGAGGCTCTCGTGGGCGATCCAGTTCGTTCCGAAGAACCCCGCGGCGACCACCGCCGCCGCAGGGAGGTAGATGGCCAGCGTTTTCCAGGGCGCCTTCCAGAGCAGGGCGGCCGTAAGCGCCGCCAGCAGCGACAGGGCCGGCAGCTCGTCGGCCGCGGCAAAGGCGGCAGCCAGGCCCGCGATCGCAAAGTACCTCGCCCGCCGTTGGCCGTCGAACCAGATCCGCACCGCAGCGTCTACCGCGACGATTGCCGCCACCGCCGCCACCAGGTGATTGTTCAGCACCACGGCAAACGTCGTCAGGAACGTGCCGAACGCGGCCGCCGCCGTCACGAACAGGCGTCCCCAGTCGCTCGCGCCGAACCGCTCCACCAGCCGGACCACCATCCAGAAGTAAACCAGGAGCAATCCCACGTTGACCAGAACCAGCATGAACCGCCCGATCGCGTACGGGTGCGTCCCCAGCGTCGCCCCGGTCGCGCGGTGGATAATCCAGTACGGGCCCGCCAAGAGCGTGGCCAACAGCGGCGGTTTGCTGGAATAGAGGCGGCCGCCGTGCTTCACCATGTCGATCGTGTCCCAGAGGGGCTCCTGGACCACCTTGTCGATCGCATAGGGGGCCCCTGCGACCCGCATCTCCGGTTCCACCAGCGCCCGGACCGTACACCAGCGGCTCCGGTCGTTGGCGCTGAGGAATGGCCGGCGGAGCCGGACCTTCTCCTGCCACTCCTCTTCGCGGAGCTTCAACTGCGCGGCGATTTCCGCGGGCGCAAGCCCTTCCTTCTTGAGCGCGGCGCGCAGGTCCTGGCGCAGTTTGTCCTTCCGCTGCTTTTCGACGTGCAGCATGTCGACCGAATCGACGGCGAAGATCCGCCCCAGCACGATGCCCACGCCGGCAACGGCCAGGATCCAGCACGTATTTCGGCGGAGATGTGAGACCGCAGTGTCGGCGGGCAGATTCATGGATCGAGAGGTCGGGCGTTACTGGCGGGAGGGGCAGGGGGAGCGGCGGCACTTGGGCCGGTCCGGGCAGCGATCGAGTACGCCGAGGTCCGATGATCGTGATTGGCCGTGATCAGCTCCCCGAGAATCCCGATCGAGAGCAACTGGCCCCCGAACAACAGCAGGCCCAACAGGTACAGCACGATCGGGTGCTCTCTCAAATGGAACAGCTCCATCCCCGGCACGACGCGCGTGACCACCCAGCAGATCGCCAGGTACGTCAAGCCCCCCGTGCCGATCAGGAGCGAGGCCAAACCGATCGGCCCCAGGAGGTGCTGCGGACGGTCGGCGAAATTGGTCAGGAACTTCACCGTAAGGAGGTCCAAGAAACCCCTGACGATCCGCTTCACCCCGTACTTGGAGCGGCCGAATCGCCGCGGCCGGTGATTGATCGCCATCTCCCCCGCGCGAAATCCCCGCGCCGCGGCCAGGACCGCGATAAAGCGGTGCAGCTCGCCGTAGATGCGGACCTCGTCGAGCACCTCCCGGCGATAGCATTTCATGCCGCAGTTGTGGTCGTGGAGCTTCACTCCCGTCAGCCGGCTCACCATCCAGTTGAACACCCGCGACGGGATCACCTTGTGCCAGGGATCGTGCCGTTTCCGCTTCCAGCCGCTCACCAGATCAAGGTCTTTCTTCAGCTCGGCCAGAAGCGCCGGGATCTCGTGGGGATCGTCCTGGAGGTCGGCATCCAAGGTAACGACCAGCTCGCCCCGCGCCTCGGCGAAGCCGGCACTCAGTGCGGCCGCCTTCCCGAAGTTCCGCCGGAAGCGAATGCCTCGCACGCGGGGGTCCCGAGCCGCCAGCCGCTCGATCGCTCCCCACGACCCGTCCCGCGACCCGTCGTCAACGAAGAGGATCTCCAACTCATACCCGTTGGCGGCCGACACCTCGGCGATCTCCCCGTGCAGGAGTTCCAGGCTTTGCTCTTCGTCGAACGCCGGAATCACGATCGAAAGCATGGGCTGGCTCAACTCGCGGGCGGGCTTGCGGACGCAGCGACTCACAACGAACTCGGCGGGGGTGCAGCCCTACGCCACCGCAAACCGCCAACATATACAATAGCTGAAATGGCCACCTCCGACACCAGCGAGACCAAACGCATCACGACCGCGCTGGCCCACGCAACCAGCTCCGGGTCGGCGACGTTGACACCTCGAAGGTAGGGGACTACCAGGGTCACCAAGGCCGCCTCGCGGACGCCGACCCCGCCGGGAAGGAACACCACCATGAATCCCGCTACCGTTGCCAACGCCACGCTGGCGGTACACCGTGGCAAGCTCTCCCAGAACCCCAGGCCGGGAACTCCCAATGCGCCCAGCGTGGACCAGTAGGCCAGCCCCATAATGACCCAACCGCACGTCATCAGGGCCCACCCAATCAGGAGGAGTCTATAGCTCATCCGGCGGACGTTCGCCAGGGTCTCCGGGTCCGATTTGCCAATGCCCGCCATCCGAGCGAGCAGCTTGAACACGGGCGGAAGCGTGGGGAGGCCCGTCGCGGCCATGAGTCCCAAGGAAAGGACGAAATAAAGATCCGCTCCGCGCAGGCTCACCGCCAGGAACGCCGCCGCCAGAAAACTCCCCACGGCCAGCCACGTGAGCGTCTCCAAGAACACGCCGGCAGCCGCGACGCCGATGTGGACCCGGTGACTACTGACCATCCCGGCGCGCAGGATGACGACCATCGCTTTCCCCGGAACGTACTTGCCCAGGTGGCCGATGTAGTAGGCGCGGATCGTCTCTCCAAAGCCCGCATCCTGCCCGAGCCCCAACAGCGCCCGATGCCAAAACACGCCGGCCGGAAACAGGGCCAGAAGATATGCCGCGCAAGAAAGGGCAATCCATCCCGGCTTCACCGTCCACTCGTGCTCGTGCCATTGCTGCCATGCGGCAGCCAGACTCTGCCGCACAAACCATACGACCAAGATCACCACCGTCACCTTGGCCGCGCGGACGAGCCACTTTTTGAGCCTGGCGGAGTGCATGGGCGTAACGGATCGAATCGGACGCCCGGACCCGATGGCCCGGGAGACTCCGTGAAGCGAGCACCGTGCGATTCTGATCGCCTCGGGCACCTTCCGCAAGCCCGGCGTCCGCAGTTTGCCCCCGGCCTTACCGCGAGCTACTATGGACGTGGCGGACTCAAACCGTTTTGGGGAGAACCTCCCGTGCATGCAATGATCGTCGGCATGGCCGTGAGTCTAATGGGGGTCGAGGTCGGGTGGCAGCGTTTGCCCGAGGGCGGCGTCGAGTACATTATTCAGATCGCCCCTCAAGAGTTGGAGGACTTCAGGCTCGAGAAGTTCATCGAGAGCGACATTCCCTCGCGGGTCAAGAACATCCGCCGCTATCGGATCGAGCTCGGGACGCGGCCCTTGCCGCAGGACGAATTGCCGCCGGAGGAGCCCCCGTTGCCGCCCCGGACCGCCGGTTCGCCGTCGCCCTTCGGGAGACAGGGAGGCGGCAGGTCCTCCCTGCTGCCGGGAAGACAGTCCGATCCGGGGTCGCTGTTCGCCCCGGCCGTCCTGCCCTCTGCCGGCGACAAGAAAGCGGCCAAAGACAAATCGGGCTTCGCAGAGCCCGGGCCTTCCGCGAGCCGAAAGGGCGACGGGAAGTCGGCCACCGGCCGGGGGCCGGCCGCCGAGCCGCCGTCCAAGCCTTGGGTGCCGTTCGTCGTGGCCGTTGCGGTCCTGTTCGGCTCGCTCGGCGGGAACCTCTACCTCGGCTGGCTCATGTGGGAGACCCGCCGCCGCTACCGTAGCCTCCTTCACCGGCAACAGAAAGGCCCGCGGAAAGCGGAGGAGCCCGAGGGGTTCCCCGAGGTCGACGACGGAGACCTCCGCGACACCGGGAATCGCTGAGCCGGGATTCCCTGCCAAGACTTCCGAAGTCTCAAAGACTTCGGAAGGCTGAGTGCCCGGAAGTCTGACTCGTCCCTCCCTCGGCCCTGACCCCTCGCTCCTCTTTGTTTGCAGCCTCTCATGCCGCGTCGGCTTCCCCGGCTCGACCTTCCGCCGGTTCGGTCGCGTCGACGGGCTCCGTCTCGCCGGCATCCTCCGCGGCGATCATCTCCTCCTCGTCCTCCGGCTCCTCCTCATCCTCTTCCCCTTCTGCCGGCTCCTCATCTTCATCGTCGAAATCCCCGTCCGGCGAGGCGGCCTCTTCCGTGTCGGTATCGTCCTCTTCCCACGGCGCGAGCGGATCCAACGACTCCGGGGGTTCCGTGCCGACGGCGGAAGCCTCGACGGCGGCAGCAGGCCGGGGCGGCTCCGGGGCATCGGACTCGGCCACCACGGTGTAGGGGTTTTCCACCGGCCGCACTTTCCGCCTCCGTGGCCTGCGGTCCCCATGACGCGCCCGCGCCCCCGGGTGCCCCTCGGCGTGATCGGGCAACTGCTTGATCTCCACGCCCAGATCGTCGAACAACCTGGCGATGTGGTCGTGGCAGGTGAAGACCAGAAGCTGGTGCCCCTCGGCGGCGAAATCCCGCAGCACCCCCGCCGCCGCTCGGGCCCGCGCCCCGTCGAAGTTCACCAGCACGTCGTCCAGGACCAGGGGCAACGCCGCCCCGCGCCGGGCGTACGAGCCGGCCAACGCCAGCCGCAGGCAAAGAAACAGTTGCTCCCGGGCCCCGTGCGAAAGCAGCTCCACGGGGAGTGGCTTGCCGCCGGCGTCATCGACCAGGAGCACGTCCTCGCTCAACGGGGTCCAGACCCGCCGATACCGCCCACCCGTCATTCGCTCCAAGTAGCCGGAAGCCTCCTGCAAGCTCTCCGGTTGCCGGGTCTTCTCGTACGTCCTGCGAACGTCTTCCAGGACCCGGCCCGTCACCGCCAGCACCCGCCACTCGTGAATCGCCTCCTCCAGCCGCTTCTCGACGATGCCCAACTCGAACCGTCTTGCCGCGGGCGTGCGGTTTTCGGCCAGGGTCTTCAACTGCTCGTTGAGCTGGCCTCGCTTTTCGAGGCGCTGCTTGAGCAGGGTCTCGCCGGCGGTCTCGCGGGCCTGCAATTCCTGCCGGCGGTCGTGGAGCCGCTCCGGCGCACCGCCTTCGACCAGGGGACCGATTTCCTCTTCGCTCGCGTAGCCGGCGATGGCCGCGTCGATCTCGCGGCGCACGGCTTCCCGCTCCCGCCGCACCGACTCGGCCTGCTGCTGCGAAACCGCCCGCCGGCGGAACTCCACTTCGTCTCGGGTGCCGACCTCGTCCAAGAGGATGCGGCGGCGGTGTTTCAGCCGGGCGACCGCCGCCCCCAGCCGCGCATACTTGCGGCGGAGCTGCTGACCCTGCCGCGCGAGGACGCGCCGCCGCTTCAGGCGGGCCTGCTGCTGGGCGAGTTCCTCGGCAATCGCCCCTAGCTTCTCCAGCGGCGTTTTCGCGGCGGCCCCGAGCTGCACCTCTCTGGCCAGTTGCTCGACGCGGCCGGTCAGTCCCTCCAGCTCCGCCGAACGCTCCTTCAGCTCGTCGCGGCGTTTTTGGAGGCGGCCTTCCAGCTCGGTGAGCTGTTCGCACCGCGTGAACAGCTCCCGGACCTGCCTGGGCGAGAGCCCGTCGGGGAGCCCGGCAGCCGCGATGGCCTCCTTCCAGCGGCGCAAAGCGGCGGCCAGATCGCCCTCGGCGTCCTTCGCCCGCGCTCCCGCGGCCTCCGCCTCCTGCCGTGCGGCGTGCCGCTGGGCGTCCAAGGGGACCAACTCCTCCAGCCCGGCCAATTCCCGTTCTGCCGTCTGGAGCCGGCCGGCGGCAGGCTCGCTCCCCCGCGGCAACTGGCGGTCGAGGTTGTCCCGATCTTCCTTCGTCTGTTTCCTCTGAAGCTGGAGCAGCCGGAGCTGCCGCTGGCAGTGCTCGATCTGCCGGGCGTTGGAGTGCTCCAGAAGGAATTTTGTGACGACGGCCGCCGCGGTGGCGGTCAGCCCGAGCAGGGCCAGCGGCCACCCCAAGTCGCCCAAGAGCGACGTCTCGCCGACGAACTCCCAGAGCTTGAGCAGCACCAGCACGATCCCGAGCACGAACAAGCTCCCCAGCCCCAGGATCACTGAGACCGGCAGGATTTCCCGGTCCAACAGCGCCCGGCCTTGCTGCCCCAGCTCGGCCTCGTGGCGGTCCATCTGCACGAGCCGTTCTTCGATCTGGGCCCGCCGCCGCAGTTGCGCCACCACGCCGCCGGTGCGGTCGGTCGCCTCGCCCAGGTCGCGGTGCCCCCGGGCGCTAAGCGAGGAGTCGATCTGCTCGCCGAGCGATCGGGCCGTCTCCTCGCAGCGCTGGACTTCTTGCCGGGCCTCGGCCACCCGCTGCCGGCAGTGGTGCAGGGCCCGCGCAGGCCGCCGCAGCGCCGCCAACGACCGGGCCGAGAGCGTCGGGACGGCGCCGTCGCCCAACCCGAGCCGCGATCGCTCCTCCTTCCAGTGCGCCTCGTCGCCGGCGACCTCGGTTTCCAGTTCTAGGACCCGGGTCTCCAGGGCGGCGATCCACTCCGCCTGCTCCTGTAGGGCCTGAACCCGCGGGGCCTGCCGCACGAGCGACTCGTTGATCCCCAGGCCCCTAGCCTCGTCGCGAAGCTTGGCCCACTGCGCCTTGACGCGGTGCAGCACGCGCTCCCGCTTCTCGACGGCGGCCTGGAAGGCGTCGAACCGCTCCGCCGCCCCCTCGGGCATTCTCTCGGCCGGGCCCAAGGCGGCCCACTGCTCGTCCAGGACCTTCCGCTTCTGCCACCGCTCGCGGAGGGCCAGGGCGAGGTCCAAGAGCCGCACCTCGCGGCCGAGTCGGCGGTTCTCCTCTTCCAGGCGCGCGACATCGCGGTCCAGATGGCCCCGCTCCTCGACCAGGCCCGCGTAACGCCGCGCCGGCCCGCCCGGATCCCCGAGCTCCGCGCGGATCTTTTCACGCTCGCCGAGCAACTGGGCAATGCAACACGGCCTGCCGGAGCCGTCCCAGAGCCGGTTCCGCGAGGCGCCGAGCTCGCGCATCACTTCCACCAACGACACGCGGTCCAGGCCGACGGTGAGGTTGTACAAGAGGGCCGCGGCCTCGGTCTCTTTCAGCGTGCCGAGTTCCTGGATCTCGCGCAAGCCCACGGCGAAGACGTTGTTGAATATCTTCTCGTCGACGTGGCACAGGAGGGTGCACAGCAGATCGTCGCTCTGAAGGACTCCGTCCGAATCGGCGACGAAAAGCACTTCCCGGTCTCCGCCCGCGTCCGCGTCCAGGTAGCGGCTGACCGTGAAGCCGCCGTTGGGCGTGTCGAGGGAGAGGCTGCCGCCCGGCCGCCCGCCGTGGACCGGCGGCAGGTAGCGCCGCCGCTCCGGCGAGTAGCCGTACAGCGCCGAGCGGATGAATTGCAGAAGGGTCGTCTTGCCGGCCTCGTTCGGCCCGCAGAAGACGGTCAGCCCCTCGCCCACCGGATCGAGCTTCAGCCCGGTCCAGATGCCGAACCCCTCGACCTCCAGCGAAGTGATGTTCACGTCAGGGGGCCCTCCCCGCTCAACAGGTCGGCGCCGAGCACGGCCGCCTCGCGGAGCACGCGCTCGCGCCCGGCGGCGTCGGCCGGCGCGGCGGCGCGCCCCAACGGACCGGCCCGCTGCTCCTCCGAAAGCAATTGCTCGATCCCGAGCGGCACGTCGGGCTGGATTTGCAGCCGGCGGAGTTCCCGCAGGTAGTCGCCGCGGATCGACTGCTGGTCGTACCACGTCGCCGGGAGGACCGCCGCCGCTTCCGCCACGAGCGACACGCTCCACGCCCCGGGCGACCCGGCGCCGTACTGGCCCCGCAGCGCTTGGAGCAGCTCCGCGGCCAGCGTCCCCCGCCGTAAGTGCCGGAGGATCTCCCCGCTGCCGGAGACGGTCCACGAGATCAGGAGGTCGATCCCCGGGGCGGCCTCTTGGAGCGTCCTGAGCCGGTCGCCGAGCCGGCGCTGGAGGTCGTTTCGCGTGGTCTTCTCATCCACGAGGACTGGCTCGTTGTGCCGGCGCACCGCGTCGCAGGGAACCAGAGTGATCCGGATCCGCCGCTCCGCATCGACTTCCACCAGGCTGCAACCGTGCGGCCCCGTCTCGTTCGGGCCTCGCCCCTGGGGGCTGCCGGGATAGTGCCCCGCTTGCGGCGCGGCGAAGAGGGTGTTTCGGGCGTGGCTGCCGCCCAACGCCCAGTAGTCCACGTTGCGGCCCTGAAGCGCCGCCGCATCGGCCTTCCCGTGGACCACCGCGATGGAGAACAGTCCTTCCGGGTCCGGGCCGAAATCCCGAGGCCGCACCGGCCGACCGCGGAGCCGGCCGGCGCCCATGAGCCGGGCCACGGGGACCCCTTCGCGCTGGTGCGTACACGTCCCCACGCGGCCGCCGGGAAACACGTGGACGTTCTCCGGCAGCGGCACATACGAGGGCCAGCTTGCCGGCGGATCGACGCGCCCTCCCGCCCAATAGACGGAAATCCCCCGCTCCGCCAGCCGCTGGAACTGCGCGGCCAGAAAGAGCGGGCCGCGGGGACCGGTCCGCGCCGGCTGGAGAACGTCGCCCGACAAGACGAGCAGATCCGCTTCCTCCGCCAGCGCGGTCTCGAAGACCCGCTCCGCCGCCCAATAGGGCGATTCCACCAATAGCTCCCGCAGGTGATCGGGGACCTCGGCGAGCCCCCAGGGAGGCTGCTCCAGGTGGAGGTCCGAGGCGTGGACAAAGCGGAACGGCCGGTTCGACATGAGCGCCTCCTTGCCGGCGGACTCAAACTTCCCCTGGGACATTCACGTCCCCAGGGTTGCGGCTGCGCACTAGGCCATCCAATGTACCCAAAGCGCGGAGTTTCCACTATGTCGGTTCTTCTTGCGCTGCGGCAGGAGCTGTCATCTCGGCACGCGCGGCGCTACCGCGGCGCGAAGATGGGAATAATGGGTGGCATGGGAAGAAATCACTCGTGCCGCAGCGCGTCGATCGGGTTCAATAGCGCCGCCTTGATCGCCGGCACAAGGCCAAAGACCACCCCCGTGCCGGCCGAAATCCCGAATCCCACCGCGACCGCCCACCACGGCACGACCACGCTGACCAATTTTGGGTGCAGGCTCACCAGCGCGCTCAGTCCGTACCCCAGGCCGATCCCCAGGCCGCCTCCCACCAGGCTCAACACCGTCGCCTCGGTCAGGAACTGCACGAGGATGTCGCGGCGGCGGGCCCCGACGGCCATGCGGAGCCCGATCTCCCCGGTCCGCTCGGTCACGCTCACCAGCATTACGTTCATAATCCCCACCCCGCCTACCAGGAGCGAGATCCCCACGATCCCGGCGAGCACCACCGTCGCGATCAGGCTCATGGTCTGGAAGGCCTCGAGGATCTCGTCCTGCGTCCGCACCTGGAAGTCGTTGGGCTGGTAGGCGTTCAGTCCGTGGCGGCGGCGGAGCAGATTGACGATCTGCGCGCGGGCCTCGCGGACCTCCTTCTCCGAGGTCGCCTGGGCCGAAAAGGCCATGTGGCGGCGAAACTCCGGGTACATCTTCAAGGCGGTCGTATAGGGGATGAGGACCAGGTTGTCCTGGCTATTGCCCAAGAAGCTCCCTTTCTCCTTGAGGATGCCGATCACGTGGAAGCGCTGAGCGTCCAGAAGCAGCATCGTGCCGACGATCCCCTCGTCCAGATTGAGCTTGCGGAGCACCTCCCGGCCGACGACGCAGACGTGGTGCGCCTGCTCGACGTCAATGACGGCAAACGGCCGGCCCACGCCCACCGGGAAGTTGCGGATGGCGTGATACTCTGCGGCGACCCCTTCCAAGGGGACCGGCAGCTCGTCGCGGCCCACCCGCAGCGTGGCGTTCTGCCGCACGATCAACGGCGAAACGACCCGCAACGCCGAGCACCCCGACTCCACCGCGCGGATATCGTGGATGTCCAATTCCACGCGGCCGAGCGTCTTGCCGGCGTCGCCCGGGGGGCGCTCGGGCCAGACCCACATGGCGTTGGTGCCCAGCCCCTTCAAGAAGGTCGAGACGTAGGTGGCAAAGCCCTGCACCACGCTGACCACGGTAATCGTCGAGGTGACCGCAATGACGATCCCCGCGATCGTGAGCACGGACCGCATCTTGTGCGACCGCAACTGGTCGAAGGCGTTTTGTACGTTGGGCAGGATCAGCATGGTGCCGTCCGCGTGGGAAAATGGTTGTCGTCGCTCACTGGGCAGCGTGCAATGGCACTAAGTTTTGTACGTAACCGTTTTAGCGGCTTTGCGATACTTCTTC
>CAYGZA010000036.1:0-30897 GCA_964354135.1 uncultured Planctomycetaceae bacterium
TCTCCGGTGCTGCGGAAGAGGGCCTCGGCGAAGGCATCGAGCGTCGCCCGGCTCTCCGTTTCCGTAGGCTCGATCATCAGGGCCTCGCGGACGACGAGCGGGAAATAGACCGTCGGCGCGTGGAACCCGAAATCCAGGAGCCGCTTGACCAAGTCCATCGCCGACACGCCGCGATCGGCCTTCAGGTGCGAAGCCGAGGCGACGAACTCGTGCATGCAGCGCTCACCGTAGGGCACGGTGAGGAAGTGCTTCACGCGGCCGAGCAGATAGTTGGCGCCCAGCACGGCGTTTTCCGCCACCCGCCGCAGGCCGTCCGGCCCGAGGGTCCGCAGGTAGCAGTAGGTCCGCACCAGCACGCCGGTGTTGCCGAAAAAGCTGCGGACGCGGCCGATCGACTTGGGCCGGTCGAAGTCGAGGCGGAAGCCGTCTCCGTGGCGGACCACGACTGGCACGGGCAGATACGGGGCCAGCCTCGCAGCGACGGCGATCGGCCCGGCCCCGGGACCGCCCCCGCCGTGCGGCGTGCTGAAGGTCTTGTGGGGGTTGAAGTGCATCATGTCGGCCCCGAAGTCGCCGGGCCGGGCGATCCCCAAGATCGCGTTCATGTTCGCCCCGTCGAGGTAGACCAGCCCGCCGGCGTCGTGGACCATCCGGGCGATCCGGCCGATATGTCCGTCGAAAAGCCCCAGGGTGTTCGGGTTGGTAATCATGAACACCGCGGTGGAGGAGCCGAGTTTGCCCGCCAGGTCTTTGAGGTCGACCAATCCCTTCTCGGTGCTGCGGATTTCGACCGTCCGGAAGCCGGCCATCGCCGCGCTGGCGGGGTTGGTGCCGTGGGCCACATCGGGGATGAGCACGGTGGTCCGCTTCTGGCCGGCGTGGCGGAAATAGGCCGCCGCGACCAGGAGGGCCGTCATTTCGCCGTGCGCCCCGGCCGCCGGCTGCAAGCTCACCGCTTCGAGTCCGGCAATCTCGGCCAGCATCGCTTGGAGTTCCCAGAGGATCGCCAAGAGCCCTTGAAGGGTCGCCTCCGGCTGATAGGGATGGAGGTCGGCGAAGCCGGGCAGGCCCGCCAGCCGCTCGTTCCGCTTCGGGTTGTACTTCATCGTACACGAGCCGAGCGGATAGAAGTGGGTGTCGACCGCCATGTTCTCGGTCGAGAGATTCGCGAAGTGCCGCACAAGGTCCGGCTCGCCGAGTTCCGGCAGCGGCGGGGGGGCATCGGCAATCGCACCCGGCGGCAGAAGCTCCGCAAGCGGACGCTCCGGCACGTCGCACGCGGGCAATTGCACTGCCCGGCAGCCCGGGTGAGAGAGTTCAAACAAGAGTTGAGTGGCTTGGCGGTTGCGCATGTCCGATGATGCTTCGCGTTAGCACGTGCTTGCGGTGACTTCATTGGCCCGGGGCATCCGGGGGATAAACCTCTTGAGCGATCATCCATTTCGAGTCGGGGAGAATGTCCTGGAGATGACCCAGCGTTGCCACGGCGTCCTCCAAGGTGGCACATCGCACCCCCGGTAGCCAGGGCACTTCTGGCATCCGGGAAGTCGACATCCTCGATCCTCCCGCCTCTATAATGGCTTGCAACTCCTTTTCCGAAAGCGCTTCACGCGTCCGTCCCATGGGGCTTACCCAGTACGGCAGCATCCCCATGGCCGCGGCCTCGGGTACGGTGATCCCGATTGCCAGGCTGATCTTGTCGCGGTATTCCGCCCCGAGGGCTTTTTCGTAAGCGTCGAGGATGATGTCTGCCCTGAGCTCGCTCGGGCATCCCTCCCATCGGTCCCAGATCACGTCGGTTATTACCGATTGAGTTCCCGTCGCGAGTTTTTCCAGAATGATCGGCTGCCCGAAGTGGCGGGGCTTCTGTAATTCCTGGGCCAGTTCGGCGACGAGAGTTTGCCTCTCGGCATATTCGGTTGGCTCAGTTGGGGGATGGCGTGGCATGGAAGACGGCTCCTCACCGAAGATTGTTACAGGTCACGGGAATTCCTCAGGAACCACTCGGCCGACTCCGCGACCGCCGCGACTTCGAATGGATAGGGAACGTTCCTTTTGTAACGCAACCATTCACGCCACCGATCGTACACGCGGCGGGCGTGGCCCAACAGGATTCTGTCGAAGTGACGCACGGCGTACGGGCGGTTCATCGCCTCCCGGTGCCGGATTAGCAACTGGGTCCAGCCGTTCAGGTCATGGTAGCCTCCGGGCCAGTCGATTCTGTAGGACTTGGCTTTTGCTTTGGCGTCCGCCAAGTCTTTCATCGTGATAGATTGATCGTCCCCGTACCCCAGCAACGCGAACCACGCCGCCTTCACGGTCATCTCTACAGTGTATCCCCACAGGTAAATCGCGGCCAGCCCGCGGTTCGATCGAGCCAACTGCGAAGCGTCCTCGTGGCGGATCCGGGCTGAGACGCGGAACTGAGCAATCGAGTCTGGTTGCAGACGTTGCGTCAGAAGCCTGGGCACGCGCAGTCTCCCCATCAACGCGGTCGCTACCGTGCCGAAAGACACTCCGCCAACCGATCGATCTGGGCTTTGGTGCGTTTTTCCGTGACCGCCACCAACAGACAATCGGCCGACTCGGGATACCATCGCCCCAGTGGGACCCCGGCGAAGATGCCGTCGCGGAGTGCGGCATCCAAGCGGCGGTCCACCGCGCCATCCGCCGCGCGGACGACGAATTCCTTGAACACCGGACGCTCAAACGCCGGCTCCAGTCCCGCCTGCGATGCCAGCCGATCCATGGCATAATGCGCCTTTTGCAGGCAAAGCTCCGCGACCGACCTCATGCCTTGCGGCCCCATCGCCGCCAAGTAGACCGCCGCCCGCAGGGCCATGAGCCCCTGGTTGGTGCAGATGTTGCTGGTGGCCTTTCCGCGGCGGATATGTTGTTCCCGGGTCTGGAGCGTCAGCACCCAGCAGCGATTTCCCCGGCGATCCACCGTCTGCCCGACCAACCGGCCAGGCATGCGGCGAACGAACTCCTCCCGGCAGGCCATGATCCCCAGGTAGGGGCCGCCGAAGGACAAGGGACTCCCCAGCGGCTGGCCTTCCGCGACCGCGATGTCGGCCCCGTAGTCCCCCGGCTGGAGCAAGAGCCCCAGGCTGATCGGATCGAACACCACGACCAGAAGCGCCCCGGCCCGATGGGCGATTTCCCCGATCGCCCGCACGTCCTCCAGGCACCCGAAGAAATTCGGATGCTGCACCAAGACGCAGGCCGTCTCCTCGTTGACGGCGGCGGCCAGCGACTCCGGGTCGATCGTCCCCTGCGGCGCCGCGACCGCCACCAATTCCGTCCCCAGGTTTGTCAGGTACGTGGCCAGGACCTGGCGATACTCGGGGTGGACGCCGGCCGTCGTAACCACCCGGCCCGGCCGCCGCGTGATGCTCATGGCCATGAGGACCGCCTCGGCCGCGGCGGACGCGCCGTCGTAGAGGCTGGCGTTGGAGACGTCCATCCCGGTCAACTGGGTGATGAGCGTCTGGTACTCGAAGGCCGCTTGGAGCGTTCCCTGGCTCGCCTCGGGCTGGTAGGGCGTGTAGGCGGTGTAGAACTCGCTGCGGGCGGCAACGAAGTCGACGACGGCCGGGATGAAATGGTCGTAGGCCCCGCCGCCCAGGAAGCAGACGGCCTGGCTCGCCGGGGTGTTCCGGGCCGCCAGACTGCCCATGTGGCCCGTCAGCTCCAGCTCCGACATGGCCGGCGGCACCGCCAGGTCCCGCCGCAGCCGCAGCTCCGGCGGCACCATGCGAAACAGGTCTTCCAGCGAGGCGACCCCGATCGCTTCGAGCATCGCTTGCTGGTCTTCAGCGGTATTAGGAATGTAAGGCATAGCGCGGGGCAGCGGGAACGTCGGTGAAGAGTAGACCCAGCTATCAGCTATCAGGTTTCAGCTATCGGCTTTCAGGTTTCAGCGATCAGCCAACAGCGATCAGGCACTGTCGTGTTGGCTTCGTCGTGCAATCGAACCTCCAACGCCGTACTTGGTCCACTTCGTTCCCCAAGCTGACTGCTGATAGCTGACTGCTGATAGCAGAAAGGCCCTACTCCCCCGCCGCCGCTTCTTCGCACTGTTGTCTGTACGTCTCGTAGCTCACCAGCGCGGCCAGTGCGGCGTCATCGCTGATCTTGATCTTGACCAGCCAGCCGGCGCCGTAGGGGTCTTTGGTCAGCGTCTCCAGGTCCTGGGCGACCGCCTCGTTGACCTCGACGATCTCGCCGTCCACCGGGCTGTAGAGATCGCTGACGGCCTTGACCGACTCGACCTCGCCGTAGGGCTTGCCGGCCTGGACTTGCCGGCCCACCGCCGGCAGGTCGATGAAGACCAGGTCCGTGAGGGCCTCGACGGCATAGGCCGTGATTCCCACCGTGGCGATCTTGTCCCCGGACGGCTTCGCCTGGACCTGGACCCATTCGTGCGTCTTCGAGTAGAGCAGTTGTTCGGGTGTCACGTTGGCATTCCTTTCGCGTTACGGCGGCGGAAGCGGCCATTCTACCCAGACTGCCCAACCGTGTCAGGAGCAAAACAGGCCCACGCGGCTCGGGGTACAGCCCCCACACCTTACCGATGGCCGACAACCTTGGCCCCCCAGATTTGGTGGCTACCTCCTTCTCTGCTCAAGGCGCATATCCCCGACCCCGTCGGCGGACTCGCCAACGCGTTGCCGTTCGGATACATTTGAAGGGACGGTCGCACGATTGGAGCATACAAGAGAGACGCATGGGCTTTGGGATCAAGTTTTCCGCGCGCGCCCGGGGCAATCTCAAGGGACTTCGCAAGCGGGACCAGCAAGTCATCGTGGATGCGATCGAAGTCCGCCTGGGGCACGAACCGGGCAAGCCGACCCGGAATCGGAAACTGCTGGAAGACAACCCGCTCGCTCCCTGGGAGTTGCGTGTGGGCGGTTTTCGCGTGTTCTACGATATTGACGTGGGTACGGCGACGGTGGTCATCGTTGCAGTCGGACACAAGGTCCGCAACAGGCTGTTCATAGGTGGCGAGGAGATTGAGCTATGAAGACGGTTGCGGTGGAAGACACGACCTTGAGCGCCGAAGACCTCGCCACGATGGCCCAGAAGGAGATCGTCATCCTTACCCGTAAAGGCGACCCGCTGGTTGCGGTTAAGAAGGTGTCCGGCTCCGATTGGGAGTCCGTTTCGTTGGCGAACAACCCCAAGTTCATCGCGCTGATCGAGGCGTCTCGGCGTTCCTATCGGGAACAAGGCGGAATCAGCCTCGATGAGATTCGCCGGGAGTTTGGGTTGAGACCAAGAAGGAAAGCGGGGGCGACGCGACGGAGCGGGAAAAAGGCCTGACGGACGGCGCATCGGACTTGCGCGCTCAAGTGCCCTCACCCAAGCCCATCCCACGGGGGCCGTTAGAGCCCCTTATCGCTTCTTTCTGCCCCCACGCTTCCCTCGGGTGATCGGGGCCGCTTTCGTGCTCCGCTTGGGCTCCCGCGTCTCGCTTTGCTTCCGCTTGGCTACTTGTCCTTCCGGCTGCGGGCGCGGGAGCCGACGGACCAGGCGGAAATCCAGCTCCCTCCGCTCCAGGTCGACGCGGGCCACCACCACGCGGACCAGGTCCCCCAGCCGAAACTGGTTGCCCGCGCGGTGGCCGAACAGGCTGTGGGCGGTCCGATCGAAGCGATAGTAGTCGTCGACCAGTGAATCGACGTGGATCAGCCCCTCGGCCGGGAGAAGGATCCCCTGGACAAACAACCCGAAGCTCTCCACGCCGGTGATGACCGCCTCCATTTCCTCTCCGATCCGGCCGCTCATGTAGGTGAGTAGCTTCAGCTTCGTCAATTCCCGCTCGGCGGCCTCGGCCCGCTGTTCGCGCTGGGAGCAGTGCTCGCCGAGTTGGGTCAGTGCCGCGAGGTCGTTCCGCGGTTTCGCCTTGGCGAGGACCGCGTCGATCAGCCGGTGGACGGTCAGGTCGGGATAGCGGCGGATCGGCGAGGTGAAATGGCAGTAGCACGGGCTGGCCAGGGCATAGTGCTCTTCCTCCTTGGGGCTGTAGACCGCGCGGGGGAGCGAGCGGAGGACCGCGTAGTGGACGGCGTGTTGCTCGGGGCGGCCGACGGCCCCGCCCAGGAGCGTCTGCAAGCCAAACCGGCTTGCCAGGTCCCGGCTGGGAAGCCGCAACTCGGTGACGAATTCCCCCAGGGCCCGGAGCTTGCGGGGGTCGGGCGCCGGGTGAACGCGGTGGAGGAACTGGAAGCCGCGGTCGCGGAGCAATTCGGCAATCGCCTCGTTGGCCGCGAGCATGAACTCTTCGATGATCTGGTGGCTCTCGGTGTTCTCTTCGACGTGGGCCCCGGAGACGCGGCCGTGGGCGTCCAGCTCGATTTTCACCTCGGGGAGCGTCAGTTCCAGGGCCCCCCGGGCGAACCTGCGGCGGCGGAGGATTGCCGCCAGCTCGCGCATCCGCAGGAGCAGTTGGCACACCTCGGCGCCCCATTTCCGCCGCCAGGGCGCCGCATCGGCCAGGAACTGGTCGACCTCCCCGTAGGTCAGCCGCCGCCGGCTCTTGATGACGGCCGAATGGACGTCGCTGGCAACCCGCAGGCCGTCCGCGGCGAATTCCAGGTAGATCGTCTTGGTGAAGCGGAGCTTGCCCGGCTGGAGGCTGGCCAGGCCGTTGGAAATCAGCTCCGGGAGCATTGGGATGACGCGGTCCGGCAGATAGACGCTGGTGGCCCGCTCCAGGGCCTCGCGGTCCAGCGCCGTCTTGGGGCGGACGAAGTGCGCCACGTCGGCAATGTGGACCCCCAAGCGCCAGGGGCCGTTGTCCAGGCGCGCCAGCGAGATCGCGTCGTCGAAATCGCGGGCATCGGCCGGGTCGATGGTGATCACGGTCTCGGCGGTGGCATCGAACCGATCCTCCGGGATCGACTCCTCAATGCCCTCGGCCCCCCGCCGGGCCTCCTCCAAGACCTCGTCCGGGAACTCTTCGGGGAGCTTGAACTCGCGGACGATGGAGAGCACGTCGACCCCCGGCTTGCCGCGCGGGCCGAGGACTTCCAGGATCACCCCTTCGCCTTCGTGCAGGTGCGAGGGGAAGCGGATCATGTCGACGACAACCTTGTCGTTGGGCCGGACGTTCCGGGCCCCGGGGTCCCCCACGGAGATCGCGCGGCTGAAGAGTCCGCCGTCGATCTCGACCAGTCCGGACCCTCCGCTCTCGAAGTACGTCCCCACGAACTCGTGGGCCTGCCGCTCGATGACCTCGACGATCTCGCCCCGCGGCCGTGCCTCGCCGTGGCCCCGTTTGCCTCTCACGCGCACGGCCACGACGTCGCCGGAAGAGGCGTCGCCGGCCTTGTCGGCGGGGACGAAGATGTCTCGCACTTCCGGATCGCCTCGCGCGGCGCCGGACGGCCGCACAAAGCCGAATCCCCCCTCCGCCCTGCGAAAGACCCCGATAACACGGTCACCCTTCGGCCGGGTCGCGTCGGCGGCTTCGACCATGTGGTTGGAGCCGTAGGCAAGCCGGCCCCGGGCCACCAGGTGCTTGACCGCCTTCTTGACCTCGGCCGCCTGGGCCTTGGAGACCTGCAACTGCTCGGCAATCACCCGGGGCTTGACCGGTCGATAATTCGGCCGGCGGACCAGGTCCAGGATCGCCTGTTCAAGCTCTGTCTTGTCCATAGGATGGAACCTCGGGGAACTGCACGATCCCGGCGCAGCCGAGGGCGGCTGTGCCACATGACGGCACGGCTCATCCCGGCCGCTTTTCCTGGGCCCCGCTCCCCTTGAAGAGTTTCCTCGCCAAGAGCGGGTTGAAATTGGTCCAGGGGCTGCCCACGTTCGGGTCGTCGCGCATCTGCTGGCTGAAGGCCGAGATCTTGGCGTCCAGGTTGTCGAGGCAGAACAGGGCCACTGCCTCGAGGGTCATCGGCAGTTTCGGGCTGCCGTATTCGTACTCGCCGTGATGGCTGACGATGAGGTGTTTCAGCCGCAGGACCGTCTCCTCGGGGATCGGCTCGCCGGCCAGCTTCTCGGCGTCGCGGACCTTCTGCTCCAGCAGGCTGACGCCCATTACCAGGTGGCCGACCAACTGCCCTTCGTCGCTGTAGGCGAACTCCCGCTCGAAGCTCAGCTCGTCCACCTTGCCGGCATCGTGCAGGAACGCCCCCAAAAGCAGCAAGTCGCGGTCCAACTGCGGGTAGCACGGGGCGATCCGCAGCACGACCTCCATCAAGTTCACCACGTGCTCCAGCAGCCCCCCGAGATAGGCGTGGTGGTGCTTGATCCCGGCCGGCGCGCGGGTCAGCTTGCCCATGAACTCCTCGTCCAGCAGGAAGCACTCCGCGAGGTTCCGCAGGTGCGGGTTGCCCATGCCGCGGAGCACTTCGCCCAGCCGCACGACCAGCTTATCCACCTCGACGGTGGCCACGGGCGTGAAGTCGTCGGCGTTGACTTCGCTCGGCTCGACCTTCGCCAGCCGCGTGAGGATGAGCTGCATCGCCCCCTGAAACCGCTGCGAGGTCCCTTCCACCTGGACGAAATCCCCGTTCTCGAACGAGCGGTAGACCGACTCGCTGGCGTTCCACATCCGGGCCCCGACGAAACCCGTGCGGTCCGAGAGCTCAAGCTGGAGGTAGAGGTTGCCGTTGCGGTTCGGACGGAGCTGTTTCTCCGCGGCCCGAAAGACCTCGGCCACGCTTTCCTGCTCACCCAATTGATTGACGAAGCGGCGCCCCATACGGCTCCTTTGCGCAGACCTATTGTTGTTCGCGCTTGATTGTAGGCCCGCGGGGAATCCTCCACAAGAGGGAGCGCAGCCAATGCTGAATGCGGAATGCTGAATGATGAATGATGAACGGGGAGCGGGGGCGGCTCGCGCGGGTCGCACTTGCCTGCCGGGCGATAGATCGCCTAGAATGCCGGCTTGATTCTCCCGCGGCGTGGTCCCCCTGAACCGTGAACCCTGAACCCTGAACCCCTACCGGGCCGACACGGCCCGGCTCTGAACCCTGAACCCCTGCCGGGCCGACACGGCCCGGCTCTGATCCCTGGCCCCTGGCCCCTGCTCCCATGCGCTGGACCCAAACGCTCATCCCTACGATGAAGGAAACGCCCGAAGGGGCGGAGATCCCCAGCCATGTCCTCATGCTCCGCGCCGGGCTGATCGGCCAGGTGATGGCGGGGGCCTATACGTACCTCCCGCTCGGATTGCGGTCCCTGCGCAAGGCGGAGCAGATCGTCCGCGAGGAAATGGACGCCGCGGGCGCCATCGAACTCTTCATGCCCGCCATCACGCCGATCTCGCTCTGGGAGCAAACCGGCCGGGTGGAGGCCTTCGGCGACGTATTGATCCAGTTCTCCGTCCGCCGCCAGAACCGCAAGGTGCAGATGGCCCTCGGCCCGACCCACGAGGAGGTCATCACCGACCTTGTGTCCAGGCACATTTCCAGCTACCGGCAAATGCCGATCACGCTCTACCAGATCCAGACGAAGTTCCGCAACGAGGAGCGGCCCCGCTTCGGCGTGCTGCGCACCAGCGAGTTCCTCATGAAGGACGCCTACAGCTTCGACACGTCGGTCGAGGCCCTCGGCCGTAGCTACGACAAGATGTATGCGGCCTATTGCCGTATTTTCAGCCGCTGCGGGCTGAGCTACCTGCCGGTGGAGGCCGAGAGCGGGCCGATCGGCGGCGACGCAAGCCACGAGTTCATGGTCCCCGCGGAAAACGGCGAAGACGCGGTTGCCCACTGCAAGGACTGCG
Source organism: uncultured Planctomycetaceae bacterium (assembly GCA_964354135.1). Classification (GTDB taxonomy): domain Bacteria; phylum Planctomycetota; class Planctomycetia; order Pirellulales; family Thermoguttaceae; genus CAYGZA01. The sequence continues at coordinate 9,743 of CAYGZA010000036.1, forward strand.
GCTACGCGGCGAACTTGGAGCGGGCCGAGGTCGGGGCCCGCGGCGGAAGCATGCCGGACGTGCCGCTGGAGCCGCTCCGCAAAGTCGATACGCCCGGGGCCGGCACGATCGAGCAGGTCAGCCGCTTCCTCGGCTGCCGGCCCGAGCAGATGATCAAGACGCTCATCTACGCCGCCGACGAGAAACCCATTGCCGTTCTGATCCGCGGCGATCACGAGGCCAACGAGGTGAAGATCCGCCGCGCCGTCGGGGCCCGGAAGCTGGCCTTGGCCGAGCCGGCGATGATCGCGGCCGTCACCGGCGCCCCGGTCGGGTTCGCGGGCCCCGTGAAGCTCGCGCAGCAGATCCCGATCCACGCCGACCGCGACATCCAGTTCATGCGCAACGCGGTCACCGGCGCCAACGCGGCCGACGCCCATCTGACCGGCGTGAACCTGGGCCGCGATTTCGAGGTGCGGGAGTTCGCCGACCTCCGCAGCGCCCGCGACGGCGACCCTTGCCCGCGGTGCAGCTCGCGCCTGGTCCTGCGGCACGCGATCGAGGTGGGGCACGTCTTCAAGCTGGGCACGAAGTACTCCGAGGCCCTCGCCGCCCGATTCCTCGACAGCGGCGAGCAACTGCACCCGATTATCATGGGCTGCTACGGGATCGGCGTGAACCGGATCCTCGCCGCCCTGATCGAGACCAACTACGACGAGGCGGGGATCGTCTGGCCGGTCGTGCTGGCGCCTTATGAAGTCGTCGTCATCCCGGTCAACGTGGCCGAGCCGGAGAGCCGCCGCGTGGCCGAGGAGCTGCACGACTCCCTGCAATCCGCCCGGATCGACGTGCTCCTGGACGACCGCGACCAGCGGGCCGGCGTCAAGTTCAAGGACGCCGACCTGATCGGCTTCCCGCTCCGCGCGGTGGTCGGCGAGCGGGGCTTGAAGCAGGGCAAGATCGAGGTCAAGTGGCGTTGGGACGCGAAGCCCGAGATGCTCGACCTCGACGGGGCCGCCGAGGAGATCGCCCGGCGGATCCGCCAAGAGCGCGCCACGGGCGAGCGTTTTGCCGCCCGGCGGAAATGAGCTGTCAGCTTTCGGCTATCAGCTATCACTTTTTGATCGGCGATAGCTAACAGCTGATTGCTGAAAGCTGATCGCTGATAGCTTAACCCCAAGGAGTTTCCATGAAAGTCGCCACCATCGTGACCAACTGCGGCACGATCCGCATCCAGCTCCACGCCGACGAGGCCCCGAAGACGGTCGCCAACTTCGAGAAGCTCGCCGGCGAGGGTTTCTACGACGGCCTGAAATTCCACCGCGTGATCGCCGACTTCATGATCCAGGGAGGCTGCCCCAAGGGCGACGGCACCGATGGCCCCGGCTACAAGTTCGAGGACGAATTCCACCGCGACCTGAAGCACGGCGGTCCCGGCGTCCTCTCGATGGCCAACGCGGGGCCCAACACCAACGGATCGCAGTTCTTCATTACCCACGTCGCCACGCCCTGGTTGGACGGCAAGCACTCGGTCTTCGGCCAGGTGATCGACGGCCAGGACGTCGTCAACAAGATCAAGCAGGGCGACGTGGTGCAGAAAGTCACCGTTAGCGAAGCACAAGAGTAGTTGCGAAAACCCCATTCAAGGAGAAGCACCATGAACGCCGCACGCATCCGAGTCTCGTTCGCCCTGGCCGTCACCTTCCTCTTGGTCGTGGCGATCGGGGCCAACGCGGGCATGGCCCAAGAGAAGGGCCGCCGCGCCGTCATTCCCTTCAACGGCAAGAACCTCGACGGCTGGAAACTCAAGGACCCGGCCGGCGACAGCAAATGGAAGGTCGGGATCGCCAGGATGGACCCGCAGAACCCGGGCAGTCTTCTCGCTTTGCCCACCGAGGGCAAGCCCGGGGAAATGGTCAACGCCGGGGGGCATAGCGTGGACATCTACACCGAGCGGAAGTTCGGCGACGCGACCATCAGCCTGGAGGTCATGGTCCCGCGGGGCTCGAACTCCGGGATCTACGTCATGGGGGAGTACGAAATCCAGGTCTTCGACAGCTTCGGCAGATCGAATCCGCGCGCCGGCGACATGGGCGGGCTGTACGGGGTCAAGCCGCCGCGGGTCAACGCGTGCAAGAGGCCGGGCGAGTGGCAAACGATGGTGATCGAGGTCAAGGCCCCCCGTTTCGCCGACGGCAAGAAGGTCTCCAACGTCCTGTTCAAGAAGATCACGCTCAACGGCCAGGTGATCCACGAGAACGTGGAAGTGGACCATGCCCTGCCCGGCGGCGTCACCGGCCGGGAAGTGCCCGAGGGGCCGCTGATGTTCCAGGGCAATCACGGCCAGGTGGCCTTCCGCAACATCAAGATCGCGCCCGCTGCGGAGTGACCCTCGCGGCGGAAACACAGCCATTGCGGAAGAAAAGGAGGCGCTATGGGCAAGTTGCCGATCCTCGTCGCTTCGATTCTGTTTGGATCGTCGCCGGTTCTGTCGGACGATGAAGTGCAAGTGAAAGCCGCTCAGAACACCGGCAAGCTGATGCCCTACCAGGTGTTTGAGGTCACGTTCCAGCACGACGGGAAGTACCGCGACCCGACGTGGGACGTGACGATCGACGTGGACTTCACGTCCCCGGCCGGCAAGCAGTGCCGCGTCGGCGGGTTCTTCTACGGCTCGTCGAAGCCGCAGAAGCCGATCGTCAAGGATGCCGGGCCCAAGGGCGGCGGGATTGCCCTATGGCCCTGCGATCCGGCCGATCTGTGGAAGGCCCGCTACGCCCCCAACGAACTCGGCCGCTGGAAGTATCGTTGGGTCTGGCAGGACGTCCGCGGCGGCCGGACCCGCGGCGAGGGCGAGTTCCAGGTCGTCCGCGGCCGCGTACACCAGAAGGGCTTCGTGCGGATCGATTCCGGCAACCCGTTCCGCTTCGTCTTCGACGACGGCACGCCGTTCTTCCCCGTCGGCTTTCAGGACGGGATCTTCGACAACAACCACAACGGCTCCTGCCTGGACACGATGGCCATGGAAGGGCCCTTCCGGCCCGATCCCGAGGGCAAGCGGCCGAAGCCCCCGCCCGGGCCGCTCTTTGCCCGCGGGCCGGCGATGAACCCGGTCAATGGCGACATGCTCTTCGGCCGCCATGCTCGGGCCGGGTTCAACCTCTGGCGTTTTTCCCCCAACAATTTTTCGATGAAGGTCTTCGCCGGCGCAGAAAACCCGAACAACGCCACGCTCGATCACGTCCGCTGGGAGCAGGCCCGGATGGTCGATGAGCTGCTCTTGGCGACCCGCAAGTACGGCATCCGCAACTTCTACGGCATCTTCGGCTACCACAACGTCTTCGCGGAGCATCCGGGCAGCGAAGAGGGCATGCGCAAGGTCAAACGGCTGGTGAAGTACAGCGTGGACCGCTGGGGAGTTTACGTCGATTTCTGGGAGTTCCTCAACGAGCAGAAGGCCGACGCCCGCTGGTACGAGGTCCTGATCCCCTACCTGCGGTCGATCGACCCTTATCACCACCCGATCACCACGAGCTGGGAACGGCCGGAGATCGAGGGGATCGAGATCAATGCGCCCCACTGGTACGGCAACGAGGACGAGCTGGCTTCCGACGCTGTGACCGCGGGCCGGGCCAAGCAGGACAAGCGCTTCGGCAAGCCGGTCGTCTACGGCGAGCAGGGCAATAGCCGCGGCCGTGAGGACCGCTCGGCCGAAGGGATCGGCGGCGTCTGGGACCCGGGCTCGGCCCGCCGCATGAGGGTCCGCCTTTGGACCGCGATGTTCTCCGAGACCGCCTTGGTCTTCTGGGAGACTTCCTATGCCAAGGACGGCCACTACATGAACCTCTGGATCGGGCCGGAGGAGCGGCAGTACGTCCATGCCATGCAGGATTTCGCAGAGAAACTGGATCGCGACGTCCGCCCGGCCGACGTACACCTGGATGGCCCGCAGGCCCGCGAGGTCCGCGCCTACGGGCTCCGCGGCGAGAAGGGCGCGGGGGTCTATCTCCATCATTTCGGTTGCGCCCAGTGCAAGAGGCTCTCCGGCGGCGAGCGCCATCCGCCGCACCGGTGGGACCACGACCGCGGCGAGGTGCGCGAGTTGAAGGTGGCCGTCGAGGTTCCCAAGGCCGCCAAGGCGTATTGGTACCGCCCCACGGATGCGGCGGTCCTGGCGACGCTGGACGCGCCGGCAGGCCGGCAGACGTTCACGGCCCCGGCGTTCTCCGTTGACGTCGCCCTGCTGGTGGCCGATCGCGGCCCGCCCGACAGCGACCGCGACGGAAAGCCCAACGACGTAGACGACGATGACGACAACGACGGCGCGGCTGACGCCAAGGACGCCTTCCCCCTGGAGCGCGAGGAATGGGCCGACGTCGACAAGGACCGCATCGGCGACAACCTGGACGCCGACCTGGACGGCGACGGCGTCGGCGACGACCGCAACTCTAGCGGCATCCCCGACTGCGAGGAAACGGACTGGGACGGCGACGGCGTGCCCAACGCCGGGTCGATCCCCTGGGACGCCTTCCCGCACGATCCCAAGGAGTGGCGCGACACCGACGGGGACGGCATCGGCGACAACGCCGACCCGGATGACGACGGCGACGGCTACTCGGACGAGGAAGAGAAAGCAGCCGGCACGGATCCGCTCGACCCGCTGAGTTTCCCGTGAGGCAGGGGCGAGTGACGAGAGATGAGGGGCGAGGGCTCAGCGGAAAACGCTCGGCCGGCGCGCTTGCGCGGCGTGTCTTTCTTCACAGCACGATCTTGCCGCCCGGTTCCAGCACGATCGGCTCCGTGGAAGTCTCGGCCCGCACTCGCGCGGCCCACGCCGCGGCGTCCTGGGCGATCAGCGGCCACGTGTTGCGGTGGACCGGGACGACCCGCTTGGGCGCCAAGAACTTCACCGCCTCCAGGGCGTCGTCCGGGCCCATCGTGAAATTGTCGCCGATCGGCAGTGCCGCCAAGGCCAGCCCGCACGCCCCGATCAGCTTCATGTCGTAGAACAAGCCGGTGTCGCAGGCAAAGTAGACGTTCCCCTCGGGAAACGAGACCACGAAGCCGGCCGCACTGCCGCCGTTTGCGCCGTCGGGGAGCATCGAGGTGTGCTGGGCGATGGTCATCTTCACGCGGCCGAAGGGGAACCGGTAGCCGCCGCCGATGTTCATCGCGTGTGTCTTCTGGAGCCCCTTCTTCGCATACCACTCGCAGATCTCGTAACAGGAGACGATCGTTGCCCCGGTCCGCCGGGCGATCTTTTCCACGTCGGCCGTATGGTCGTAGTGGCCGTGGGAGACGAGGATGAAGTCGGCCTCCACCTGGTCGGAGCGGATCGGCGCCATGGGGGAGTCGTCCAGGAATGGGTCGAGCACGACGCGGCAGCCGCCGTTGGTGAAGTGCCAGCAGCCGTGCCCGAGCCAAGTGAGTTCCGTAGCCATGCTTTCTCACTCCTGCGGCCTATCCCACAAACTTCCGAAGTCTTCAAGACTTCGGAAGTTTGCGGTTGCCGATCATTTCACCCCGAGGATATCGTTCATGTTCTTCTTATACGCTTCGACGCCCGGCTGGCCGTAGGGATTGACGCCGACGAGCCGCCCTTCGACGACCGTGGCGAGCATGAGCATCTGGAAGAGCTGCCCTAGCGACGCCTCGTCGAGGGCGGGTAGGCGAATCTCGGCGGTCGGGCGGCCGTCGTCGCAATAGGCCTTGTTGGTGCCCAAGTAGGCTGCCTCAAGAATCTCCGGCAGCGTCTTCCGGGCGATGGCGTTGAGCTTGTCTTCATCCCGATCGCTACGACCGACGACAATCGGGTCCCCGATCGACGCCGGATTGACGATCAAGTTGGTAATCAGCTTGTCGCGGCGGCCCTCCTGGTGCTGCTGCCCGCGGGAATGGAGATCGCGGGTGTTGACCACCGTCAGCGGCGTCGCCCCCTGGCCGTCCTTGCCGAGGCTTTCGGCCAGGAGCTGGTCGTACCAGAGCCCGACCGACTCCAGCCGCTTGCCCCAGGTGGAGAGCACGCGAATGTTCGCTCCCCGGCGGACCTCCATGAGGTGGCACACGCCGACGAAATCGAGCACGGGGTTCTCGCCTGGCCGCGCGGTACGGAAGCGCTCGTTCATTGCTGCGGCCCCTTCGAGCAGTCGGACCACGTCGAGCCCCAGAAGCGCCGCCGGCAAGAGCCCCCCGACCGAAAGGACCGAAAACCGCCCGCCGACGCCCTCGGGAACATCGAAGATGTCTCGGCATTTCAGTGCCTTGGCCAGCTCGCGGAGCCGGTCTTTCTGCCCCGTCACCGGCACGACCAGTTCGCCGAGGGCATCCGTTCCCTGCGAATCCTCCAGCAGCCTCAGAAAGACCCGCAAGGCAACGGCCGTCTCCAGCGTCTTGCCGCCCTTGCTGATGACCACGATCGCCCAGCGGCCGGCGCGGTCTTGGCGCAGCATTTCCGAAAGCGCGGCAACGGTGTCGTTATCGACGTTGTTCCCCTCGAAGTAGATTCGCGGCCGGTTGCCGCGGTCCTTGCGGCTGAGATCGTTGTGATACGGGTGGCAGCGGGCCTCGAATAGCGCCCGGGCGCCCATATACGAGCCCCCGATCCCCAACACCACGACGCGGTCCACCGCCTCGGCAAGCCGGTCGGCCGTGGCGATGATCCGCCCCAGCTCGCTCGTCTCCTTCTTCTCCCGATGCGCTTTGAGCAGCCGCTCGGGAAGGTCCATGAAGGCGGCGTCCAGCGGGTCCTTCTCCTTCGGCGGCGGCTGCTTCTTCGCGGCCAACTCGTGCCATAGCCGCAGGTTCTCAAGGACCTCCTTTCGCGCCGATTCCAGCCGCGGAGCCAGCCATTCCAAGTCCCGGGACGACAGGCCGGTGCGGGGGATGAGAACCCCAGCGGGGTTGTATGAGATCAAATCCATGGGGATAGCATTCCTTTCGATTGGCCGGGCAGCGGCACTGCTTCTGGCGAAGCGGTGGCACACTGCGCCGACCTCGGAATAATAGCCCAGGCGCGTGCCGCCCGCCACGGGGGCTCCTTGTGCAAGCGGCTGCCGATCTGGTACCAAGTGGAGTTCGCTTTGAGGTCGTCTGAGAAAGCAGAGGTCGCGTGTTTACCGGACTCGGCTTTCAGCAATCAGCTTTCAGCTTTCAGCTTTCAGATCGCAATGGGCTTCTGTGGAACGAGTTTAACGAAGACCTTACCCGACCCACCAAGGTGTCAATCCTCGGCTGATTGCTGACTGCTGATCGCTGAAAGCCCTTTCCAGACACGCTCTTACATTATCCACGCGGCCAGAATACGAGGGGTCCGAAGCATGGAAATCCAGGACTTGGTGCGGAGTCTTCACTCGAAGAACGACTCAAAGATCGTTCTCCTGGTGGCCGACGGACTCGGCGGCCTCCCGATCGAACCGGGCGGCCCCACCGAGCTGGAGGCCGCGCAGACGCCGAATCTGGATCGTTTGGCGAAGATGGGAGTCCTGGGAAGCATGATCCCAATCAAGCCCGGGATCACTCCCGGCAGCGGACCGGGGCACCTCGGCCTGTTCGGCTACGACCCGCTGAAGTACGTCATCGGCCGCGGCGTCTTGGAGGCGACGGGGATCGGCTTCGAGGTCGGGCCCAAGGATGTCGCCATCCGCTGCAACTTCTGCACCCTCGGCCCCGATCGAACCATCAAGGACCGCCGGGCCGGCCGCATCCCCACGGCGGAAAGTGCCCCGCTGGCGATCAAGTTCCGCCAGATCAAGATCCCGGGCGTGGAACTGTTCGTCGAGCCGGTCCAGGAGCACCGCTTTGCGGTGGTTTTCCGCGGCGAGGGACTCGGCGGGCACGTCGCCGATACGGACCCGCAGAAAACCGGCGTCCCGCCCTGGAACCCGGTCGCTACCGAGCCCGGCAGCCGGCGCACGGCCGAGATCGCCAAGGAGTTTATCGCCCAGGCCGAGAAGCTCCTCGCCGGGCAGCCCAAGGCCAACGGATTGACGATGCGGGGCTTCTCGGTCAAGCCGGCCCTGCCGACGTACCAGGAGGTCTACGGCCTCCGGGCGGCCGCGATTGCGGTTTACCCGATGTACAAGGGCCTGGCCCGGCTGGTGGGGATGGAGATCGTCGGCCAGCCGAAGTCGCTCTCGGAAGAGATCGACGTGTTGGAAAAGGCATGGAACGACTACGACTTCTTCTTCGTCCACTTCAAGTACACCGACAGCCGGGGGGAGGACGGCAACTTCGCCGAGAAGGTGAAGATGATCGAGCAGTTCGACGCGGTCGTGCCCCGCGTCGAGGCCCTCAAGCCGACGGTGCTCGTCGTGACCGGCGACCACAGCACGCCGGCCGCCCTGGCCAGCCACAGTTGGCACCCCGTGCCGGTGCTCCTTTCCGCGGCGACGTGCCGGCCGGACGGCTGCCAGAGGTTTGGCGAGAAAGAGGCCCTCTGCGGCGGATTGGGCCATTTCGAGGCGATCTACCTGATGCCGCTGGCCCTGGCCCACGCGGGCCGGCTCGGGAAATTCGGGGCGTGAAGGGTGGCGCGGCCCGGGCGCCTCAAGAGATGGACTGCGATACGATCGCCGCGATCACTCGCCTCGTCTTCGCTGCGCCGAAGATTGCGGTCAGAATCTTCTTGTACGCTTCCTCGGATTCGGCGTACAGATGGGGCCCGCGCATCAAGGAAAATTTCAGACCCGGGATCGAGGTCCCCTCCGTCGGAGGCGTGTATAGGGACCCTTCTCGCCTGTGTTCGGCGGGCGTTTCCCAAAAAACGTCCTCGTCAACGTCGATGTACAACGGGTAGAACTCTGGCGGATACGACACCGTAAGGAGCTTGTAGCGGTAGTTTCCGAGTGCCGGTGCCACGAAGTAGAAATCGTATGCGAAATGGCCGGGCTGGGCATAGGACCAGTTGTCGAGTCTAACGACCTTGCCAACGACGAGATTCTTCGTCTTCTCTCCCAGGAGCGTCGCCTGTTCCTTCAGCAGGGTCACTGGTGGCGTCACCTCCGTCGTACCGATGTCTTTCGGCCAAAGGTCGGGCATTTCTCACCTCATTGGTCTAGAGTCTAATCGAAAAGAACAGCGGCAGGTGATCCGAGGCGCGATTTCCGTCGGGGCGGCCATTCGCCCCGACCAGCGAGAAACCATTCGCAGAGTCGAGAATTCGCAACTCGCGGGCGTCGAAGCGGTCGAGCAAGTCCGGCCGGACCAGCACCTGATCGAACATGTTCCAGAAGAACGCTTTGTGCGTGCCGTTGGCATGGTAATACGTCCCGGGCGGACCGGGAGTCTCGTCGCCAAACAGGTTCCACATGGGGTTGTAGAAGAACGGGTATTGCCGGTGTTGGACTTCCCTGCTTCCTCCGCCGGCAATCTGCCGGCTCATCACTCCGTGCAGTCCATTCGCCCCGACGACGCCGTCCTCAAACGGATTCATATTCAGATCACCGACAAGTATCGTCCTCGAGTGGTTCAACCGGACCTCGAGCTCTCGTAGGACCCGCGAAAGCTCGCAGCACTCGAGGGCTTGGCTGGCGTCGTCCCAGTGCAGTTTGCTCGGATAATGAACGATTGCGAGGATAATGTCCGTGAGCCCTGGCGGCGTCAAATGCCGGATGGTCAGGCGTTCGGATTCCTCAACCGGTGTGAGGACGTCACCTGGAAACCGGGCAAAGACCTGGATTCGCTCGCAGCCGATTCCGGGGAAATACTGGTAACCCCCGCCGTCGGCCCGGTTCAATGAGTCGAGCAACAGGCCTGGCTCGATCCGTGATTCGGCGAGCATCAGCACGTCGACGTCGTTGTGCCACACCAAATCCGTGATGAGCGGTAGCAAGTCCTTCCCGTTGATGTTCCAGAACAGGAATGACGTCATGTACCCACCGGTTCAAGCCGCGATGCAGCATTCGGACGAAGGCTTAGCCCGAGCAAGTCCACTACGGTCATTGTCTCGATCTCGACCGCGAATGTCAATTGTCAGGGGTATGCGCGTTCACCCGATCATGGAGGGCGGCTTTCCTACCGCACCAGACGGGCGTTCAGCCAGTTGGCGTGGTCCAGCTCATCGGCCCGATCGGCGTAATCGACGACCAGGTCGAGCCGCTTGGCGCCGGCCAGGTCAATGGAGATCGGCAGCGGCGGGGAGCCGCCGCGGACGATCGGGCTGGAATACTGGACCTTGCCGTCCACGAACACGCGGAACGTGACGCTCCCGCGCCCGCCGGTCTCGTCGTCGACGGCCAGCTCGGCCTGGAAGCGGCGGTAAGGCTCGCTCAGGGCGTAGCTGAGCCGGGCGGCACTGTGCATCCCAAGCCCTTTTGAGCACACGCGGCCGCCGCTCCGCAAGAGACCGCCGGAGACGTTCCTGTCGGTCCGGTAGGGCCAACTGAGATCCAGATACGGCACGTGGCGATAGCCGGCCGGTTTCAGGTCGGACAGGTAGACGACCTGGCCGCCCAACGGTTGGAGGGCGGCGAGTTCGCCCGCTGAAGTTTTCCACGGGAGGCCGTCGGCTCCGGTGATCGCCAGCGACTTTCCGTCGAGGACCAACCCGCCGGCGGTGAGCCGGGAGCCGTCGCGCAGACCAACGATAACGCGCAGCCCCTTGTTCTGCGCAGGAATCCGCCGCGTGAGTGCGGGGTTGAAGATGACGGCGGCAACGCGGCGGGTCTCGACCTTCAGCGGCCCGACGGTGCTCCGGATGCCGAACTTCCCCTCTTGGAACGACTCGATGCCGCCGGTGAGCTCGTCGCCGTTGACCAGGATCAGCCGATCCGAATGGCCTGCCGCAGCGGCAACCCGGTCGATGAGCTGGTCGCGGCTCAAGGGGTCGGCCGGCGGATTGAAGATCACCGCGGCGACCCGCTCCAAGGCAAGTGTGACTCGGCCAAACAGGGCCGATTCGGCGGTGAGATGCTCCTTGGTTAGTCCCAACACGTCGGCCGCCAGGAGGCTTCCGTCGGCCAGGACCACGAGCGGCCCGTGGGGGGCCTCGACCCAGTTTCCCCAAGAGACCAGCCCCGCCGCCGGCAGGACCCGCTGCTTGTCTGCGGTCCGGAAAGTAATTTGTTGTCGGGCGTCGATCGCGACCGGTTCTGCCGGAAACGGCTCTCCGTCCACGGGCACGGCCCGTGGAGCCTCGCCCTCCCGCAATCGAGAGACCCCACTTAGCGTCCGTGCCGCCCCCGCGCAGAGGAGCAAAGCGGCGACGGCCGCCAGGGCCGCCATCCGCGCCGCGGGAGCGATTCTCGTTGCCGGTCCGACGTTCATCCCCATTCCTGTTTTGCGAGGCGGGCAACTCGCGGTCCCGAGACCTACTGGGGGGACTTCTCTCCCGCGCTGTCCGCCGCCGCGATGCGCTTGCCGTCGTCCCAAGTCAGTGCGTGCCAGACCAGGAGGGCCGCCCCGCAGAGGAGCATGCTGTCGGCGACGTTGAAGTTCGGCCAGGGCCAGCCAAAGATCATCACCAGGATCCAGTCCCGTACCTTGAAAACCGCCGCGCCGTTGGCCTCGGTGAGTCCCGGCAGCCCGAGCCGGTCGTAGAGGTTTCCCAGGATTCCGGCCATGACGCAGCCCAGCGCGACCGTCAAGAGACGGTCCCGCGCGGCGCCGGCGGCAAAAAGCCACACCAGGATGGCCACCGCGGCGATCACCGACAACGCCGAAAAGGCGTGGACCAACCCCGGCCCGATCCCGAACAATGCCCCCGGGTTGAGGCTCGTCTGGATGCCGACGCGGTCCTGCCAAAGCCACCAGGTCCTGCCGCCGGGCATGCCCAGCCAATCGAACACCCACTGCTTCGTCGCCAAGTCGACAAGGCACCCGGCGATGGCAATCGAGAAGAAGATCGGGTAGCGGTTCGGGGGAACCGCCCTCATGGCAGTTCCTCGGTGAGGCCACGGGCAGACGGAAGGGGAATCATCGAGCGCGGGTCGTGGATTGTCTCTCCCACCGGATAACGCGGCGCGCCGGCCGCGGTACGAAGACTATCCCTTTTCGAGCTGCGAAGCGCAGCGGATGCACATGGTCGCATAAGGGATGGCATCCAGCCGCTTTTTGGGGATCTTCACCCCGCACTCTTCGCAGACGCCGTAGGTGCCGTCTTCAACCCGCTCCAAGGCCGCTTCGATATTCCCCAAAGTGCCTTCTTCGCTCTGCATGAGGCTGAGGGTGAATTCCTGCTCGAAGTTGTCGCTGCCGAGGTCGGCCATGTGGATCGGCATGCTCGACAAATCGCCGTTTCCCTCCATGCGGTTCTTCTTGAGCGTGGCGTCGGCCATCTGGATGACGTCGCCACGCAGCCGCGCCCGGAGGGCGAGCAACCGCTCCCTGTAGGCCTTCAGGTCAGCCTTACTGATGGTGGTCATCGCGTCGTCTCCGCAGAAGGTTGCACCAAGCCGGGCCAACACCCCGGTGGGGAGAACTTCTATTCTAGGAGCCCCGGATTCGCTTGTCAAACCGCCACCTCGCCAAGGATTCCCTCTCTCGGGTACAAGCCTTACACCCTCTATGGCTAAGGCCGGCCAATCAAGGCGGGCGGCGTTCGCTTTCCGCGTGCGGCTTGCCCGCCCGCTTGCCGGTTGGAGCGTCCTACCTTAGATTAGGTGAGACTCCGTGCTTACGACGCTGGCTCGCGAGCGAACGTCGCGGCCGCTCGCGCGTGTCTTGCCGGCTGCGGCCTCCACCGGAAAGGGTCTGGTCATTCCCTCCGCCGACGTTGCTTTTCAGCAGTGCATCATGCCGAGTTGCGCCGCCACCTGCGCCATCGAAGAGGCGCTGGTGGCATGCCCGAAGTGCGGCCACCTGCTCGACGTCAAGTATGCGTGGGACCGCCTGAACGTACCCGGATCGCTGCGGGCGTTCGAAGCGAGCTGGGCCCGCCGCGACAACCCCTACTGTTTCAGCGGGGTCTGGCGATTTCACCCCCTGCTCCCGTTTGCCCCGATCGACCGGTGCGTGACGGTGGGGGAGGGACAGACCCTTCTGATCCCTTCCGAGGGAGTCGCCCGATACGTCGGCATTCAGCCGGGCCGCCTCCACCTCCAATATGAGGGGATGAATCCCTCCGGGAGCTTTAAGGACAACGGGATGTCCGCCGCCTTCACGCACGCGCGGTGCGTCGGCGCAACCCGGGCCGCGTGTGCCTCCACCGGAAACACCAGCGCCTCGTTGGCCCTGTACTGTTCGGTGACCCGGGTGATGAAGGCATTGGTTTTCGTCGGGTCGGGGAAGATCGCCTACGGCAAGCTCTCCCAGGCGCTCGACTTCGGGGCCCTGACGGTGCAGATCGCCGGCGATTTCGACGACGCCATGGCCCGCGTCCAGGAGGTCAGCCGCCAGTTGGGGATCTACCTGGTCAACAGCGTCAATCCGTTCCGGCTGGAAGGGCAGAAGACGATCATGTTCCGCGTGCTGGAGGGCCTCCGCTGGGAGGTGCCGGACTGGATCGTGGTGCCGGGCGGGAACCTGGGCAACTCCAGCGCCTTCGGGAAGGCGTTTGAGGAATTGCTCCACTTGGGCCTGATCGATCGCGTGCCCCGCTTGGCCGTCATCAACGCAGCCGGCGCGAACACGCTCTACGAGCTTTACGAGAAGCGGGGCCTGCGCTGGAACCGCGGCTCACCCTCGCTGGAAACCGTAGAGCGGTACTACGCGGAGATGGATGCCCAGAAGCGGCGGGCCAAGACCATCGCCAGCGCAATCGAGATCAACCGGCCGGTGAACCTCATGAAGTGCCTCCGTGCCTTGGAGGTCTGCAACGGCGTCGTCCGCGAAGCCAGCGACCAGGACATCCTCGATGCCAAGGCCCAGGTGGGGGCCGGCGGGTTGGGCTGCGAGCCGGCCAGCGCCGCCAGCGTCGCCGGCACCAAACTGCTCGTCTCCGAAGGCATTATCGGCCGCGACGAGCGGGTCGTGTGCGTCCTGACGGGCCACCAGCTCAAAGACCCCGACGCGACGGTCGCCTACCACACCACCGATCAGGAGCTGTTCAACAAGGTGCTGGGGAGCCGGGGCGTCCGCCGGGCCGCGTTTGCCAACCGCGCCGTGGCCGTCTCCAACGATCTGGACGACATCATCCGCGCGATCCAGCTTTACGGCTAGCAGGGCGAGAAGCGAACCAGCCGTCGTCGAAACACCCGGGCTAATCGCTCGGCGCAGATGCACCGAGGACTCTACGAGCCGCCTTAGGAGGAAAGGAACAGGCAACGCATGAACCAGATTCGCCTCGCCATTCACGGGGCTGCCGGACGGATGGGACAGCGGCTGATCGCGTTGGCCCATGCCGACTCCGCGATTTCCATCGTCGCCGCTTTGGAGTCTCCCGACCATCCGCGGATCGGCGAGGATGCCGGCGTGCTGGCGGGACTAGGGCCGATTGGGGTGAAACTCTCGCCCGGCCTGGACGTTCCGGCCGACGTGGCGGTCGATTTCTCCGTCCCCGCCGCTGCGGAAGCGATTCTCAAGAGCTGCGTCGAGAAGCGGCTCCCGTTGGTCGTCGCCACCACGGGCTTGAGCGAAGACCAGAAGGCCGCGTTGCAGGCGGCGGCGGAACGCATTCCCCTGGTTTGGGCCCCCAACATGAGCCTGGCGGTCAACCTGACGATGAAGCTCGCCGAGATCGCCGCATCGGCCCTGGCCGACAAGGATGCCGACGTCGAGATCCTAGAGCGCCATCACCGGTTCAAAGAGGACGCCCCGAGCGGCACCGCCCTCAGATTCGGCCAGATCATCGCATCGGCGATGGGGCAGACCGTACACCGCCACGGACGAGAAGGCCGCCCCGGGGCCCGGCCGCACGGGGAGATCGGTTACCACGCCGTTCGGGTGGGCGATCATCCCGGGGAGCACGCCATCGTCTTCGCCATGCTCGGGGAAACGATTGAGTTGACAGTCCGGGCCACCAACCGCGATTGCTACGCCTTGGGGGCCCTGTCTGCGGCCAAGTTTCTCGTGGGCAAGGTCCCAGGGCTGTACGGCATCCAAGACGTGCTCGGTCTGTAGCGAACAAATGACTTTACCGGCTTGCGGGGAATTGCTAGGTTGACTTCTTGGAACCACCGGGCCTTCCCATGCGTCCAAGACGGAACGGGGTCTATGCGCAGGTGCTGGCTGCCGGGGAATGGCAACCCACGAGGCGGCTACTCCTGGAGGGTCCATACCCCCGTCATGGCAGGATGGGGGTACAGACCATGCCAGGGTGGGGCATGCCGAGCGGGAGTAGGGGTAATCCAGAACTAGGGGTTGATTCGCAGGTCTGCGTAATCTATAAGAGAAGGGATGGTCTGGCAAGACAGGAAAGACACGAGAATTAGTCTCGATTCCGGTCCTACGGGCTACGCGGTTTCTTGAGGTTCGGTAGTTCGGATTGTTGGGGCCGGATCGCGAGGCTCAACTTAACATCACGAGGGCCATCGCCGAGCGGGCAAGGGTAAGTTAGGGGAGCATCAAGGGAGGCATCCAGTGAGGAAGACCGTTATTCGAAGTGTCGTTGTCGCTATGCTGTTCGCATGGGGTGCGCTGTGGGGCGCCCATGCACAGGCGAGCGACGGTGCTTACCAGGCAACGCTTGACCTCGCCCTGCAAAGCGCCGGGAGCGCGATAGGGCCCGTGGCGCTGGCGACGGCCACCGGCACGCAAACGACAACCTGCCCGGTGGTTATCACCCGGTGTCCACCGACCGTGACCTCGTGCCAGGCGGCGGAGACGCGCTGTCCGCCGGTCTTCACTCGGTGCCCGGCGGTCCAGACGCGGTGTCCCTCGAATCAGACGAACTGTCCGACCACATTCACCCGGTGCCCGGCCCAGGAGACTCGTTGTCCGCAAGTGGCGACGCGGTGTCCGCCGACGACGACCCACTGCCCGCCCGGCGAAACGCGGTGCCCCCCGGCGTACACACGATGCCCGCCGGTCGATACCCGCTGCCCCGGGCAGGAAACGCGTTGTCCGCCGGTTCACACGCGGTGCCCGGCCGGCGACAACTGCCGACCGACCCAGTTCCCGCAGTCCTATACGCGTTGCCCGGTTGCCGCGACGCGTTGCCCGGCGGTCCAGACACAGTGCCCGACGCTTGCGACCCACTGCCCTTCGGGGGAGACCCACTGCCCGGCGCAATTGACGCGTTGCCCGCCAGCGGAGACGCGGTGCCCGCCGGCGGCTACCCGGTGCCCGACCGGCTACACGAACTGCCCGACTACGGAGACGCGTTGCCCGGCGGTCCAGACGCAATGCCCGACACTGGCGACCCACTGCCCTTCGGGGGCGACCAACTGCCCGGCGCAATTGACGCGGTGCCCGCCGGCGGAGACGCGGTGCCCGCCGGCGGCTACCCGGTGCCCGACGGGCTACACGAACTGCCCGGCTACAGAGACGCGCTGCCCGGCCACCAACACCCGGTGCCCGATTGTGGCCACCCGTTGCCCGCCGGGTGAGACGAACTGCCCGGCCCAATCCACCCGTTGCCCGCCGTCGCAGACCAGGTGCCCGTCGGAGGAGACGAAGTGCCCGACGCTGAGTACCCGGTGCCCGACGGTGAGCACGCAGTGCCCGACGGGAGAGACCCACTGCCCGCCGCAGTCGACGCGTTGCCCGGCGGTCGAAACGCAGTGCCCGGTGGTGGCTACGCAGTGCCCGACGGACCAGACCCGCTGCCCGGCGGTCACCACGCAGTGCCCGCCGGTGGCTACGCAGTGCCCGCCGGAGCAGACGCGTTGCCCGGCGGTCACCACGCAGTGCCCGCCGGCCAGCACGCAGTGCCCAGGTGAGACGACTCGCTGTCCGCCGGTCACCACGCAGTGCCCGGCGGTCGACACGCAGTGCCCCGGAGAGCAGACCCGCTGCCCGCCGGTCACTACGCAGTGCCCGGCGGTCAACACGCAGTGCCCGACGGACCAGACCCGCTGCCCGCTCGTTTCGACGCAGTGCCCCTCCGGCGAGACGAACTGCCCGACGCAACAGACGCGGTGTCCGCCGGCCGACACGCAGTGCCCCGTAGTGGATACGCAGTGCCCGGCGGAGCAGACCCGCTGCCCTGCGGTCAACACGCAGTGCCCTGCGGTCAACACGCAGTGCCCGGCGGTCCAGACGAGTTGCCCGGCGGTCAACACGCAGTGCCCGGCGGTCCAGACGAGTTGCCCGGCGGTCAACACGCAGTGCCCGCCGGTCGGCACGGAGTGCCCTGTGGTCCAGACGAGCTGCCCGCCGACGGCCACGGCGTGCGGAGGTCAGCAGGAGACGGTCTGCCCGCCGGACGCCACGAGGTGCCCGCCGGTGAGCACGTCTTGCCCGGACGATCGGACCCGGTGCCCACCGGTACCGACGGACTGCCCGCCTGTACAGACGTCTTGTCCGATTACCGATACGACCTGCCCGCCGGTGGACACGGGTTGCCCCGTCGTCGCGACGCAGTGCCCCATCACCCTCACGTCGTGCCCGGAGAGCCCTACGTTCTGTCCGGTGATCGTGACCCAGTGCCCCCTGGTCCCGGTCGAGACCGAGTGTCCGGTTGAGCTCACGGTGTGCCCGGCGAACTGTCCGAACGCCGCGGTTGCTCCGCGAGGCAAGCGTTCAGCGTCGCAGCAGGTGACGCTGGTGTCGGGCAGCACATCGAAGCTGCCCACCTTCACGACGCGGGCCCCCAAGCGCGGCTCTTGACAAGCACCGCGGATCACGAGTAACGTGAGGGCGGTCTTCGGACCGCCCTCTTTTCATTTTCGGTCACCCGATGGAGCGACGGGAACGTGCGTCGGTCGGCGGACGTAGGAAGGCGGAGGAAGGAGATTCCGCCGGCTGAGCGCGGCCGTGCCTCTCCTTGCGAGCCTCGTGGGCCAAGGATCGCCGCCCTGGCAGGGCTGGCCGGCGCGTGGATCGCCGCCGGCTCCAGCGGTTTGCTGGCCCATCCCCTGCGGCATGGTCTGACCTGGGCTGCCCTGGGCTGCACGCTCTTGGCGGGCTGGCGCAAGCCCGCGCGGCCTATCCTGGGATGGCTCTTGCTGGCGGCTGCCGGCGCGGTCGCCGTCCCGATGATCGCTTCGGACCTTCCGCCCTTGAACGTGTTGGCGGTGGCGTTGGCCCTCGTGGCGGTGGCGCAAGGTCATGCCGGCTCGGCGAAGAAGACGATCCTGCTGGCCGCCGAAGCAACCGTCGTCCTCGGCGTGTTTCGACTCGCGTACACTTCGATCGGGTGGTTCTGGCTGCTGTGCGATGCCACGGCGGCGGGGCTCGGCTCGGTGGCGGGATGGATCACGCGGCACCCGCTCTCCGTCGGCGCCACGATGAGCGGCCTCGACTTCCTCGTGGTGATGCTGTACCTGGCCCTTCGCGGCCCGCTTGCCGGCCGGGTTCTCCCGCGTGCGGGGACGCTCCAACGGATCGGGTTGGCGGTCGCGGTGGTGCTGGTCGGGCATCTGATCTACCTGAACGTCCTGACGTTCGTCCCCACGATGGTCGGCGGCTTGTCCGACGCCCCGCCCGCCCCCGACGCCTGGCACCCGTACCCGCCGCCCAAGGACTTCGACAAGACCGTGGAGACCTGGGTCAAGCGTTGGCCCAAGTGGGAGTCGCTCGTCCGGTGGGTCGCGCCGAACGTGCCCTACGTCGGACGGGCCCTCCGGGAGTTGATCCCCTGGAACTTGCCGCTTCTGGCCATGCTGATCCACCTGGTGATCGGTTGGGTCATCCTGCGGCACGTCATTCGGTTTCCGGCGTCGGAAGGGGCCACGGCGACCGGGCTCGGGCCGCCGCCCGCGTGGCGCCACGACGTGTTCTTGGCGGCGGCCATCCTGCTGGCCGTTTCCTTGCCCGCGGTTACCCGGCTCTCGTGGCACTATCCGGATCTCTGGGGCAAGAAAATCGTCCTGCACGAGAAGGGGTACGGGAACTGGCTTAGGCCGACCTACCCGCCGCCCGAGCGCGACCGGTGGAGCCAGGCGTACTACGGGCGGCTGTCGATCGGGATGTACGGGATGTTGCCGGTTTTCCTGGAGAGCCTTGGGGCCTATGCGAGGATCTCGCCCGACCTCTCGGAATCGGACCTGACGGGGGCCGACGTCGTGCTCCTGCCATTCCCGCACGCGCCCTGGGAAGAGGGCCAACTGGAACGGATCTGGCGGTTCGTCCGCGGCGGGGGAACGCTCGTTCTCTTGGGCGAACATACGATCGTCGGGACCGACTTCCTCAAGACCGTCGATGAGTCCTTGGCTTCCCGGGTCGAGGCGATGGAGGAGGAGGCAAGGAAAGGCAAGTCGCCACCCCGCAAGGAACCGGACGAGGAAGAGACGCTCACCGGCGACCTTGGCAAGCGCTTTTGGACCGCTGTGGCCCGGCGCCCCTTCAACCGTTTCAACGAGTTGCTCGAGCCGACCTCGATGCGGGTGGCCTACGATGCGGCGACGTTTGCCGTCGGCGGCTGGCTGCAATCGTACGAGGTCCTGGCCCATCCCGCCGCGGCGGGAATCCCGGACACGGAGAACCAGTTCGGCGCGGTGATCGGGGCCTCGGTCGAGGTCCGCTGGCCCGCGGTTCCCCTCCTGGTCGGCCGCTGGGGTTGGAACGACCGCGGCAATCCGATCGGCCGGCGGGCGATGCTGGGCAACGGCAGGTACGATAGCGGCGAGCGGCTCGGCGACGTGGTCCTGGCCGCCGAACAGCGCTGCGGCGCCGGTCGCATCGTGGCCTTCGGCGACACGTCCACCTTTAACAACGGCATTATCATCGGGGACCATCCCTACGCGTCGCGCCTGTTCGCCTATCTGGCCGACCCTGTCTCGACGCCGCAGGCGCCGTGGCGCCAGGTGCTGGGGATCGTGATCTTCCTGGGGTTGGTTGTCGTTTTGGCGTGGCAGCCCGGCCCGGGGCGGCTGGCCGCCGCGGCCCTCGGCCTCGCGGTGTCTCTGGCCGCCTGCACCGCCGTGACCTGCCGCTCCTGGGCCGTCTTCCCCGACGGCAACCTGAAGACCCCGAACAACGTGGCCTACATCGACGAGTCCCACCTCGGGGCCTACAGCCGCGAGGCCCTCCGCGAAGACGGCCTGATGGGTTTGCAGTGGACCCTGATGCGCAACGACTACCTGACCCTCATGCTGCCGGAGCTCTCGCCCTGGCGGCTCAAGGGGGCGCGGATTCTCGTCTGTATCGCCCCGGCCAAGGAATACTCGCCGGCGGAGCGGGAGACGATCGTGCGGTTCGTCAGGGAAGGCGGCATCTTGATCTACATGGTCGGGTACGAGAAGGTCGGGCCGAGCCGGTCGCTCCTGTCCGATTTCCGTTTCGACGTCGGCGGCGACCCCGAAGACTTGACGAGCAGGGAACCGCCCGAGTCGGAGCCGCTGGGGCACTTCAAGAGCCCGTACCTCGTCGGCCGCGACTACCAGGCCTATGTCCGCTACTGGGCCGCCTGGCCGATCGATGCCCGGGACCGCCTTGCGCTACTGGTCTCTGCCCGCCCGGCCTCCCCCAACGACAAGCCCGTGATCCTCTTGCGGCGCGTGGGCAAGGGGCTGGTGACCGTCGTCGGCGACACGTGCTTCGCAATGAACAAGAACCTGGAGCGGGAGTACGGGGAACTGATCGAAGGGATGCGCGAGAACGCCGACTTCTGGCGGTGGTTCATCTCGCTGTTGCGCGACGGGGTCGGGGAAGGAACCCTGTGGTTCCCGCCCCGGCCGAAGCCGGCGGGCAAGACCGACGACGCCGGCCAGGCAGGGCAGCCCGCTGCCCAGCCACCGGCCGGCGACGAGGCGCCGGAAGGCGTCCCGCAGGCTGACGCCGCCCCTCAAGACGCTCCACCGCCCGCCGGGAAGCCGAACGGAAAGGAATAACGCTCGATGCTCGCTTGGATCGGCATCGCCCTGTTGTCGGTCTCGTGGCTGCCCGGGTTAGGATACTATCATCCGACCGACTGGCCGGCGTGGACCGCGCTGGTTCTAGCGGGGATCGCGCCTTTGGTCGGCCTTTCGGGCCGCCTGCCGGGACCGCGGGAATCGGCCCTCGCCGCGCTTTTCGCCTTGCTGCCGCTGTGGGTCGCCCCCTGGCCCTTCCGGGCGGCACTGCTGGCCATCGCGGTCGGCTCGGCGCTTAGGGCCTGGCCGCTGCTAGTCGGGACCCGCCGGGGGCACGTGCCGCGGGGGAGCCACGTCAAGGAGGGTCTCTTGGCGCGGTGGCTGAAGATCGGGCTGCACCGCTTGAGC
>CAYGZA010000037.1:0-10449 GCA_964354135.1 uncultured Planctomycetaceae bacterium
CGCGGACGGGCGTGGACCAGTCGGCTTCGCCCCCCTCGACGGCGAGATCCATGCCGGCCTGCGCCGCCCGGTCGGCGAGCCGGCTGCGAAAGCCCTCCAGCATCGTGCCGGCCGCGACCGTTTGCACGCGGCCGTCGGTCCGGCCACGCTCCAGCCGGGCGTAGGCCAGGACGTTTTCCACCATGTGGCTTAGGCGTGAGGCCTCGGCCCGAAGCGTGTCGAGGTACTCCTTCTGCCGGCCCGGGTCGCCGACCATCCCTTCGCTGAGCATCTCGGTGTACATGTGGAAGGTGGTGAGCGGCGTGCGCAGCTCGTGGGTCACGGCGGAGACGAAGGCGGCACGGCGCTGGCCCAGGCGGATCACTCCCCAGAGCATCGCCGCCACCGCAGCCGCGGCGGTCAAGAAGCACCCCCAAGCGATCACGAGCGAGAAGCGAACGGGCGAGGCGGAATTGCCCGGGTCCGCCAAGAGCGCCCCCGGCACCAGCCGCACCGGCAGGGCCGCCAGCATCCGGGCCTCGGGCTGGCCGGCGGCCTGGGCGATGGGCTCCATATCGGCGCCCGGCAGCAGGTCGGCGACCATTTGCAGGAGCCACGTCTTGACGCCCGGCCAGTCCAGGAGGCAGCCCTGGACGTACTCCCGGCCGGCGATCACGACGCGTCGGGCCAGGAGCAGCTCGCCGCCAATCCAAATGGGTCTCATCACCGCGCCGCCGACGCTGCTTGGTGGTGCGAAGGGATTGAGATCGGGATTGTTCTGGGCTTGGACCAGGGCGGCGGTGTTTTGGACAAGCGCCTGAGAGCGCTGGTCAAATTCCACCGCGCCTCGGCTGCGGGCGACCGGCTCCGCTCGCCGCCGATTCTGTGCCGAGCGGTCTTCGCCAGCTCCGCCCGGGGTCATCGCGATTTGCACGCCCGCGGGGCTTGGCGGGGGGAGCATCGCGGCAAGCTGGGTCCGGCTCGTCAAACCGGCCAAGCGGGCCAAATGCTTCTCGGCCTTTCGGATCGCCTCGTGCGAAAGGTGCCGGGGCACGGCCAGCCGGGCATCCGCGTCGCTCGGCGCCCGCGGCGACGTGAAACGCCCGTCCGGCTCACACTGGAAGTGGACCAGCACGTAGGGCCACGTGTCCGCCAGGAGCGGCGAGGGCACGAGCGGTCCGCCACCGGGACCGCGCGTCGAGCCGCGGCTGGACGCCCCCTCCAGCGGCAGGAAGGTCCGGTAGGCCGCCGCCGGCCACGCACTCTCTTGGGCCAGCACGGGAGCCAAGGCCGAATCCATGCGCCACAGGGCCAGGCCGACGTTTTCCTCCAGCGCCGCCTGACGGCGGGCCTCGGCCTCCGCCTGCTCCAGCCGCAGGGCCGTCAGGCTGGTCCAGCCCATGGCCGCAAGCGCCGCCGCCAGGCAGACGACAAAGGCGATCCAGAAAGGCCAAGTGCGTTTCATGGTAGGGTTCGGGGTTCAGGGTTCAGGGTTCGGGAGGATACCTCGTACGAAAACGCCCGACAATCCATCCTCGTCAGTCTCTTACCTCGTCCTTCGTCCCTCGCCCCTCGTGCCTCACCTCTACTCCTGAACCCCGAACCCTGAACCCTCTCTACTAAACATATACCCCTTGCCCCGGACAGTCAGCAGCACTGCCGGGGCCTCGGGGTCGTCGCGGAGCTTCTCGCGGAGCCGCGCTACGTGCATGTCGATTGTCCGCGTGGTGATCCCCCGCGGGCTGATGCGCCAAACGTTGGCCAGAAGCTCCTCCCGGGCGATGGCGCGGCCGGCGTTGGCCGCCAGGTAGCGGAGGAGCTCCACCTCGCGCTCGGAGAGTTCCTCGCGGCCGCCGTCGTCGAACCGCACCTCACGGCGCTCTAGGTCGATCGTTCCGCCGGGGATCGGGATGAGGCCGACGTCGCCGGGCCGCTCCGGCGAGCGCCGCAACACGGCCTCCACGCGGGCCAGAAGCTCCTTGACGCTGAACGGCTTGACGACGTAATCGTCCGCCCCGTCGCGCAGGCCGCGGACCCGGTCGGCCTCTTCTCCCCGCGCCGTGAGGATGATCACGGGAAGCGTGGGCCGCAGCCGGCGGACCTCGCGAAGGATCTCCAGGCCGTCGCGGCCCGGAAGCACCAGGTCCAAGAGCACCAGATCGAGCTGGGCGGCCAGCGCGAGCTCTAGCCCCTGCTCGCCGTGGGCGGCCTCCAGCGTGGCATAGCCGGCGAAGCGCAGGGCATCGACGATCCCGCGGCGGATCGCCGGGTCGTCCTCGATGGTCAGGATCCGAGTCTTGGCCGTGCCGGTGGTCATCTCTGTGAACGTACCTTATTGCGGCTGACAGTGCCAGAGCGAAGTAGTAGTCAGAGGACAGTAGACCGTAGACAACAGGTCAAAGCCCACGGGTTGCAACCCGTGGGCTTTAGGCGTCATCCGGCGGAGAGCAACTCTTCTACGTCAATTCGACGGCACGTAGCGTTCGTACTGATACTTGAGGGCCTTCTCTTCGCCGGGCTGGAGTTTGACCCGCCACTGGACCGAGCCCTCCCGCTCCAGCAAGCGGAGCTTCTCCGGGTTGACGGAGATCGTCCCGCCCGCGTCGGCCGAGAGCGGCTTGCCGGGGACGGGAATCGCGAGGATGATCTCCTCGGCCCGCTTCTCGAAGTTGCGGAGCTTGAGCGTCCCCTCCAGCGTAACGAGGTCGAAGAAGACGTTGGGCGAAGGGGAATGGGCCTTGAGCTGGCGGTTGGTCTCCCGCTCGGCCTTCTCGTGGGCGACGTTGATCGCGGCGGTGACCGGCAGCTCGCCGTTGCCGCCCTTGGGCACGTACCGCAAGAGGTCCTCGCTCAAGGGGCTGTCGGCGCTCAGGGCTAGGCACGGCCCGGTGGTCCAGGCCGTGTCGGTCGCGTTGTGCAGCACCAGGGAGTGCTCCATCGCCTTGGGCGACTCCCAACGGTAGATGTGCGAGTACTTGATCCGCTTGGTGAAGAGGGTGACGATCGCCTTCTCGCCCTGGCGGAGCGTGAGGTCCTTCTTGGTGTAGACGGTGTAGTCGGTGGCCGCCGCGCCTTCCAGTTGGGGGAGGTTCTTGAGCATCCCGCCGACGTCGCGGGCCGCCGCTTCGACCGGTCGTTCCACCACCCCGGTGCCCTCGAACTGCGGAGCCGTGTTGGCGTTGGATACGATGGCCGCCCGAGTCATGATCTGGGTCGCCACGGCCTGCGGCACCCCGCCGCCGGCCACCGTGGCCCCGATCGAGCGGATCACCTGGCCGACCGCAATCGGGGCCAGGTACTCGGTGTGGACGAAGTGCGGCACGCCGACCACCAGGTGAACGTCGGTGTGGACCAAGTCCTCCGCCTCGTTCACCAGCGTGCCGCGGAGGGTCAGCTCGGCGTTGTCCTCGTCGAGGATCTTCAGCGTGTAGTCGGGAATCCAAGTGATGCCCTTGCGCAGGTAGGCCATCCCGAGGGTGGCTTTCGGCGGCTGCTTTTCCGCCTCGCTCGCAAGGTGAATCCGCAGCGGCAGCTCGAGGACCTGCACCTTCGTGATCCCCTCCAGAGGAACGGCGAAGCTGTTGCGCTCGTCCTCCAGCACCACGAACTCGGGCCCCACCGAGACCAGCTTCCCGGCGGACGACCGGTCCTGGCCCTTGTGCTGATAGTGCAACAGCACCTTCAGCCCTTTGCTGGTCTCCAGGCGGGTCCGCTTGGCGGCCGGGTCCTTGGACGCGTCGCGGCCGTCGAACTCGACGATCTCCCCCGGGCCCGAGCCCACGATGTCCACGGCCTCCTTCTCGTTTCGGGCGTAGATCGCCAGCGTGCCGAACGCGGCCGGCGGGACCTCCTTGGCAACGCACCAGCCGTCGCGAAGGGTGACTTCCCCCTCCCGCATGAAGAACCCCAATCCGTTCTTGAAGACCGCCACCGACTTGGTCTGCGGCTTCCAGACGTGCGGGTTGCCGTCGGCATCTGCGGGGGCGGGCGCGGCGGGGGCGGGCCTGACGGAACTGAGCAGGCTGCTGTGCAACAAGGCGGCCGGCGGTTTGCCGCGGACGTTGAGCGCGTCGGAGGGCGGCTGGGCCCAGCCGACGCTTGCGGCCATCATGAGCACCAACGACGCGGGAAAGCGAATCCCCCGGGCGCAAGAACCAGTCCTGAGTTTTCCGACGAGAATCATGAGCGGGTCTCCCTGTGAAGAAAGTGGAACCACCGTTTTTCACGGCCCCGCGCAACGACTGCCGGCAGGACGCGTCGGGGGCCGATCGACTATTCCTAGTCTACGGGAGATCCGCACGCCCGAGTGTAACGGGTCTGTAACAACCGGACTCGCCCGGCGGAAACGCCCGGCCGGATCATTCGTGAGTCGAGGAAGATCGAGCATCATGTGCCACGGCTTCGTCGGAACGAGCGCCGGCGGCACATCGCTGGCGCGGCTTGCCCTGGGGCGAGCCGTGGCAGGCCGCTAGGAATGGTCCGGACTGGAAGACTAGGGAACGCCCCGGGCCGGCGACCGGCCTTCCGTGATCGTAAGAAGCCGGTCCACGGCGACGTTTTCCAACACGTCGACCCCTCCCCCGAGCCAGCGGACCTCGATGCGGTCGACCCGGTCGCGCTTGCCGAGGCCGAAATGGAGCCGCGACCCGAAGTGGCTCTGGTAGCCGCGGCCGCTGTGAACCTCATCGACTTGGGTCAGGTTCCCCGCGACCACCTTGACTTGGGCCCCCACGCCATCGCGGTTGGTCTTCACTCCCCGAAGCCGGATCTGGAGCCAGTGGTTCGGGGAACCCGACTCGTTCAGCATGTTCCTCAGGATCGTGGGTTTCTCGCGCGAATTGAGGATCACCGCGTCGATGTCGCCGTCGTTGTCGAGGTCGTCGAAGGCCGCCCCACGGCTGCTGTGTACGGGGGCGAGGCCGTCGCCGCACAGGTCCGTCACGTCCAGGAACTTCCCGCCGCCCGTGTTCCGCAAAACGACGTTCCGCGCGCGGTACGACGTATTGTGATCGTACTGATCGATCAAGTCCTGCAAATGCCCCTTGGCGACAAAGAGGTCGCGAAGGCCGTCGTTGTCGAGATCGACGTACCCGCAGCCCCATTTCACGTTGTCCAGCGTTCCTTGCCCCGCGCCGGTCCGCACCGTCACGTCTTCCAGGATGCCGTTTCCCAGGTTCCTGAAGAGCACGGGCAATTCGGCCTGGTAGGAGGTCTGGTAGAAATCCAGGCGGCCGTCGTTGTCGTAGTCGCCGCAGTCCACGCCCATGCTGCCCAGCGGCATGCCTTCTCCGTTGTACTTGAATCCGTTGGCGAGCGAGACCTCCTCGAAGACCCCTTTCCCGTCGTTGCGGAAACAGAAGTTCCCGAAGACATCGTTCAGAACGAAGATGTCGGTGTCCCCGTCGTTGTCGTAATCGGCGCAGACGACTCCCATCCCCTTGCCGGGATGTTCCGCGATTCGCGACTCCGCGCTAATGTCCGTGAAGGTGCCGTCGCCGTTGTTGCGGTAGAGGGTTTGCCGTTCCGGCGGGTAGGCCTTGGGACTGGCGTACTCGGGAAAACCGCCGGCCCGCTCGATGAAGTGCGTCTCGTAGGAGAACTTGACGTAGTTGGCGACGAACAGGTCGAGATCGCCGTCGCCGTCGATGTCCAGGAAACACGCGCCCGCGCCCAGCTTGCTGCCGTCGGCGACGCCGGCCTGCCGGGTCACGTCGGTGAAGGTGCCGTCGCCGTTGTTGCGGTAGAGGACCTTGGGACCGAAGTTGCTGACATAGAGATCCTGGTTGCCGTCGTTGTCGTAGTCGCCCGCGGTTGCTCCCATGCCGTATCCGGTGCATCCGACGCCGGCCTGGTGGGTCACGTCCTGGAACTTCCAGCCCCCCAAGTTCTTGTACAGGGCGTGCCGCGGCGGGGTCTCCACCTTGGCGCCGGGGAGCGGGGCCCCGTTGGGGAAGTAGATGTCGATCAGGCCGTCCCCGTCATAGTCGAACAGGGCCAAGCCGGACGTTACCGTCTCCGGGATGTAGTACCTGCCGCTGGAGCCGTCCGTGTGCCGGAAGGTGATTCCGGCTTCTCCAGTCACGTCGCGGAGCCGGATCAGGCAGGCGGTTTCTGCCCGGCCTAGGCCGGAGGGGCTGCCGTCGATCGAAGGGGCCGCGTCCAGCCCCGGTCCTGCCCGACCCACGGCAGCCGTGCCGCTCCCGGGAGGCGCCACGGCGCGGCGCAGAAACGGCAGCGCCACGGCCGCCGCCACCACCGCGCACGCCATCGCCGCAACGCGATAGCTGAAGAGTCTCTTCATGCGATCACCTGCCACGTGCCTGCGGCTGGGAGCCGCGCGACTCCTCTTCGGCGAGGTTGCGAGGCGCCTTGTTGCGGCGGGGATCGATCGCCAGCGCCGCGCGAAACCAGACGCGGGCCAAGTCGGCCCGGTCCAGCTCGCGCGCCAAGACGCCGAGTCGCCACCGCACCGCCGCGTTGGCCGGCTCCGCGGCCGCGGTCCCGTGCAGCTCGGAGAACTCCTCGCGCACGCGCTTGATGTCCTTGGCAATCTGGCCGTGCTTGTCGGCCTGCGCGTCGTTTCCCACGCGCCGGTAGGCTTGCGACAGTTTGAACTGCGCCGTGTAGTCTTTCGGGTAGGCCACCACGGCGGCGGAGAGGAGGTCGACCGCCAGCTTGGCGTTTCCTTCCCCCATCGCGATCGTGGCCTTCAGCAGCAAGCCGGGCAGATGGGCGGGGGCCTCCTTGAGGGCCTGGTCGAGGAGGCGGTGGGCCTCGGCGGCGCGGCCGGCGGCGTAATGGCACTCGGCTTCCGCCGCCCAGCGGTTCGGCGAGGGCGCGCACTGCGCCAGGGTTTCCAGCGCAGCCTCGTACCGCCGCCGCTGCTTGATTTCGCACTCGGCCAGCTCCAGCAGGATCTGCTCCCGGTCGAACTGCCGGGCCTGGCGGCGGAGCGACTCGCGGTAGTCTGCCGCCGCGGCCTCGTACTGCTCCCCATCCTTCTCGATCAGTCCCATGAGGCGGTGCGGGCGGGGGTCGTCCGGGGCCAGCTCCGCGATCCGCTTCAGGTGCGCCATCGCGTGGCCCGTCAATCCCAGGTCGTCGTAGGCCAAGGCCAGCCAGCGGTGCGCGTCCACCGCGTCCGGGTCCGCCTCCGCGGCCTGGACCAGCAGGCCGATCGCCTCCCGGAATTGCCCCACCTGGTAGAGCGCCTGGCCGGACAGAACGAGCGTGCGGACGCGCAACGCCTCGTGGTTGACCGAATGCCCGAACTCCGCGAGCGCCGGATAGGGCTTTCCGTCGTGGAGCAACAAGGCGCCGCGCAGGAATCGCCGGTGCGGCTCGTAGCCTTCGGCGTGCTCCAGCGATTCCAGCCCGCGCTGGACCTCGCCGTACTGCTTGGCGTCCAGGGCCTGAAGGGCTCGCGCCAGTCGCCGCGCCGGACGCTGGTAGTGCCAGTAAGCGCCGGCGGCAAGGGCCACCGCCACCGACAGGACGCCCGCGACCGCTGCAATCGCCCGCCGGCGAGACCGCCGCGCCGGTGGGCGGGCGGTCTCATCGTTTCGGCGCGGATCGCTCGTGTCCATCGGCTCCTCGTGCCGGCCCGCTGGGGCCGGACTTCTTCTCTGGAGGACTCAAGGCGGCCAGCAGCCGGTGATGAGCCGCCAACTGCTGGTTGCCGGCCTCTGCATAGTAATCGGCCAGGAGCTGATGCGCCTTGCGGTGATTCGGATCACACTTCAAGGCGGCGATGAGCCAGTCGATCCCCTCCTTCTTGAATCCCTGTCCGATGAGGATCAGCCCGGCCTCGCAGCGGAGCTCGGCGTCGCCGGGCGAATCGATCAGCCGGCGCGTGATCTCGCACAGGCGGTCGTACTCCGTCCGGATCTGCCGGGCCCGCTCGTGATGATGCTTGGCGCGTTCCGGCTGGCCGGCCCGACTGAGCGACAACGCCAACGCGTAGTGGACCGAGTTTTCGGCAGGGGCCCACTGCGCGGCCTGCGTCAGGCAGGCGACGGATTCGGCGACCTTGCCGTCGTCCAGCAGCAGCCGGCCCATTTCCGCCAGCGCGATGCCCCGCTGCTGCGGGCTCAGCTCCTGCCCGAGCGCGGCCTCCAAGTGGCGGCGGGCCTCGGCGGCATTTCCCAGGCGGCGCTCGCACTGCGCTATCCCCACCAGCGCGTCGCCATCGCCTGGGGCAGCCGCCACGCACGTTTGGAACTCCCGGCGGGCCTCTTCCAGCCGATTCTGCCGAAACAGCAGTTGGCCGAGCTTGACCCGCGCGGCCAAATCGTCGGGAAGCTGCTCCAGCGCCGCCAGGCAGTCGTCGATGGCCGGGGCCAGGTCGGCGACCTGCTCGTAAACCCACGCCCGCATGATCCGCGCCTGCGGCGCGTCGGGGCGCCAGACGAGCCAGGCGTCCAGGCACCTCCAGGCGTCGCGCGGGCGATACGTGGCGAGATACCCTTTGGCCACGGCTTCGTAGATTTCTTCGGCCGCTTCGTCGGAAGCGCCGCCCTCGATGGCGGCCCACAGTTCCCGCTGGACCGCATCGACGCTGCCGGTTTGCGCCCGGGCCAACCACCGTTGGCGCTGGATGTCTTCCTCGGCCCAACCCAGCTCCGCGGCCCGCTGCAAGTGCGGCTCGAACCGGTCCAACCGCCCCGCGCGGCGGTTGGCTACCGCCGCGAGGTACTGCACCTCGGCACGATCCGGCTGGAGAGCTTCGGCCGTCTCCAGCACTCGCAAGGCTGCGGAAATGTCGCCCCGTTGCAGCGCCCGCCGCGCTTCCGTCAGTTGGCGGGTAACCCGCACCCCGGGCCACAAGACAACCACTGCGGCGAGGGCGGCGAGGAAGACCCCTCCCAGCAGGAGAAGGCGCCGTAAATGGCGGGGTTTTTCTGCCGGGGTCCGTGCCATGCGCGTCGATGCTCCCTCGGCCGAGAGCAAGGGGCCAGACTTGTCCGACAACCCGCCATTCATAGAGCGGGGCACCTATTCCGGCACATCGATCGCGGCACAGGCGCCCGGAGGTTCGTCTCGCGCGTAGGCTTTCAACTGCCCAGGTCAAAGTCGAACACGTTTTTCGACGCGTCGGTGGTGACCGTTTTCTCCAAGCCGTTGGTTTGAGGATTGCCGAATTTCTCGGGGATCTCGCTCTTGGGGGCGTACGGGGCCTTGCCGCCGGTTTTCATCATCTCCATCTGCATCTTCTTCATGTCGTCCGGCGTGAGGGACTTCGCACTGACTTGAGACTGGGCGAACTTGGTGATGGATACCTGGTGTTTGCCCTCGACGGCACCCGGACGGTTGCCGGTGCTGAGGGTGTATTCGCCTTGGTCGTTTGTGATGCCGGTGGCCAGTTGGCCCCCGCTTCCTTGTTTACCCTGGACCGGCCTGGACATGAGTTGGACAGTGGCCCCGGCCAGCGGCTGGTTCTTGTACGTCACTTTGCCCTTCACCGGAAAGAGCTTCGGCCCTTTGCCGCCGGCGCCGCTGCAACCGATCAGTCCCACCAGGACCCCCGACAAAACGCCCATCCTCAGGAATTGGCGAAACACGTCTCCATCCTCCCGTGTACCATGAGCCCCGCTTTCTCGTCCACTCGCCAAACGATAGGGCACCGGTCCCGCCCTGACGAGACCGATGCACCTTGTCCTCTTGGACGCTATCCCAAAACCGCAACTCGCGGCGGCAGACTTCCGAAGTCTTGAGGACTTCGGAAGTCCTGGGCAACTACTTCTTTCATGGCCGGTCCGGCTTGGCCCGGCGACTCAGAAGCCGGCGACCTTAATCGCCCGACCGTCTCTCCGGCCGCCAAGCATCTGGTACGTCTGGTAGTCAACCGTGTCTGTGACGAACTGAACGCTCGCGTCCACAAGCAGGAAGTTCGCGCCTCCCGAATGGTTCGAGCGGAATCCCCAAGAGTAATTCCAGTTGTTCTGGGCCCTGCAGGGGTGGGTGGGATCCGGCGGCGGGTTGCAGGTCACCTTGGTGTTGAGCGGGACGGAAGTGGACGCGTGCGCGTTTCCCATCGCGTTGTAATACCACCACCCGCCCGCGTGGTCGCTGCAATTCGGGAGGATCTCGCCGACGAAAAAGACGTTCGAGGTCCCGTCCCTCACGTCCGAGAAGCTGAGCACCGGCCCCAAACGGCCAATCATCCCCGAGAGTGTCGAGGGACTCGTCGTGTTCCCGTGATCGGCGCTCCCGCCTGGATTCTCGTAGTTGCCGTCGTACACGCCCGTGGTCGGGTTCGGGTTCGGTCTAAACCACGTGTTGCAGTTGCCGTCATTAGAAGGCGTCCGCTGCGAGCCGAGGCTCCCGCAATAGTTGGCTGACGCCCATTCAAAGTCGCCCCACGGGTCCTCCTCCCTGCTGCTCGGGCAGCGGGCATAGGGGACCTGCTTCCTGCGGGCGGGGCCACCACCCACGTCCACGTCGAACCACCGCGTGCCGGTCCGATCCCCC
>CAYGZA010000037.1:10549-30750 GCA_964354135.1 uncultured Planctomycetaceae bacterium
GAGCTAGAGGGCAACAAATGCCCCGCCCTGGGGGTATTGACATCCGGTCCGGCTTCTCACTAGGCTCATTGCAGGTGAGATCCGCGATGGAAGCGGCCACTTGCGGGCACCTAAGCCCACCTCTAGGGGGGCGACGGGAAATACAGGTTCGTTTCTTCGGCATCTGTCTTGGTTGGGGAGGTCGATATAATCCGATCGCTCTGGGGATCACTGCTTTGTCTTGCGGTTGTGGGAACGCTGCTTCGATGCGGTAAACGTGGCTCCGATCGCCCGGCGACCGTCCCGGCAAGTGTTGCGGTCAGCTACAAGGGGGCAATGGTCGTAGGTGCAAGTGTCAACCTGCGGCCGCTGGATCTTAAGAAGGGAGCGGCGGCGTTTGGAGAGACGGGAGCCGACGGCGTGGCGAAGCTCAGGACCAGTTGGGCTCAAGGGGCCGTCCCGGGAAAATACAAGGGGACCGTGATTAAGACGGACGCCCCCGTTGTCGCAGCGCCTCCGCCGCCGGTCGACCCGAAGGATATGGCCGCGAAGACGAAAATGTATATGCAGGGCTACGCCCAATAGACCAAGACGGGGGCGCCGGCCGCGCAGCCCAAGGATTTTGATCCCGAAGAAGTATAAGGATCAAGGCACTTCCGGCCTGGACGCGGAGGTCAAGACGGGTGACCCGAACGAATTCAAGTTCGAGCTGAAGGACTGACGCGAGCCGGCCGATCGCCGGCGACACCCCTGCGGCGGCCAGCCGCTTGGCGCCGCAGCACGACCGGCAAAGACAAGGCGGACCGCCGGGTTTGGGGGACGACTCCCGGCGATCCGCCTTTCTCGAAACCGCCCGCACCCAATCTCCGCAGACGGTACATGACGTTGCGTGATTCCGGGAGGGCGAGGCTCCTGCCGAGCCGCGCCTGTCCCAAGACTTCCGAAGTCTGCAAGACTTCGGAAGTCTGCGCAGAAGCCTACGGATGCCGACGGTCGTCCTGGGGTAGCCTCACAAGCCAAACACCAGGGAGCATTCCACCATGCGACTGGCAGCCATCGTCGTGTTTTCCGTGGTCGCTGCATGCGCGGCCTTCGGGGCCTGTTGCGGGCGTCTGGCGGCCGACGAATGGCCGCAGTGGCGCGGGCCCGGCCGCGACGGCGTGTGGAAAGAGACGGGCATCGTCGAGAAGCTTCCCGGGCCCAGCATCCCCTTGCGCTGGCGGGCGCCCATCTCCAGCGGTTACACCGGGCCGACGGTGGCGGGCGGCCGCGTCTACGTCATGGACCGCCGGACCGCGCCCAAGGAGGTCGAGCGCGTCCTCTGTTTCGACTGGAAGACCGGCCGCGAGCTTTGGACCCACACCTACGACTGTGCCTATGAGGTGAGTTACGCGGCGGGGCCCCGGGCCTCGGTCTCGATCGACGACGGCCGCGCCTATGCCCTGGGGACCATGGGGCATTTCCACTGCTACGACGCCGCCGGCGGCAAGGTCCTTTGGGCCAAGGACCTGCGGGCCGAGTACCGCGCCCGCGTGCCGATCTGGGGTATTGCCGCCGCCCCGCTGGTCGATGGCAACCTGGTCATCCTGCAGGCGGGCGGTGCCGGCGGGGCGTGCATGGTGGCCCTGGACAAGAAGACGGGAGCGGAAAAGTGGCGGGCCCTCGATGACCGGCCGTCGTATTCCGCCCCGATCGTGATCGAACAAGCGGGCCGGCGGCTCCTGGTCGTTTGGACCGGCGACAACGTGGTCGGCCTCGATCCGGCCTCGGGCAAGGTCTACTGGAGATACCCGTTTAAGCCGAGGCGCATGGTGATCAACGTCCCCACGCCGGTGGTCGATCGGGATCGGCTGTTTGTCACTTCGTTCTATGACGGAGCGCTCCTGCTGCGGCTACGCCAGGATGAGCCCGCGGTGGAGAAGGTCTGGCGGCGGGCCGGCGAGAGCGAAACGAACACCGACGCCCTGCACGCGATGATCTCCACGCCGCTGCTGGAGGGCGACTACGTCTACGGCGTGGATAGCTACGGCGAGTTCCGCTGCCTCGACGCCAAGAGCGGCGACCGCGTTTGGGAAGACCTTACGCCCGTGCCCAAGGCCCGCTGGGCCACGATCCACATGGTCCGCAACGGCCGACGGATCTGGATGTTCAACGAGCGCGGCGAATTGATCGTAAGCGAGCTTTCGCCGCAGGGTTTCCGGGAAATCAGCCGCACGAAGCTGATCGAGCCGACGCGGGAGCAGTTGTCGCAGCGGGGCGGCGTCTGCTGGTCGCACCCCGCCTACGCCTACAAGCACGTCTTCGCCAGGAACGACCGGGAGCTGGTCTGCGCGAGCCTTGCGGCGGAGTAGGGCAGGCGTCTCGCCTGCCACCTGATCACCTAACTGACCTTCCGCGATTTCAGCAGGTTTCCGCTCAGGCGGCTAGGTTCTTGGCGTACTGACGCTGGTCACTTTGGGCTCTCCGTTGTCCTCGCGGCGGTCAGCCGGCCTTAGTAGCAGGATGGCTACGGCGATCGGCACGTGCTAGAATTCGAGATCAGCGATCCGCCGATCCGCGGTTTGGACGTGGTTGCGTTGACCGAGGACCTACCCGATCGCGGGCTGTGCCGAGGCCGATTCTCAAGCCGCCACAAACGAGGGTCTCATGAGAGCCATTCTGTTTGAAGAGCCGCGGAAGATACGCCTGATCGACGATGCTCCCAAGCCCGAGCCCAAGGAGGGCGAAGTCGTCGTGCAGTGCAAGTACGTCGCGCTGTGCGGCACGAACATGGGGCCGTACACGGGCGACGGCCGCTGGGCCAAGGTCCCCTGGCCGCCGCCGCCGGGGTGGCTCGGGCACGAGAACATCGGCCGCATTGTCGAGTCGCGCCTGCCGGGCTGGGAGCCGGGCACCTGGGTGCTGGCCCACCCGGACGATTACAACGGCTTCGTCGAGTTCATCGTGTCGAAGTCGGCCGGGCTGGCCCGCCTGCCTCAGGACGCCCCGGACATGGCGGCACTGATCGCCGCCCAGCCGCTGGCCACCGTGCTCCGCGCCATGGCCCGCACCGGCAACGTGATCCGCCAGAGCTGCGCGATCGTCGGCCAGGGCCCGATGGGGCTGATCTTCACCCACTTGCTCGGGCGCATGGGGGCCGGCCAAGTGATCGCCATCGACAAGGTGGCGTGGCGCCTGGAGTGGTCCAAGCGCTTCGGGGCAACCCACGTGATCGACGCTTCGCGCGACAGCGTGGTGGAAGCGGTCAAAGCCCTGACCGGGGGCAAGATGGTCGATTTCTGCGTCGAGGCGGTGGGCAAGCCCGACTCGCTGGTCACGGCGGCCTATCTCCCCCGACGCCACGGCCGGCTCATGGTCTTCGGCGTGCCGCACCACGACCTTCAGGAGTTTCCCTGGTATCAGAGCATGGCCAACGAGATCGAGATGGTCTGCTCGATGGGCCCGCAGTGCATGGAGTACTTCCAAAGCGCGGTGGACATGATCGTCCAGGGGCGGGTGGACCTGGCCGCGATGGTCACGCCGCGGATGCCCTGGGAGCGGGCCGCCGAGGCGTTTGAGATGTACGCCGATCCGGCCAATGCCGTCGGGTCGCTCAAGCTCACGCTGGTGCTTTGAGGACTTCGGGGCGATTCGGACTCTCAGACGGATAGGGCGAGCGGCCCGCGCCTTCCGGCCTACTCCTTCGTAAGGAGATCGAACGCCCAGTGCCCCTTGTCGTCGCGGCGCCCGTCGAGGCGAAACCAGCGGCCGAAGAGGGCCGAGCGCTGATAGCCCTCGGCATCGGGCTGGACGACCTCATAGCCCGACTCGCCCCGCTCGTGAACGCGGAAGAGGAGCGGCTCGCGGCGGGCGTCGGCCAGCCAGAACTCGCCGACCCCGGCCTTGAAATACGCCTCGGGCAGCCGGCGGGTGTCCTTGGCCACGGAACTCTTGCTGACCACTTCGACGACCAGATCGGGGGCCCCTTCCATCTCGATGTACCAAGGCGCCCCGCCAGCCGCACCAGGGATGAGGCGAACACGGCCCTCGGCCAGAGCGTCATGGGAAACGAATACGACGTCAGGCTCGGCCGACACATCGCCTTCTACCGAACTGACCCTGGCGCGATCTACGAATAGATGACCCAGGTTCTGCCG
The DNA here is from genome assembly GCA_964354135.1 of uncultured Planctomycetaceae bacterium. Lineage (GTDB taxonomy): Bacteria > Planctomycetota > Planctomycetia > Pirellulales > Thermoguttaceae > CAYGZA01. Next base: position 14,665 of record CAYGZA010000037.1, read on the forward strand.
CTTCACCAACTGATAGAGCACGCCATGGATTTCGCCTTTGAGGGTCCCGTGACGGAAAAGGTCTTCGGGTGACATATCCACCTCAATGCGGCCGGCCACGTAGTCAATCCTGCCGCGCTCGGGAAACTCGTCCGAGGTTGCCCAGCGTCGGAAATCCGCCAGCGAGCGCAGATCCATGGGGATCTCAACCTGTTCTTCAAAGATCACCGAAGTCGCCATGAAGGCACCTCACGACGAGCCATTAGGGTCAGCACGGCGTCCTTTCCCAAGTCGATCAGCCACGCTGCACTTCATTCTAAGTCAATCCGCTGAAGCGAACAATTCCACGACATCCCGGTCTGCCGCCGTCGAGGGGTGGGAATTCGACGCCCAGGCCCCCCCGGTCTCATCCCCCACCATCGACCGGAAGGGCGCAATCGGATAACTTTCAGGGAGACCTCCTCGAGGAAATACCTGCCAAGCCAGCCGGCAAACCGCCAGACTCCCCGAACTGGAGGGCGTCGAGCCGGTGCGGATTGCCAAGGCCGCGGTGGTCGGCATGGGAACCATGGGAAGCGGGATTGCCCAGGCGATGCTCGCGGCCGGTTTGCCCGTCGTGGTAAGAAATCGTGAAGGCTTCTTGGTCAATAGGGTATTCGTCCCGTATCTTCAGGAGGCGTTCCACCTTCTGGAAGAGGGGGCGACCGCGCCGGAAATCGACGCCGCCATGGTGGAGTTCGGCTTCCCCATGGGCCCGCTGGTGTTGATCGACATGTCGGGGGTCGATATCCTGGTAGATGCGCAGCGCTCGCTGGCCGGTGCGTTTCCACGGCACGGGCCGCTCTCGGGCATCGCCTTGCGGCTCGTAGAGAGGGGCCACCTGGGCCAGAAAACCGGCTCGGGGGTTTACCGCTACCGGCCGGGCGACCACACGCCGCACGCAAGCGACGCGGCGGGCGAGATCATCGCCGAGGTGCGGCGTGCCGCGGGCCGGGCCGCTCGCCGCCCGGAGAAGGAAGAGATCACCGAGCGGCTCGTGCTGCGGATGGTCAACGAAGCGTATTGTGCCTTGGAAGAGGGGATCGCCAGGTGCCCGTCGGACGTCGACGTGGCGATGGTCCTCGGCACCGGCTTTCCCGATTTCCGCGGCGGCCCGCTGAAGCACGCCCACGACCTTGGTGTCGCGAAGGTCGGTGCCAGGCTGGAGCAACTGGCGGCGAAGTGCGGCCCGCGGTTTGATCCGTGCGAACTCTTGAAGAAGACAGAAGGAGCCCTTTGATGTCGTCGGCCCCGGAACGAAAGGACTTTGCAGCCAACAAGCAAATGCGAGCGGTGATGGGCAAGTACTTCACCGACCTCGGCCAGGGCCGCGAGCAAGGCAAGAAGACCGCCTGGTGTACGAGCGTGGGCCCCGCCGAGCTGCTCCGGGCATTGGGGTTCAACGTCTACTTTCCCGAGAACCACGGCGCCATGCTCGGGGCGGCGCGGATGGCCACCGACCTGATCCCCTTGGCCAACGCCCGCGGGTTTTCGCCGGACATCTGCTCCTACCTGACCAGCGACATCGGCTCGTACTTAAAGGGCGAGACGCCGCTCCAGAAGATGGGCCTGAAGGGCGTGCCCAGGCCGGACGTGCTGGTTTTCAACACCAACCAGTGCCGCGACGTGAAGGACTGGTTCCAGTGGTACGGCCGGGAATTCGGCGTCCCGTGCCTCGGGGTCCACACGCCGCGGTCGATCGGCGACGTGGACGACCTCCTGGTCGACTACGTGGCCAAGCAAATCCGGGCGTTGGTCGAGCCGCTCGAAGAAGTGGCCGGCACGAAGCTCGACGTCGACCGGCTCCGCGAGGTGATCGATCTTGCCCGGCAGTGTACCCTGCTCTGGAAGGCGGTCCTGGAAACGGCGGCCAACAAGCCGTCGCCGGTCACCTTTTTCGACGGCACGATCCAGATGGGCCCGGCCGTGGTTCTCCGGGGCCAGCAGGACGCCATCGATTACTACAAGCTCTTCCTGGCCGAGCTGAACGAGCGGGTCGCCGCGGGAGTGGCCGCGGTCGCCGGCGAGCGGTTCCGCATCTACTGGGAGGGGATGCCCGTTTGGGGCAAGCTGCGGGACCTCTCGACGCAGTTCCTCCAGTTGAAGACCTGCGTGGTCGCCTCCACCTACTGCAACAGTTGGATCTTCGAGGCCCTCGACCCGGCCGATCCCTTCCGGAGCATGGCCCGGGCGTATTCCAACATCTTCATCTGCCGCAGCGACGACCGGAAGGAGGCGTACATCGAGCAGATGGTCGAGAAGTTCAACGTCGACGGCATCCTCTACCACGACGCCAAGACGTGCCCCAACAACTCCAACAGCCGCTATGAGATGCCGCAGCGGGTGCAAAGGAAATTGGGCAAGCCCTACCTCATCGTCAACGGCGACCTGAACGACCTGCGGCTCTACTCGGAAGAGCAAACCCGCACGAACATCGAGGCCTTCGTCGAGCAGCTCCAGGAAGCATGAGTTACTTCTGCGGGATCGACATCGGTGCCTCGGCGGCCAAGCTGGTGATCGTCGACGGCGGCCGGCAGGTTGTCGCCAAGGCGATCCGCCGCTCGGGCGTAGATTATGCCGCTACCGCCGACCAGTGCCTGATCGAAGCGATCTCGGCCGCCGGATGGGAAAAGGGGACAGGTCCACTCTGTGCGAAGCCCCCTCCGGGCCGTTCCGGAAAAACGGACCTATCCCCTTTTCCCGGCCTCGCAGGTTCGATCTCGACCGGCTACGGCCGCGACAACGTCCCCTGGGTCGACGGCAAGGTGACGGAAATCGCGTGCCACGGCAAAGGGGCCTTCCATCACTTCCGCCGGGCCATGACCGTGATCGACATCGGGGCCCAGGACAGCAAGGTGATCCACCTGGATGACCAGGGCCGCCGCACCGGCTTCAAGATGAACCGCAAGTGCGCCGCCGGCACCGGGGCCTTCCTGGAGGAAATCGCCTATCGCCTCGACCTGCCCCTTTCGGACCTCAACGGTCTGGCCGAGCGCTCCACCAAGGACGTGACGCTGGGCAGCTTCTGCACCGTCTTCGCGGCCACCGAGGTGCTGGAGAAGATCCGCGCGGGCCAGCGGATCGAGGACATCATTAAAGGGGCGTTTCATTCGGTCATTAAGCGGATCGTGGAGATGGACGCGATCGGCGGCTTGCTGGTCATGACCGGCGGAGTGGTGGCCCACAATCCCCTCCTGGTGCGACTCGCCCAGGAGGCCTTCAAGACGCCAGCCGCCGTGCCGCCGGAGCCGCAGTTCGTCGGGGCCTTCGGGGCCGCACTGTTCGCCCTCGAAAAAGCCGAGAAAGGAGAATAGCCGTGCTGGTGCAAGATCCTCCCGTCGCGGTGACCGACAACCTCTTCATGCTGGGGACGAACGAGTATCCGGTCTACCTTTTCAAGGGCGACCGCGAAGGGGCGGTCTTCGAAGGCGGGATCAGCGCCGTCGGCCCGCTCGTTCGCGAGCAAGTCAGACAGCTCGAAGTGGCCCCCGAATCGGTCAAGCTGGTGATCGTCACGCACGCCCATCCCGATCACGTGATGGCCGTGCCGGCCCTGCGGGCGATGTTCCCGCGGGCCCGCGTGGCGGCGTCGGAGAAGGCGGCCAACACGCTCGCGGCGGAGAAGGCAATTGCGTTCTTCTGCGGCGTGGATGAGGCCCTGGCCGGAGCGCTGCGGAAGTCCGGGCGTCTTCCTGAGGATTGCCTCTCGCAGGCGCCGGCCGAAAGGCAAATCGCCGTGGACCTCATCCTCAAGGAGGGAGACGCGGTCGAGGTCGACGGGGCCTCGTTCCGGGTCCTGGAAACGCCCGGGCACAGCGAGTGCAGCCTGAGCTTCTTCGAGCCCGTCGAGCGGATCCTGCTCGTCTCCGACGCCACGGGCTACTACATCCCGCAGGATCACAGTTGGTGGCCGAACTACTTTGCCGACTATGCGACGTACCTGAGTTCCATCGAGCGGCTGGCCGAGCTGGGAGCCGAGGTCCTTTGCCTGAGCCACAATGCGGTCGTCCGCGGGGCCGACGACGTGGCCGCCTACTTCCGCGACGTCTTGGAGGCCACCGCAGCGTATCACGAGCGGATCGTGGCGGAGATCAGGTCCGGCAAGGCGGTCCGCCAACTCGCGGAAATCCTGGGCACGGAGGCCTACCAGAAGGCCCCGCTGTTGCCGTTGGATTTCTTCCAGAAGAACTGCGGGCTCCTGGTGAAACTGTCGCTGAAGCACGCAGGAATCGAGCCACCGAAACCGTAGGTTGTGCTTCGGCGTAGCTGAAAGCCGATAGCTTCCCGATGATCGACCCCGCCACCCCCGACGCTGCCGGCCCTTGGTTCGCTTCCCACCCGCGGACCTTCGGGGAGAATCGCTACGTCTATCCGGTGGTGAGCCGGCGGGCGGGCGGGATCTCGATCGGCGTCAACTTGAACCTCGACAAGGTCTGCAACTTCGACTGCATCTACTGCCAGGTCGACCGCTCCGAGCCCGGTGAGAAGGACTTCGTCGAGCTGCACCGGCTGGCCGCCGAGTTGGATGCGACGGTCGATTGGGTCATTTCAGGCCGGATCTACGACGACGCGAGATTCCGCAGCACCCCCCAACACCTCCGCCGGCTGAACGACGTCGCCCTGAGTGGCGACGGCGAGCCGACGACCTATCGCAACTTCGACGAGGTGGCGGCCGTCTGCGCCGATGTCCGCCGCCGCCACGGCTTGAACGACGTCAAGCTGGTGTTGATCACCAACGCGAGCATGTTCCATCGCCCCCGGGTGCAGCGGGGATTGGAGATCCTCGACGCGGCCAACGGAGAGATTTGGGCCAAGCTCGATGCCGGCACGGAAGAGTACTATCGGCTGGTGGCCCGCACTGCGGTTCCGTTCCGGCGGATTCTCGACAACCTCGCTTGCGCGGCCCGCGTGCGGCCGATCGTGATCCAGTCCCTTTTCATGCGAATCCGCGGCGAGCCGCCCCCCGCGGCCGAGCAAGAGGCGTACTGCCGGCGGCTCAACGAGATCACCGCCGGCGGCGGCCGGATCAAGCTGGTGCAGGTCCACAGCATTGCCCGGCCGCCTGCGGAATCCTACGTCACGGCCCTCTCCCACGAGCAACTCGACGGGCTGGCCGAGTTGGTCCGCCGCGGCACGGGCCTTTCGGCCGCAGTGTTCCAGACTCCCTGATCTCACCGTGAGGGCGCCGGCTCCGGCAACGATGCGCCATGCCGGGCCTTTGGCCCGTTGTGGCCTTCTAAGACCAGGCGCAGGCCGCGCGAGATGAGCTGGCTCCGCGGCACGCCCAGTTTCTTCGCCATGCGGTCTGCCTCTGCCAGCAGCCGTCGTTCCAGGCTGAGAGAGATTACTTTGATGCCTTTACCGGTTTTCGGGCGGCCCCGCTTCCGTCTGGCCCGCCGCAACTGCGCCTTTTGCGGCGCGGCCGGTGCTCCAAACGAATCCACGATGAACTCATCCTCGAATTCCTTGGTGAGTTCGGCCAGATCTTCGGCGTTCAATTCCGAGAACGACTTCCGGCCGCCTTTGGCTCTTGGGTGACGAGCCTTCCGAGAACCATTCTGACATCTCTTGCGGACACTCACTTCTTGCTCCTTCGCAGCCTGCGTTTCTCTCTTTCCGTCAGCGGTCTGGCGTGGATGACGTAGGCCATGTCGTCTTCATCGATCACAAACACCACTTGCAGCAAGCGTCCTCCCCGGCCGCGTCCCCACACCAGCCACTTGTCGTCTTCGCGGGCCAAGGGGAAGGGTCGCCGCGCAGTCTCGATCACCGCCTCAGCTTCCTGTGGCAACACCCCGTGTCGGCCGATGTGCTCCTCATTCCACCGGTTCCACCGGAACTCCATCGCCAACCTCTAGTTTCTTATATAACTAAATCTCTGCGAAGTCAAGGCCTATGCCTCCTGCCGGTGCGTCCGGGCCGGAACGCGATCCGTAGGCTACTGCACTTCTGAGGGGATGTCGAGCGCCTGTATCTCAATTCGAGCGAGCCAGGGCGATACTCGCCTTGTCGGACCTCATCGTCCGGTGTAGGGTATGAGTTTCGTGCTATCCAGTGGCTTTGTTCTGCCCCCGATGCTCCATGACCGACCCCTACTTCCAGCAGTTGTTCGCCCAGCGCATCGGCGGTCCCGGCTACGGCAAGGGGACCGAGATCTACAAGTTCGAGAAGATCAAGCGGGCCAAGCGGAAGGCCATCGCCGAGCACCCGGAGCGGAGCCTCCTCGACTTCGGAATCGGCGAGAACGACGAGATGGCCCCCGAGCCGGTCCGCCGGGTCATGGCCGAGGAGATCAACAAGCCGGCCAACCGCGGCTATGCCGACAACGGGATCGCGGCCTTCAAGGAAGCCGCAGCGCGCTTCATGGTCCGGGAGTTCGGCGTGAGGCTCGACCCGGCCACGGAAGTGAACCACTGCATCGGCTCGAAGACGGCCCTGGCCATGCTCCCGGCGGCGTTCATCGACCCGGGCGACGTGACCTTGATGACGGTTCCCGGCTACCCCGTCGCGGGCACGCACACGAAGTACTACGGCGGCGAGGTCTACCGGCTGCCGCTTTTGCGCCAAAACGACTTTTTTCCCGACCTGGATTCCATCCCGGCCGACGTCCGCCGCCGGGCAAAACTCCTGGTGCTCAACTATCCCAACAGCCCCACGGGCAAGGTCGCCACGCGGGAGTTCTACGAGCGGGTGATCCGGTTCGCGCGGGAGAACAAGATTGTCGTGATCCAGGACGCGGCCCACCTCATGCTGAGCTACGGCGACAGACCGCTCAGCTTCCTCCAGGTGCCGGGGGCCCGGGACGTGGGCGTCGAGGTCCATTCGATGTCCAAGGGCTGGCACATGATCGGCTGGCGCTTGGGGTGGGTGTGCGGGCACGAGCGGATCGTCCGCGCGCTGGCCGACGTGAAGGACAACTGCGACTCCGGCCAGTTCATCGCCATCCAGATGGCAGCGGTCGCGGCACTGGACAACCCGGAAACTCCCAAGCAGACCCGGGCGAAGTACCACCGCCGGCTGAGCAAATTGGTGGAGGTTCTTCGCCGCTGTGGCTTCGACTGCCGCATGCCCGGCGGGACGTACTTCCTCTACGTCCCCAGCCCGAAGGGCGTTGCCGGCGGGCCCACCTTCGCCACAGCCGAGGAGGCCAGCCAATACCTCATCGCCGAGCATTCCATTTGTACTGTACCCTGGGACGATGCCGGGCCGTTCCTGCGGCTTTCGGTGACTTACGAAGCCGACGACGAGACTGCTGAGGACGCCCTCATGGCGGAAACAGAGGAGCGATTGAGAAGCCTGCGATTAGTGTTCTGACAAGATAGGTCGTAGTCGCCGCGTTGCCCCTGTTTCGTGCAATCCTCACGCGTTCCGTCGGTATGGACCGTCCCGGTTCGCCCGCCTGCCCCAGGTTACATTCGGTGCTTCCAGTATTCCGGCTCCCGGTGCAGGTGCATGACCGACAGAATGAAGATCCGCTCACCTTCCGCCCGGTACAGGACCCCGAAGGGAAAGCGATGCACAAGATGCCGCCGCACCTTGTCCTTTACGGCTGCCCACGCCTCGGGATTGGCGGCAATTCGCGCAACGGCAGATTCAATCTCGCCCAGAAACAAGGTGCCGAGGCCGGGGGATCGCGCTTCATACCACCGCGCCGAAGCCCGCATCTCCGCTTCGGCTTCCGGATGGAAAACTACGAGGGTCATTGGATTTCTTGGCGGGCGCGACGAAACACTTCTTCCGCCGGGATACAGTCAACGGCGCCTTGATCGATCTGGGTTGACCGCTTCTGGGCTTCTTCCAGCCAGAGGAGTTCGCATTCCGGCGTCTGAACATCGTCCAAGCTGGCGATCAGTTGCCTGGCCAGGAGGGCCCGATCCGAGGCCGGCAGCCCCAGCAATTCAATGGCAAGTCCTTCTAGCTTTGTAGACATGGCGGTAGCCCCAACGGGATGAAAATGCGAAGAGGCGACTCTAAATTCTAGTTGACCGCGCACTCTGTGTCCAACAACGCCGGGCTCCGTTGGACTGGAGTCCGGGGGCCCGTCGCTCGCTGGACGGCTACTTATCCGACCCCTATCGTGGCCGGAGGACCTCTCCCCCACTTGGCAACTCCCCTTTACAGCCCGCGATCCATGCCCCATGATGCAATGTCGGGCTTCACCCCCTATCCGGCTTTCCCATGAGCGACGAACATCCTTCCGCCGAGCCAATCCACCGCGGTCGGCCGTTTTCCCTGGAGGTGGCGGAGCGGGTCAAAAGACTGCCGCCGTACCTATTCGCCCGCATCAACAAGTTGATGTACGAGAAGCGTCGCGCGGGCGACGACGTGATCGACCTGGGCATGGGCAACCCGAGCGACCCCCCGGCAGAATTGGTCATCGACAAGCTCGCCGAGGCGGCCCGGGACCCCCGGAACCACGGATACAGTGAGTCCTTGGGGCTCTTGAACCTCCGCCGTGAGGTTGCCGGCAAGTACTTCAAGCAGCACGGAGTTCGGCTCGATCCCGAGCGGGAGGTGCTCGCCTGTCTTGGGTCCAAGGAGGGTTTCAGCCACATGTGCCTGGCCCTGTTGGGCCCGGGGGACACGGCCATCGTGCCCAGCCCGTACTACCCGCCGCACCTCTTCGCGGTCGCCCTGGCAGGGGGAAGCCAAATCCTTCTGGAGGTTGCCGACCCCCAGAAGTTTCTGTCCAACGTTGCGTACACGTGCCAGCACCTTTGCCCCAGGCCGAAGGTGCTGATTGTCAACTTTCCCCACAACCCCTCGACCGCCACCGTCGAGCCGGAGTTCTACGTGGAGGTGGTCAGGCTGGCAAAACGTTATGGGTTCGTGGTGATCAGCGACCTCGCCTACGCGGACGTCACCTTCGACGGCTACCGAACCCCCAGCCTCTTGGCCGCGCCGGGGGCAATCGACGTCGGCGTGGAATTCACCACGATGAGCAAGGGATACAACATGGCCGGGTGGCGGGTCGGGTTCTGCGCCGGCAACGCAGAGATGGTGCGGGCGCTGGCGACCATCAAGAGCTACTACGACTACGGCATGTTCCAGCCGATCCAGATCGCCGCAATCGTCGCCCTCCGACACACCGATGCAGCCGTCGAAGCCCAGGCCCGGGTGTACGAGGGCCGCCGCGACGTGCTGTGCGACTGCCTGGAACGGCTCGGGTGGCCGATCGTCCGTCCCCGGGCGACGATGTTCATCTGGGCCAAGATCCCCGAGCCCTGGGCAAGTGAGATGAATTCCTTCGACTTCGCGATGAAGCTCCTGCAGGAGGGGGATATCGTAGTCAGCCCTGGGGCTGGTTTCGGGCCCGCCGGCGAGGGCCATGTCCGCATGGCCCTGGTGGAAAACGAGAGCCGCCTCCGCCAAGCAGTCCGCCAAGTCGCCCGTTGCCTAGGCGCCAAGGTGGCCGTCGCCGGAGAGTAGCTCATCGCACGATCGACGAGCCGTAGAGGAAACCCGTGAAGTGAGAACCTGCGCAAAAAAGGAGGGCTCTTGCTCGCCGGTGCAAGAGCCCTCGGTAAAGGCTGTCCGGTCGTGGCCGGCACAACTTGCCGGCCTGGACCCGGAGACCCACAGCCGTAGAGAAGCTATCGGGCCCCGGCACATGGGGACTTTACTTTAATAGACCCCCCGCAAATGATGAAACAAGGATGAACCAGTGCGGCCTCACGGGAACACCCGAGTAATCCTGCCGGGCGTACCGCCTCATTACTCCCCCAGCCATTCCCCATGACGGAGCCCGCCAAACTCGCCTTGGAAGATGGAACCGTGTTGACCGGAAAGGCCTTCGGCGCCTGCGGCGAGGTGGCCGGTGAGGTCTGCTTCAACACCTCGATGACCGGCTACCAGGAGATCCTGACCGACCCGAGCTACCGCGGCCAGATTGTGGCGATGACGTATCCGGAGATCGGCAACTATGGGGTCAATGCCGAGGACGTGGAGAGTGCCCGGCCCTGTTTGGCCGGCTTCATCGTCCGCGAGCGGAGCCGCCGGGTGAGCAACTTCCGGGCCGAGGGAGAACTCGACGAGTACTTGCGCCACCACGGGATCGTCGCTATGGAGGGGATCGATACCCGGGCCCTGGTCCGCCGGCTCCGGACCCAAGGGGTCATGAAAGGGGTCCTTTCGACCGTCGACTTGGACGACGCCAGTCTGGTGGCCAAGGCGATCGCCAGCCCCGGCCTGGTCGGCCGCGATCTGGTCCGGGAGGTGATCCCCGAGCGGCCGATCCAGTGGCATGAGCCGCTCAGCCCGTGGGTGCGGTTGACGCCCGCGGGAAGTGTCGCCGCGGAATCGCCGGCCCATCGGCCGCACGTGGTCGCCCTGGACTACGGCATGAAGTGGAACATCGTCCGGCACCTGGTCGACGTGGGCTGCCGCGTGACCATCCTCAGCGGCACGGCCACGGCCGAGGAAGTCTTGGCGTTGGAGCCCGACGGCGTTTTCCTTTCCAACGGCCCCGGAGACCCGGAGCCGGTCCATTACGCCCAGAAGACCATCCGGGAGCTGTTGGGCAAGAAGCCAATCTTCGGCATTTGCCTGGGCCACCAACTGCTGGCCCTGGCGTGCGGGGGCAAGACCTTCAAACTGAAGTTCGGCCATCGCGGGGCCAATCAGCCCGTCCTGAACCACGCCAGCGGGCGCGTGGAAATCACGTGCCAGAACCACGGTTTTGCCGTCGATCCGGAGAACCTTCCCGGCGACCTGGAAGTGACCCACGTCAACCTGAACGACAACACCATTGAAGGCATGCGGCACCGGAAGCACCCGGCGCTGAGCGTGCAGTACCATCCCGAGGCCTCGGCCGGCCCGCACGACAGCAACTACCTGTTTCGGCAGTTCCGCGAGATGCTGGGTTAGGGGCGAGAGACGAGGGACTGTTACCCACCGCGGCCAGGCGGCGCTCGCATCATCTCTCCGCGTTGGCGATGAACTCGCCCGTCACGTTGTTGTAGATCCACCCGTAGGATTCGGTGGGGGCCGGCTCCAACGGCGCCGCGCTCGCGACGACCTTCACGCTGTCCAGCTTGTTCCGCGGGTTGACGGGGAACTTCTTCAGGAAGGGCTCCAAGTCGTTCTTGAAGTCCTCTTCCGTCCCTGCATCGCCGGGCAGTTTGCCGGCGTTTGTCGCGGAGTAGTGCGTGATCGCGTCCAGCACCACGCTTTGCGAATGGGCCATCGAGTTTCGTTCTGCAACGGAGAACGCCCCGATGACCTTGGGCAAGGCAATTGCGGCAATGATCCCCAGGATCATCACCACGACCACCAACTCGACGAGCGTAAAACCCCTGCGGCGATTCATGGGCAGTATCCGACCCCACGCACTAGAAGCCTTGCGGCGCCCCTCTTGGAAACATAACTCACTGGCGGCAGTCCGTTTGCCGGGGCGAACAGATCCTGGTTCTTTCTAGCTCACCCGTTGTCTCGGTGGCCACTTTTCGGAGTATCGCTTGCCGCAAATCCCCCCATATAGTGGGCATGGAATGCCGCGTACTGGGTTGTCCAGGGAAGATTCTTGGAGACAGGGCTTGACCACCGGAAGAGAAAACGTATAATCGCATGTGATTAGTAGGTGATCCCGTGATTTCGAGAACCGGTATCCACGCCCTGATGGCCCTTTCGAACCTCGCCGGGCTCCCCGAAGGGAGGTACGCCGGGGCGGCCGAGATCGCCCAAGAGATCGGCGCTCCCCCAAACTACCTCGGCAAACTCCTGAAAACCCTGGCCGACGACGGCTTGGTCGAGTCCCAAAAGGGAAAAGGAGGAGGGTTTCGCCTGGCCCGGGGCCCGGCGAGCATCTCGCTCTACGAGGTGATGGAACCGATTGAGCGGGTCAGCCGCTGGTCGGGGTGTTTCCTCGGGCATGGCCAGTGCGGGGGCGGCAGCCCGTGTGCGGTCCACCATCGCTGGGGGCAGGTGCGGGACGTATACCTGCAGTTTCTTCGAGAAACGACGGTCGCGGACCTGGCCGGCGGGGTCCCTGTGACGAATTGTGCAAGCTAACCGCCAGGAGGAGCAAGAAAAGAAAGCGACGCTCGTTGTCGCCGGCAATCCGAATAAAGACACGCCACTTGCGCACTACTTGACAGTTTCCCAAGAACCGGACAGATTCCCCGTAAAGGAGGTTGTCCCATGAAACCTACAGAGATTCTCAGCCAGGAGCACCGGGTCATCGAACAGGTGTTGAACTGCTTGGAGAAGATGCTCGATCAATCCGGCGTGGAGGGCCGATTGGAAAAGGCCCCGGCCAGGGACGCGGTGGCCTTCTTCCGCAACTTCGCCGATCGCTGCCACCACGGGAAGGAGGAGACTCACCTGTTTCCGGCCATGGAGGCCAAGGGCTTTTCCGCCGACTGCGGCCCAACCGGCGTGATGCGCCGCGAGCACGAGCTTGCGCGTCTGCGGGTCCGGGAGATGGACGCGGCCATCGACGCCGCCTCGGCCGGCGACCGTGCGGCACAGCAGCGGTTTGCCGAGAATGCCAGGGCCTACGTCGACCTGCTCCGAGAGCACATCCAAAAGGAAGACCACTGCCTGTATGCGATGGCCAACCAGGCATTCAGCGAGGCCGACCAGCAGAAGCTCATGGCGGCCTTCGAGAAAGTGGAGGCCGAGGAGATGGGACAGGGCACGCACGAGACCTACCTGAAGATCGCCGACGACCTGGCGGATCGGTTCGGGGTCCCGAAGGCGTGCGGCACTGAGCACCACGTCTGCTGCGGCCATTAGAGTATGCGATTAGGCTAACCGGGTGGACTTTGTTGCACGGGAGACCAGGCTATGGGAACCAAGGGACTTCGTAACGGGGCGATCGTGACGTTTGTCGTGAGCATGGCCATCCTGCTGGTCGGCGGCCATTTCGCCGCGGAAAGGAAGCCGCCTATTCCCGGCAAGGTCGTCAAGGAGGGGACGGCGACGCCGTGGACCACCCACGACAAAATCCTCGCCGGGCAGGACGTCTACCAGCGCTACGGCCTGATGGACCACGGCAGCGTCTGGGGCCACGGGTCGCTGCGGGGGATGGATTTCTCGGCGCTGACGCTGCACTGCACCGGGGAGCTGGTGCGTCAGTATCACGCCGCCAACGGGAATCCCCCAGCCGACGCCTACAAGCGGCTGCCCCCCAAACCGCGCCGCGAGCTGGATGAACGCGACGCCCGGGTCACCAACGAGCTGCGGCGGAACCGCTATGATCCCGGCTCAGATACCCTGCAATTGACACCGGCCCAGGTTTATGCCCTGGAACAGATCCGGGCATATTGGGAGGAGACGTTCGCCAAGGGGGACGAGCACTACGGCTTCCTCCGCAACACGATTCCAACCCCGGAAGAGCGGGAAGATATCGCCGATTTCTTCTTCTGGACGGCCTGGGCGGCAGGCACCGAGCGGCCCGACCCGGCGAAGCCGGGAGCCACGCTGGCCTACACCTACACGAACAACTGGCCGCCGGATCGCTCCGTCGGCAACACGGCGTCCACCGAGGCCCTGGTCTGGAGCATCGGTTCCATTTTCAGCCTCTTCGCCGTCTTCGGCTTGATCATCTACATCGTACACCGCTACCAGTTTTTCTACGGCGAGGCCAGGGCGGTCGAGGCCTCCTATCAGCTCCTGCACGCGCCGGTCACTCCCAGCCAGCGGGCCAGCGCGAAGTTTTTCCTGGTAGCCGGGCTCTTGTTCATCGTGCAGATCTTGAACGGCGGCCTCTTGGCCCACTACACCGTCCATCCCGGCAAGTTCTGGATCCCGATCATCGGAGAGAACTACCCCTATGCCTGGGCCAAGACCTGGCACCTGCAGTTGGCGATCCTCTGGATTGCGGTCTCCTGGATCGGGACGGCGACCTACCTGGCGCCGCTGGTGGCCGACCGCGAGCCCAAGCACCAGCGGCTCTTGGTGAACATCCTCTTCGGCGCGGCGCTGGCCGTCGCGGTGGGGAGCCTCACGGGCGAGGTCCTCAGCATCAAGGGCTGGCTGGGCAAGGACGGCGGCCTCTGGTTCTGGCTGGGGCACCAGGGCTGGGAGTACCTGGAGTTGGGACGCCTCTGGCAGATCCTGCTCTTCGGAGGGCTGCTCTACTGGCTGGTGATCGTCTACCGGGTGATGGCCCCCATGTTTCGCCGGCAGCCCAACGAAACGGCCGCCGACGCCGACCGCCGATCGCTGGTGATGTTCTATGTCGCTAGTGCGATCTTCGTGGTGCTCTTCTTCGGCTTCGGACTGTTCTACGGCCGCGGCACGCACCTGACGGTCGCCGACTACTGGCGGTGGTTCGTCGTACACATTTGGGTCGAGAGCATCTTCGAGTTCTTCGGCGTGGCCGTGATCTCGCTGTTCCTGGTTACGCTCGGACTGGTCACGGCGACCTCCGCCCTCCGCGTGGCGTACCTCACGGCGATTCTCGTCTTCCTGAGCGGCATCCCGGGCACCGCCCACCACTACTTCTGGTACGGCGGCCCGAGCTTCTGGTTGGCCATCGGCGGCGTGTTCAGCTCGCTGGAGCCGATCCCGCTCATCATGCTGGTGGTCCGGGCCTGGATGGAATACAGGTCGATCCGCGCCGAAGGTCGCCAGTTCCCCTACCGCTGGCCGCTCTACTTCCTCACCGCCAGCAGCGTGTGGAACTTCCTCGGGGCGGGCGTCTTCGGCTTCATGATCAACCTGCCGATCATCAACTACTACGAGCACTCCACCTACCTGACCGCCAACCACGGCCACACGGCCCTGTTCGGCGTTTACGGGATGCTCGCCATCGCCTTGATCCTCTTCTCCTGGCGAGGCCTGGTGGAGGACAAGTATTGGAAAGACGGCATCCTCAAGCTCAGCTTCTGGGGCCTGAACGTCGGGCTGTTCCTGATGTTCCTCACCGGCCTCTTGCCGATCGGGATCATCCAGGTTTGGAACAGCTTCGACAAGGGGTTCTGGTACGCCCGCAGCGCCGCCTTCTACGAGTTGCCGGTCATTCAGGAGCTGGGCAGTTGGCGGATGGTGCCCGACACGATCCTCATCGTCCTCGGGGCGCTGCCGCTGTTGTACTTCCTCGTGAGCACGTTCCCGCGGCTCCGCAAGGCGACGGAAGAGACCGGCAGTCAGACCTAGACGACGGTGCCTCGGGATCGGGAGGGCCAAGCCCCTGCTGGGCCTCCGCGCGCGGCGGTTGTTGACCACCCTCGGGCCCGCGGGCTCCTCTGAAGTGGCCAAAATCGGAATGTGGACAACATGAGGCGTTTGGCACGTTCTTGCGAGAAACGGGCAAATCGCAACCCTTTGCCCGACAAGGACTTAAGTGGCTATCGTATGGGGCATGGCGTACCAGCCCCTGGAGGCATGGTCAACGATCTCCCAGGAAACCGCCATGAAGTGCTGACCCGGCAACGACTTGCGGCGAAAGCCAGAAAGCCGTTTTGCGCGGCAATTTCGCCTTTTGTGAATCTGGGGCGACCTGGGCCATGAACCCTTGGCTGGCCAACGTGTTGCGTCGCGGAATCTGCGGGCCTTTCCACCCGTTGTGCGGCGCAGAGATTCGGCTTGACAAGGCCTTGGTCAACTTCTCGTCGGGCGGGCTCCCAAGAGGGCCCGTGGCCAACGATCCTGGGGCCTTCGGCAAGCCCAACGCTCTCAAGACGATGCGCCGACAATCTCGATTTCAGTTGACCAGCGGCAGCCTCACCAAGACCCCCTCTTAACCGCTCCTTGTTGACCGCCCGAAAACCGCCCGCAGCGCGTTCTTGTCCGCATTCAACTCCGGCCGCGATCGAACGTTGTGACTTCTTGGGCCATTTTGGTTAACGGATCGGTTTTCTCGCCCCGCGATGCGATGCGTCCTTGGTCAACGATTGAGGGCGAGGGGCGAGGGATTGGGGATTGGGGGTTCGACGCGCTGTGGCAAGGTCTCCTGACCTTGCCACCGGAGTGACCGAAGGTCTTCCAGTTGCTTGGGAGACCTGGCGGTCGGCGATTTCGGCGGGGTCAGGAGACCCGCGCCGAGCGCATTGGGGCGAGAAGGATTGGAGCTGCACGCGGCCTCGCTGAGACGAAGCGAAGCTTCGTGGAGACCCGTTGCGA
>CAYGZA010000038.1:0-30646 GCA_964354135.1 uncultured Planctomycetaceae bacterium
GCCCTTCGCCAACTGCACTCATCAAGGAGATCACCGATGAACAAGGACCTCGGCATCGGCATCATCGGGCTCGGCATGGGGAAGGACCTGCTTTACGTGAGCCGCGACCCTGCGACCCGCTTCGAGGTCCGCGGCCTTTGTTCCGCGACCGCCGCCAAGGCCGAGCGGGTGGCCAAAGAGAACAGGATCGGCTTCTTCACCGCCGATTACCGGGAGCTTATCGCCCGCGATGAGATCCAGTTGGTCGCAGTTTTCTCGCCCGATCACCTCCACGGCGAGCACTGCCTGGCGGCGCTCCGCGCCGGCAAGCACGTCCTGGTGACCAAGCCGATGGTCAACAAGCTCGCCGAGGCCGTGGAGATCACCCGGGAGGCCGAGGCCCGGGGGCTGAAACTCCTGGTCGGCGAGACCTGCCGCTGGTACACCTCGTTCCTGGCCCTGAGGCGGCTTTATGAGGACGGCGACTTGGGCGACATCCTCTTTGCCGAGGCCCACTACGTCCACGAGATCAAGGACTACTTCCACCTCACGCCCTGGCGCTTGGAGGCGCCGCAGGATTTCATGTACGGCGGCGTGTGCCACCCGCTGGACTCGCTGGTCTGGTTCCTCGGCGACGTGGAGGAGGTCCACTGCTACGCGAACCGCGGCGGGCTGTCGGCCTACCCGATGGAAGAGAACTTCCTGTTGAACCTCAAGTTCCAAAGCGGCGTCATCGCCCGGGTGCTCGGGGCGTACGGCATGGTCCAACCCCCGTGGCCGATGATGGGCCTGACGCTCTACGGCACGAAGGCCACGGCCACCGCCACCTTTGAAGATTTCCGGCCCGGCCAGCTCCGGATTGTCTTCGACAAGCTCGGCGGCAACGAGCCGGCGGTGATCGACTACGCGGCCGACCTGGAGGGCGCGTACGGCCAGGGTCAGGCGGTCCGCCGCTACATGGCCCACCTGGAAGACTGCATCGTCAACGACAAGACGCCGTGCGAGGACGCCCGCGAAGGCACCAAGACCATCGCCGCCCTGAACGCCGCCTGGCGGTCGGTCAAGACCGGCCTGCCGCAGAAAGTCGCAGTCGAACGGTAGGTGGCTGCAACAGGGTTTTCACCACCAAGGCACGAAGACGCGAAGGAAGGGTAACAAGTCGGGTTCGTTCTGGGTGAGGAACGTCTCCCTCTCGGGACGCACCACGGGGATCGTGCAGGTCCGCGGAATCCCTCTCGCTCTTAGCGCCTTTGTGCCTTTGTGGTTGAATCCCCGCCGATCAACCGCTGGGCGTTGCCCCAAAAGATCGCTTCTATCTCCTCTCGCCGCAGCCCGCACTGCTCGCAAGCCTCTTCGAGCGCCCGGAGCGCCTCGTACAAGGAAAGCGTGTACCGGGCCTCGGTTTCCGGCGGCTCGCGGTCGCGATTGAAGTAGAACGGATAGCTGGTGCGGTAGACGTACTTGCGCCCCTCCCACTGCTGACGGCCCCGCATGTAGAGGATCGGATTGTCGGTCCCGTAAAGAACGCGATGGGGGCCGAAGGTCCGAATTGCCAGCCGGAGGACCTCCGGGTTGAGGACCGCGGAGATGTCGAAGTAGAGCCCATCGTCGTCGGCCAGCGGCGGAAACGCCTCCTGCGCGTGCGCGAGCGTGTAGCAGCGGCCAAGGTGCGCAATCACTACCGTCACGTTGGGGTATTCGCGGCGGATCCGCCGGATCTCGGCGAGGTTTTCCGGGTGGCCGAGCCGCTCTGCCCTCGGCACGTGGAGCGTCACCCAGGCCCGCCGTCGATTAAGCACTTCAAGCTGATGATGCGGCAGGAAGTCGAAGATGCTCGCCTCCAGGTGCTTGTCGCGGGTTGCCGGGTCGTGGCTGATGAGGGCGTAGTAGACCTTAACTCCCAGAGAGTTCGGCATGTCCAGCTCGCGGGCGACCTGCTCGGCCGGCCAGTGCGGCGCGACGACCGCCAGCCGGTACCAGCCCCGTTTGACACACTCCTCTTGGAGACTCGCGTTGCTCGCTTGGATGTCGAAATCGAGGAACGGAAACCCGAAGGCCAGGCACGACACTTGCCGGCCGGGGAAGACGATCTCGTGGCACCGCTCGGCATCGGCCGCCCCGATGGGCTCGGCCACTTCGTTGACCCAGTACTGCCGCCGCTTTTGCTCCGTCATTTCTTCCAGGCGGAAGCGGGGCTCCTGGACGTGGGTATGGGCGTCGAAGACCCGCGGGGGCACCCAGTCCTCCAGGTGCCGCTGCCAGAAGGCGCGGTCTACGTCGGTGTACTGCCAAACGTGATGTAGTGGAATCGGTTCCATAGAGTGGATGGACTAACAGCCAGGAAGCCAAGGCCCATGCCCGCCACGAGGGGGACATGCGATCCAACGTGGACCGCGAGACGCCGGTCCTCCGGCTAGCCGAACCGTTCAAGATAGCGATCCAGCAACCGCCGGTAAACCGCGCCCTTCTCGCCCGGCGAGAGTGTGCGGCCGGCCGGGGCGAGTTGTTCTGCCAGTCGGGCCAGGCCGGCCTTGGGCTCCACCATGGCCCGGGCCAATACGGCGGCGCCGAAAGCACTCACGGCCGGCTCGTCCACGCAGGTGACCGGGCGGCCGGTCACGTCGGCGACGATTTGCGGCGTGACCCGGCTGGCGGCCGCGCCGCCGCACATCAAGAGCCGGCGGATCGGGCAGCCGCCTTCAGCCAGCATGTCCAGGTATCTCGCCAGCTCGCAGGCAAGCCCTTCCACGGCGGCCCGCACCAGGTGGTCGGGGCCGTGTGCCAGGGTAATCCCATCAAGCCGGCCTCCCTGCACCGCCGCCGAAGAACCGGCAAGGCAAACCAATTGCGGCCAGAACACGAGCCCGTCGCTCGCTGCCGGCACGGATTCCATCGCCTGATCCACGGCCTGCGGCGAAAGCCCTCTGCCGGTGAGCTTCACTGCCCACTCGATGGCCGAGCCGCCGTTGACCATCGAGAGCAATTGTCCAAAGAGCCCCGGCACGGGATGCTGGCACACGATCGCCTGACGCGTGACGGGGCTCGTAAGCCGGGCGCTATTGGCCACCATTGCCCAGGCCGTGCCCGTGCCCAGCGACACGTCTCCGGCGCGTACCGCCCCGACGCCGAGCGAGGCCGCATACTGGTCGTGGACCGCCGGCGAGACGGGGATTCCCGGCGGGAGCCCCATTGCTACTGCGGCCTGGGGGCGCAGCGTCCCCGCGGGCACGCCGGCGGCGACCAGGTCGGGCAACTGCTCTTCGCGGAGTCCCAGGCGGCCGAGCAACTCCGGGTCCGCGCGGCCCAGCGACGGATTGTAGAGGAACGCGATCGAGAGCGAGGTGGCGTCGTGGGCCCGCCGGCCACAGAGCCGCTGGAGGATCACGTCGCCCACGAAGCCGATTCCCCCGGCCTCCTTCAGCATGTCCGGCGCCTGCTCGCGGAGGCGAAGAATCTGTCCCGGCGTGATCAGGCACGTGCGGCAGCCGACGTGCGCGGCAAAGAAACCCTCGCCCAGCTCCTCCATCAATTGCCGATCGAACGGGCGGCCGCGGCCGTCGAGCCAACTGATGACCCGACCGAGCGGCCCCCCGGCGGCGTCGAGTAATTGGAGGGCCCCGCCTTGGCTGGAAACCCCGATGGCCTCAAGGGCCGCCGCATCGACCCCGCTTGCGGCTTGGCGGATGGCCTGGCACGTGGCGTTCCATATCTCTTCGATGTCCTGCTCGACGCCGCCATCGGGCGTACACAGCCGCCCGACCGGCGCAGAGCCGCTCGCCGCGACGCGGCCGCTGCGATCTACCATCAGGCTCTTGACGTTGCTGGTCCCGAGGTCCACGCCCAGAAACATGGCTCAGACCTCGCAGTAGTCCGCGTCCATCAGCAACGCTGCGGCGCGGAGCCGCGGCAGGGCGTCGCCGAAGCAGACGGCGTTGTGGTGCGGCCCGCCCGCCTTGGCGTACGCCGTAAGCAGGTCGCGCACGTCGCCCTGCGTCGCCCGGAGCTTGAAGTGCGGCACCGGCATATCGGCCAACGGGCCATAGTCCTCGATCTCCATCCGGCTTGCCACCAGGCGCCATCGCCCGTGCGGCCCGCGGCAAAGGGCGAAGAGTGTGGCCGGGCCCGGCTCGAAACTGGTCACCAGGGCCAACTGCCGCCCACGGGTCCGCGTGATCGGGTGCGGCCGGGCGACCAACGGCACCTTGCGGCCGCGGCGGGCCATCGCCACGTTGGCCTCGCCCATGTGGCTCATGAACAAGGCGTTGCCGGCGAAGTCGATGGTGAAGACCTCGCTGAAGCTGGCCGGGGGCTGCAAGCGGCCGAGCAGCCGGCAACCCACGGCCCCGATCAAGTCCCCTTCGCCGGCGAATCCTACGCCATCGGCCATCAAGCGGCTGGCGGCCACAAAGGGCAGCGTCTCGGTCCGCTCGTCCTCGCCGAAGGCCATGAACTGATAGCTCAGTGCGTCCAGGCGGTGGTCGGCGACAATGGCCCGAAGCGACAGTTCCGCCCGGGCCGCCGCGTCGAGGTCGGCATCCGTTACGTCCGCGGCGACGGCGTACTGCGAGCGGTACTCGGCCGTGAGGCGCTCGACGGCGTCGGGCGGTGCGGCGGCCGCGCGGAGGACGTACTCCTCGACGGAAAGGGCGGTCCACTGGCAGCCGAGCGTGGCGGCCAGGTGGGTGGTATCGACGGCGAAATCGCCCATCCCCGGAAACGGATAGCCCAAAAGCCCGACGCGGACGCGGCGAAGCCCGGATACCGCGGCGGCGGCGATGCAGAAACTCTCAATTTGCCGCAGAGCGTCCGGGTCGCTCAGGTGCGAGGTAACGTACTCGAAGCGAACCCCATGCTGCACCAGCACGCTGGCGAGGTCCTGCGTCCCGTGGACGCCGTGGTTGTCGATCATCTTGGCCGAATCGAAATCGCCCTCGACGGCAAGAAGCTCCTGCGTGTTCCAGATGAGGATCGGGAGCCGCGTCCGTTTCAGGGCCGGCAGGGCCAACTGGCTGGGGGAGTAGGTCAAGCAGACGACGAGCAGGGCGTCAACTCCGGCCGCCTCGAAGCCCCGGACCGCCGCCTCGATCTCCTCGCCAAGAAACATCGCGCGGTCGAACTGCACCTCGGCGATTGCCGCCAGTTTCAAGAGCACCTCCCCGCGGAGCCAACGCTCCCGGCGCTCGCGCAGCTCCGGCAGGAGTTGCTCGTAAAGTTCCAGGGTGAGGGCAAGGATCCCGATCCGCGGTCTTGGCAATACGGCAGCCATGGGGTGTGCTCCGTGATGCGCTATCAGCCTTCAGCAATCAGCCGTCACGAATTCAGAGCATATCGGGGATTGCTGGCTGAAAGCTTATGGCTGATAGCCAACTGCCGAAAGCTTACCGCCCCGAGCGGCGCCGTCAACGGCAACGGCGGAGTTCACGCGGCGCAGGCGGCAAGCTGCTTCTTGACGAGCTTGGCGATTTCCGCGTAGACCATGCCGGGAGTCAAGTCCCGCATGCAGCGGTGGTGGGAGAGGGGGCAGACCCGGTTCTGGCAGCCGATGCACTCCAGATCGAGACGGAGGTCGATGGCCACCACGGTCGGGTTCTCGCTCCAGATCGGCAGGGTGGGGCCGCGGAGCGTGATCACCGGCTTGCCGAAGGCCGCCGCCACGTGCCGCGGCCCGCTGTCGGTGGAAACCATGAGCCGGCACCGCCGGATGCACGCCTTGGCCGTCCCCAGATCGAGGGGTTGATCGGCCATCGAGAAGACCCGGGGATGATTGGCCAGCCGGGCGACGTCGAGGGCCAGCTTCCGCTCCTTCGGTCCGCACAGGACGAGCACGTCGTGATCCAGCCGGTCCGCAACCATGTACGCTAGGGCGCCAAAATGCCCGGAGGGCCATACCCGGGCGGGGCTGTTGGCGCTCCCAGAGTTGAGGGTCAATACGCGACCGTCCGAGCGGAGGCCCAGGCGATCCCAGACCCCGTCGGCCGATATTTCATCCTCCGGAAGAGTTGCCAGCTCCAGCCGGCGGGACTCGGGCGGGCAGCCGAGGGCCTCGGTCAGCTTCAGGTAGTAGTCGACCATGGGGGCATCGGCCAGGCAGCCACGCATCCGGGGGGATTCGAGTTTGTGCGTCAACAGCGGCCCTCGCCCGTACCGGCTGTAGCCGAACCGCTCTCTTGCACCACCCAATCGGGCTAAGATCGCGGAGCGAAGTGAATTGGGCAAGAGTACCGCGATGTCCAACCGCCGTTGCCGCATCCGCCGCACGAGGGCCCAGTGCCGCAGCTCCGGTCGCTTGGCGCGGGGGTGGAAGTACCATTGCTCGTCGAGCCAGCCGGTTCCGGCCAGCACGTCGGCCAGGTGTGGTCGCACGATCCCGATCAGGCGCCCCTCCGACCCGAAGTGCCGCCGGATTGCCCGCAGCGTGGGGGTCGCCATGACCAGATCGCCCAGCCAATTAGGGAGGAATATGCCGATGTTCATCGAGGATCCGTCAGGGTTGTCCCAAAGGGCTTTCTTTGGAAGGGGGAGAATACTTGCACCGCGAGTTCCCACCAATAGCAATTCCGCCGGGAACGCCCGAAGACCCGTTCTGCACGCCGTTGGCTATCGGCCGAGCAGCCCCGCGAGCTTGCTCTCCAGCTTTTCCCGACCGGTAAGAAACTCAATCGCGACGGCCACCGCCCAGAGCGGTCGGCATCCGAGCCGGTCGATGCCGAGTTTCACCAGGTCTTTGCGGGTGCAAACCACCGCTTCCACGTCCAGCCGGTTGGCCCAAGCGATGAGCGATGCAAGAGCGGCCCTTTTGTAGCGATAATGATCGGCAAATTCCCGGAAAGTGATAACCCGATAGCCCAGTATTTCTAAAGTATGTTGAAAACCGGCGGGATTCCCCACGCCACAAAACGCAGCTACGGGATTGTCGGCAAGGAAGGCAAGCGGTCTCTCTTCTCCGCGCGCGCTGGCGAGCCGCTGCGGCGCGTGGATCACCTCCGCCCAAACGACATCCGGCGCGTAACGATTCACCTCGCGGCGAATCGCATCGCGCTGGGCCGGCCGAAGGACGTCGGCCCGCGAGAGGATCACCACGTCGGCCCGCCGCAGCCCGGCCACAGGCTCGCGGAGGGTGCCCCGGGGGAAGACATGTCCGTAGCCGAAGGGCTCCAAGGCGTCCAGCACGACGATGTCGAGGTCCCGGTGGATCCGCCGGTGCTGAAAGGCGTCGTCGAGGAGGAGGGCCTCGCAATGGTGCTCCTCGACTGCCTGCTTTGCTCCCTCAACCCGGTCGGGGTTCTGCACATGCGGCACATCCGGCAGGTCTTGTTGCAGCTCGAGGGCCTCGTCGTTCGGGCCTTGCCGCCGGGCGCCGTAGCCGCGGCTGAGGATCGCCGGACGGATGCCCCGCTCCCGAAGCCAGCGGGCCATCCACTCCACGAGGGGTGTCTTGCCCGTCCCCCCGAGCGTCAGGTTCCCGACGCTGATCACGGGCACTGGAGCCCGGTAGACCGGTCGGGCTCCCGCATCATAGCGGCGATTCCGCCAGCGAACGGCCAGGGTGTAGGGAATCTCGACCAGGCGCAGCCCGCAGCGGACCAGTCCGGCGCCCAGGCCGCGCTGCCGACCGCTCACCAGTTCCCGAAACCCGGACGGACTGAGCAACCCCTACTACCTCCCACGGCGGTCGATCTGGCACAGCGCAGGCGAATAGTACCCGAACAGAGTCCCGAAGTCCCTGAGACTTCGGAAGGCTGCGCGGCCCGCGCAAACTCCGACCTTTAGCAGCACGAAGTTTACCGTGTCCGGCGGGGCGTGGAACATCGATTCCGGGCCGATCGCCTTCCGTTGGACGCTGGCGAGATATGGGGATTCTGGGAAGTATGAGCTGACTATGGCTCCGCCGTCGGGCATCCTGCCGTCGTGGCAAATCGGCTAAGATTGCTGAGACTGCTGTGCAGTCTGTAGCCGGAGCGGGTCCGAACGAGACACCATCGGCTTGCCCGACGAAGGCCCCGAATGGCACTATCCCATGAGAGTAGCAGGACACCCATGATTCTTCCCCCGACGATCTCTCGCCGCAAGTTTTTGGCCCGCGCGGCGGCCGCCACGACGCTGGCCGCCCCCGCGATGTTGCCCCGCAGCCAGCCGCGTTGCACGGCCGTCGCCGTGGCCCCCGAGAAAGAGGCGTTCTTTCAGACCCGGGGGGTCGTCCTGGTGCTCAAGGACCTCCGCACGCTCTCCTGGCCCCCGCGGGCCAAGCGTGCCGGCCTGACCACCCTCGCAACGCACATCTTTCCCCATGAAGTGGCCGAGTACATCCGCTCGGAGCAGGGGCGGGCCTTTCTCGACGAGTGCCGCACGCTGGGCCTCCAGGTGGAACACGAGCTGCACGCGATGAGCGACCTCTTGCCGCGGGCCCTGTTCGATAAGGACCCGGCCATGTTCCCCATGAATGAGAAGGGCGACCGGGTGCGGGAGTACAATCTCTGCGTCCATTCGCACGCCGCGGTGGAGACCGCGTGCCAAAGCGCGGTGAAATACGCCCAGGTGCTCCGGCCCACCACCGGCCGCTACTTCTACTGGATCGACGACGGGCAGCCCATGTGCCGTTGCCCGAAGTGCCGCGGGCTGTCGGACAGCGACCAGGCCTTGATCCTGGAGAACCGCATGCTGGCCGCGCTCCGCCGGGCCGATCCCGGGGCGACCCTGGCCCATCTGGTTTACGCGGGGACCCTGAAGCCGCCGACCCAGGTGAAGCCGGCCCCGGGGGTCTTCCTCGAATTCGCCCCGATCACGCGGCGTTACGACGTGCCGCTGGCCAAGCGGGACGCCACGGGCCGCGGCGGCCCCAGCCACGGGGAGCTGCTCGACCTGTTGGACGCCAATCTCCAGGTGTTCGGCCCGCAAGGCGCTCAGGCCCTGGAGTACTGGCTCGACGTCTCCCGGTTTTCCGGCTGGCGCCGCGAGAGCCTGCAAAAGATCCCCTGGAACGGCCGGGTCTTCCTCGATGACTTGGAGACCTATGCCCGGCGCGGCATCCGCCACGTCACCACGTTCGGGGCGTGGATCGACGCCGACTACGTGAAGCGGTTCGGCGAGCCGCCGCTGGACGAGTACGGCGGCGGGATGCTCCGCTGGAGACCGGTCAGACCTGGATTCCCGAGCCCGGCCGCTTGCGGGGCGGCTTCGATTTCTTCGGGTCGGGTTTGTCCCCCGGCTTGGCCTTGGCGGGCGGTTCCTTGCCCTCGGATTCCTCTTCGTTCTTGAGCTCGCGGAACGGCTTCTTGGCCTTGTAGCTCTCCAGCTCCTTGGCCAGGTCGGCCTTCTGCTCGTCCTTGCCCGTGTCCACGGCCTTTTGCGACCATTTGAGCGCGGTCTCGAAATCGCCCGTCTCGGCATACGCGGCGGCCAGCGTGCTGAGGATGTGGGCCTGCTGGTGGTCGGTCAAGCGGGCGGCTTCCTGGGCCAGCTCCAGGGCCCGCTTGCCGTTGCGGAGCTTGTCGTCGGGCGACGTGGCCAAGACCCAGGCGAAGTTGTTCAGCAGCCCGGAGTCGTCCGGCCGCAGTTTGTACGCCTTCTCGTAATCGGCGATGGCTTCCGCGTGCTGGCCGATGCCCAGCCTGGCGTCACCCCGGCCGCGGAGCGCCGACCAGTTCTCCGGGTCCTTGGCGAGGATCTCCGAGAAGATCAGGATCGCCTTGCGGTGCCGGTGGTTGCCGCTGTAGAGCATTCCCAGTTGGAGGCGCGATTCGACGTCCTCGGGGTCGGCCTGCAGGAGTTCCTCCACCTGGCCGATCGCCTCGTCGAATTTCCCGGCGCCGGCCAGAAGGACGGCGCGGAAACGCATCGCCAGCTCCAGGCCGGGCTTCAGCTCCAAGAGCCGGTCGACCTCGGCCAGGGCCTTGGCGTCGTCCTTCATTTCCTGGTAGATGGTCGCCCGCATGAGCATCACGCGGGCGTTGCCGGGGTCGCGGCTGAACGCCTCTTCCAGGGCCGCCAGGGCCGCCTGGTAATCCGGTTTCAGGGCCCGTATCCGCGCCCGCTGAAGCAACGGGCCGATCGACTTCGGCCGGAGCTTCTCCGCCAGGTCGAGGGTGGCTTCCGCCTGATCGAACTTCTTCATCCTGCCCAGAACCATGGCCTTGGCTTCCAGGGTGGGGACGTGCCGGGGGTCGATCTTCAGGGCGCTCTCCAGGTCGGCCAGCCCCGGCTCGAGCTTGTTCCGGTCGGCCAATAGGGCACCGCGGGCACGAAGCGCCTGTGCGTCGCCCGGGGCAAGCTGCACCGCCTCGTTCAAGTCGGCCAACTGCTTGGCGGGGTCCTTCTGGATTTCAGACCGCAGCACGAGGGCCTCGGCCTTCAGGGCCACCTGGTCTTTTGCCAGCCGGATGGCCTCATCCAGGGCCTGGGCGGCTCGTTTCTGGTCCCCGGTGCCCAGGAGGTTCAACTGGGCGATGCGCAGGAGCGCCTCGGGCTGCTCGGGATCGAGCTTCGCCGCCCGCTCCAGGTCGTTGAGGGCCGCGCGGCGGAACTCCTGCCACTGGGGGTCCAAGGGCGCGCTCTCGAAGACCGCCTTGGTGACCGTCGCCCCGCGCTGGATCAGCGTGGCCGCCAGGAGCTTGTTGGCAAACCGCGTGTTCTCCTCGTCGAGCCCCTTCTTGAGTGCGCTATCGCAAAGCCGGATGACCTCGGTTAAGTCGCTCAGCGTCTTGACGTTCAGTTTCGCTTGCGTCGCTTTGTCCAGGTCCTCTTGACCTTCGTTCTTGGCCAGCCCGGGGCTTGCCGAGAGACCGGCGGCCAGAAGGACTGCGAACATGCCGAATCCAGAAACGGGAGACATAGGCATTACTCCGTTCTATGTACGGTCTCACGATCAGGGGAGGGCGACAGCCGAGCGCCCTTGACTCCCCGCGTGTTCAGTATACCGCCTTTCCGCCAGTAGCACAGCCGCCCCCGGTTGTGCCCTTGTCGCCGGGCTCGCGCGGCGCTGTTGCCCCGGCGGGGCCGCCGGAGACCGCCACGCCCCCGAGCCCTACTCCATCGGCTTGGCCGCCGGTTTCTCCGCTTTCTTCTTTTCCGCCTCTACGCCCTCGGCTTTTTCGTCACCGGCAGGCTTGTCGAACTTGGGCTGTTCGGGCTTTTCGTCCGCGGGTTTGTCGCCTTTTGGCTCCGCGGGCGGTTTCTCGGGTTTGGCGGACCGATCGGGTTTGGTGGCGTCTTCCTTTGCAGGCTCTTCCGCGGGCGGCTCGGCCCCGGGTTCCGCCGGTTCCGGGAGGCTGCCCGAGTCGACCAGCATGTACCCGGCCCAAAAGAACGGATGATCTCCCTTGAGCGGCCCATCACTGGGGGAGTGTTTGACTCGCGGCTCGGTGGCCGCGTCCAATTGGCTGCCGGCCAACAGGAGGACCGACCGCTGCCAGGCGTCGGCCGGGGTCGTGTGCGGCAGCTCCTGGGCGAACTCGCGGATCAAGTCGATGCTCGATTGCCCGCCGGGCCGCCACCGGCTCACGAGCACCGTCCTCGCCCCGCTGGAGAGCAGACCACAGACCGACAGGAACATCTCCGAGCCGTCCGCGCCGCGGTGCGATCGCTTGAGCGCGCTTTCCGCCGGCGTGTGGAAACCCGGGAGGACGATCACGTCGGGCCCTCCCCAAGGGAGCCCGAGCCACTCGCCCAGCGTGCTGCCCGCTTTCCCCTTCTCGATCGGAATCGGCGCCCAAGCGTAGCTGGGCTGATCGGCCGGGCCGAGGTCGTCCAGGACGATCAGTTGGTGGATCCGCACCTTGTAGAGCGCCGACGGGGCCGGCAGCGACCTCTCGATCGCCGTCGCCCCGGGAACCGCCTTGGCAAGCTGCCGGAACGCGGCCTGGGCCACGGCGTTTTCGTCGCGCGGGTAGAGTCGTCCGAGGACCACCGCCGTTTGCGCCTTGGGGTTTCGCCCCCGGCCGTCCGCGACGGCAAGCGACATCGTCGGCGCGTACCGGATGCGGAACCGGGAGAGCAGGGACTGCGGCTGATGGTCCACGTCCACCTGCAAGGCCTCGAAGGGGAGATACCAGAGGGGCCCGTCGGGGACGATGACCAGCTCGGGGAACTTCCTGGCGAAGTCGGCCTGCGAGCCGTCCAGGAGGGCCTTGAGGATCTCGCCGGCGGTCTGTTTCCATTGCGGGTCGGCCAGCTCCTTGCCGGTCACCTCGCGGTTTTGTTCGTAGTTGCCCATTTGCCGCAGCAGGAGCGCGGTGCTCTTGGGCAGGTCCCGCGCCGCGCGCACGGTCCAGTAATGATACTTCTCCCGGTTCATCAGGAAGGCGTGCAACTGGCCGCCCGCACTAAGGAACACCCAAGCCGCGGTCCCCTTGGGCAGGGCCTTTTGCACTTCCTTGGTCGTCCGCAGCGGGGGGAAGACGAGCGCCGCCGGCTCGCGCCGCACGGCGACGTGGCGGAGGATCGCCTCCTGCTGGAAGCTGATCTTGCCCAGCTCCGCCAGCGCGCCGCTCTGCCGCCGCAGGGTCTCGGCGTCGCCCGGCGCCATCGGCATCGACGCCACGAGGGTGCGGACCTGCCGCGCCTTCTCCGAAAGCGCTTCGTAGCCCGGATACTGGGTCAGCAGACCCCGACGCTGGAGCATCGCGGTCTTGTCGAGGGCCTCGGGCGGGGCCTCCAGCAGCCACCGCAGGGCGTGCAGCCGGCCGCCGAAGGCCAGCGAGCTGAAGAACCGGTGCCGCCGCACTCGGTCGGCGATCTCCAGGGCCGCCGGCAGGGCCGCGTCGCGATCCGTCCGCCGCAGGGCCGCCAGGAACCAGTGCTCCATTGCGGCAACGTGCGGCGTCACGAGCACGGCGAGCGACTCCATCGGGTCCATCGCCCAGTCGTTCGGCTGCGGGTCGCGGAGCACGTCCTGGTACAGGTCCATGGCCATCCGGGGAGTGATCCGCGGCAAGTATGCCTCCACCTGGGCAATGCGGAACAGCCAGTGCCCGCCGTTCTGCATGTAGGCCATCGAGGCCAGGAGGGCGTCGTCGCCGGGGCCGACCTTGCCCTGCTGGTAGAAGGCCGTTGCGCGGAGGAAGCTCAACCGGGCGCCGATCCGCCCCAGGCCCATGGTCCGGCGGCCGACGGTCGCCTGGGCATCGGTGAGCAACGCCGCGGCCTGAGCCGTCTGCCCGAGCACGAGGCAGTTCTCCGCCGCCGACATGAGGAGTGAGGTCTCCAACTGACGCCAGTTCTTCTGCTTGGCCCACGCGGCGGCCCGGACCAGCGGCGGGTAGACCCCTTTCTCGTTCGACAACAGGTGTGCAAGCGCGCCGTAGCGGAACGCCTCCTCCAGCACGCCGAAGTCCCCGTAGTGATACGCTGCGAAAGTGGCCTCGAGGAAGAGTCGGGAGGCGGCCGCGAAGTTCCTCTGCTCCAGGGCCAGGCGGCCGAGCTCCAGGAGGCAGGTTCCGGTCAGCGGATGGTCGAATTCCCCCGCCGCCAGCACCGACCGCGTGAGCACGGAGGCCGCTTCCGCAGCCTTGTCGTTGGCCAGAAGCGCCATCGCCAGCTCCGTGTCGGTCCAGGCCACGGACCAGTGGTTCCGGGGGCCCACCGGCTGCGAGAGGGCCTGCAACAGGTCCTTGTTGAGCTGATCGTACTTGCCGATCGGCCCCAGCAGCTCCGTGCGCCGGCGGATCGCCAGCGCGGTGCAGCGCACGATCTCTTGCGGCTCCACGGGGTAGAGCATCGGAGGCTGAACGATGCCCCCGTGCTTGTACTGCTCGGAATTGTCGATCCGGCCCTGGAAATTGGAGACCTTCTGGGGGTATTGGCCTAATTTGGCGCCGCGAGTGCTCATTCCCCAGGGAGTGTCCGGACGGACGGAAGCCAATCGGATGCCGCCGGGCTGGAACTGGAGCCGCATCATCCAGTCGGGATTTGCCAGGTAGATCCGCAGTGCCGCCGTGTAGTGCTCCATGGCCCGCGGCAGGTTGCCCCAGTGGTAATAGCACTCCCCGATCATCGTGTGGTAGCAGATCGAGTCGATCCACGGGATGTTCGGGCCGCCCTTGATCCCTCCGCGGAGCTCGTCCTGGAACCGGGCCAGGGCGTCTTTGTAGTTGCCGTCGTAGAACAGGCCGAAGCTCGCGTGATAGGTGGCCGACGAGGCCGCGCGGTCCTGCAATTGCGCCTCAACTCGGGTGCCGGCGAGGCCGAGAAGCAGACACAACCCAACCAAGATCCGTGCCGGCGAGCCCGAATGCCTGGCTCGAACGGCGGGAGCGGGCTTTCCAGAGAGCATGGGGTGGGTCCTCTTCCCGATTGGACCGCGCGCCGCGGCGCGGCGTTCCGCCACTCCGACGAATTCCACCATACTTAGATATTACGCCTTGCGGGGGCCGCTTTCCAAGGGAGCGGCGGCATGCCCCAGAAGCGGAGGTGCCTGACTCGGGCGCTCGCCTCCACTCCATGCCGGCCGCTCCTTGAGCCATTCTTCGTCCCGAAGACAAGCCACCGCCGTACCGCTAACGGCCAGAATTCCTGTCCGCTGCGCTCGCTTCCCGCGCAGACTTCCGAAGTCTTGGAGACTTCGGAAGTCCCTTTGGCCGTAGCCTTCCTGCGCTGTGCAACTACCCTATATTGCCTATTTTGGAATCCATGTGGCGCGGATCGGCCCCACTGCGCTTCTTGCTCCGGAGCAGCGGGTTCTTGCGCTAAAGTCTGCCGCGCAAGGGTGACGATAACGATTGCGACGATTTTGCCGGTTGTGGTGCCCTTGCAGTCCAAAGCCGCCCGGTTGCCGGCGGGCGCCCAGCGGGCGATAGGTGGATGGAAACAACGGAGGTTGCCGATGAGCGGTTCCAGCAAACGCAGACGCCCGCTGTGGAGTGCGGCGATCGGACTCGGGCTTTTGGCCACCTCGGCCTTCACCGGTTGCCAGGTGGACATCGGCGGTCAGTCGCTTCCCAGCGCCTACTGGATGACCGACGACGTGCAGTACTACGCCCCGGGCCCCGAGTTCAAGCTGGCCCGCGAGGCCGCAGCCCAGAAGGCGGCCCGCGCGGAGCAGGGCCTCCAGAAACGCTGAACCGGCCACTACCACCGGGCTTCCGGCCCGGAGATCTCTTTCGCTTTCTGGGGGGACCTCCGCGTTGCTGACGTCCGAGGTGGACTGGTCCGCAGGTGGGACGCCCCTGGGACGTCAGCAGCCGGAGCCTACGGGTGGGCGCTGCGGAGGAGTCGGACCGTGCCCGAACTCGAATTCTCACCGACCGCCCAGCAGTGGACCAACGCGGTGCTGATTTGGCTCGGCTTCGGGATCCTGACCGGGCTCCTGGCCAAGGCCCTGATCCCGGGCCGCGAGCCGGGCGGTCCCGTGGGCACCCTCGTCATCGGCATCCTTGGGAGCGTCCTCGGCCCGCTGGCGCTGTCTCAGTTGTGGCAAGGCCGCCAGTTCAATCCCCTCGGCCCCGCCGGCATTCTGGCCGCCGTGGCCAGCGCCGTGGTCCTGTTAGTCGTCTATCGCGTCCTGCTCGCTTGTCTTGTGCCAAGACAGCCGGACCAGCAGGAAGACTGA
This sequence comes from uncultured Planctomycetaceae bacterium, assembly GCA_964354135.1. Classification (GTDB taxonomy): domain Bacteria; phylum Planctomycetota; class Planctomycetia; order Pirellulales; family Thermoguttaceae; genus CAYGZA01. The sequence goes on from CAYGZA010000038.1 coordinate 15,521, forward strand.
GGGTTCGGAACCTTCCAATCGCCGCTTTGGCGAATTCCCGCTGGGCCGACTGGACCACCCGGCCGCAGACCGGTTAGGATACGGGGGCATGAGTCCGCCGCGGCCCGCTCGGCCGGAGCGCTGCGAAACATCTGCCGTGCCGGAGGCTCGGATGGCAGCCGACGTAGCTTCCAAGATCCGACAACTGGAAGGCAACATTTCCCGGGTGGTTCTCGGCAAGCAGGACGTGGTCCGGCTTTGCGTGGTGGCCCTGCTGGCCGGCGAGCACGTGCTCTTGGAGGATGTCCCCGGCGTCGGCAAGACGCTGGTCGGCAAGGCCCTGGCCAAGAGCGTCTCCGGCCAGTTCCACCGGATCCAGTTCACGCCGGACCTGCTCCCGGCCGACATCACCGGCAGCAGCATCTACAACACGAAGGAGCAGGAGTTCGTCTTCAGCCGCGGCCCGATCTTCGCCAACGTCGTCCTGGCCGACGAGATCAACCGCACCACGCCGCGCACGCAAAGCGCGCTCTTGGAGGCGATGAGCGAGGGGCAAGTCTCCGCCGACGGAGAGACGCACCTCTTGCCGCGCCCGTTCATGGTCATTGCCACTCAGAACCCGTTGGAGTTCGAGGGGACGTACCCGTTGCCCGAAAGCCAGTTGGACCGCTTCCTGCTGCGGATTTCCGTCGGCTACCCCGATCGCGTCCACGAGCTGGAAGTCCTTCAGAGCCATCGGCTGGGCGAGCCGGTCGACGGCCTCCAGCCGGTGCTCGGCGGCGAAGAGATCTCCGCGATGCAGCAGGCGGTCCGCGAGGTGGCGGTCAATGAAGCGATCCACCAGTACCTGCTCGACGTGGTCCGGGCGACCCGCCGGAGCGAGGACCTGCACGTGGGAGTGAGCATCCGCGGGACGCTCTCGCTCTACCGGGCAAGCCAGGCGTGGGCCTTGGCCGAGGGGCGCTCCTACGTCGTCCCCGACGACGTGAAACGGCTCGCCGTGCCCGTGCTGGCCCATCGCGTCATCCCGAAGGGCTACCTCCACGGCGGCCAGCGCGAGGCAGTCGAGGCCCTCATCGAGCGACTCGTGGATGACGTCCCCGTGCCGGGATAGGGGCAGGCCGTCGAGGAGCTTCTCCTGATACTGGAATGCACTTCGGAAGCGGAATGGCGGGACCGGGTCGCCTACTTGCCCCTTTAGGCGCGAACGGAAGCGAGTTGGATGAAACGCCCCTTGCGAAATCGTCGGGACTCCGAGGCGCGCCGGTTGCGGACCAGGCGATCTCGGATTTCGCGAATGGCGCGCCTCGCCCTTGCCGTGCAGCGATTCCTGCGGCCGCTGCGGCCTGCCGCGCGGCGCCGCTCGGGGACGTCGCTGTGCCTCGAGGGGGCCTACTACCTGGCGATGCTGGCCGTGGTCTTCGCGGTGGCCCTGCTTGGCGACGTGAACCTGTTGATGGCCCTGGCGGGGATGTTCGTCGGGCCGCTCTGGTTCAACTGGCGGTTGGTCGTGGCGACGCTCCGCGGCCTGGAGATCCGCCGCAAGATGCCCCACAGTGTTTGCGCAGGGGACCCGCTCTTGGTGGAAGTCGAGCTGACCAACCGCCGCCGGCGGCTGGGCAGTTGGGCTGTGGTCCTTCAGGAAGAGATCCGCCGCGAAGGAGATTCGCCCCGCGAGCCGGCCTTGGAGGCCCAGGTGTATTTCCCCTATGTGGCGGCGGGCCAGTCCCGCCGGCGCGTCTACCGCGGCCGGCTCCCGCGCCGGGGCCGCTACCATTTCGCGCCCGCCGCGGTTTCGACGCGCTTTCCTTTCGGCTTCGTCCGCCGCACGATCTTTTCCGGCCCGGCGGACACCTTGATGGTCTATCCCCGGCTGGGCCGGCTCACGCCCCGCTGGCTCGCGCGGCAGCACGAGACGTTCGAGGGCTCCCAGCGCCGCGAACGCCGCTCCGGCCGGATGTCGGGCGACTTCTACGGCGTTCGCCCGTGGCAGAGCGGCGACGCCCGCCGCTACATCCACTGGCGGAGCTCCGCCCGGCACGGCAACCTCGTCGTCCGCCAGTTCGACCAGCACCGCAACCGCGACGTGGCGGTCCTCGTGGACCTCTGGCAGCCGGAAAGGCCGCTGGCCGAGCACGCGGAGAACGTCGAGCTGGCCGTGAGCTTTGCCGCCACCGTGGTGGCCGACACCTGCCGCAAAGGCGGCGGCAACCTGCTCGTGGGCACCACCGCCTCGGCGGAATGCCAGCGAGGCCCCGCGTCAACCGCCCTGGTGCAGGAGGCGATGGAAAGCCTTGCGGTGGCCGAGGCAGGCCCCGAGGATCGCCTCCCCGACCTGCTCGACCGCGCCCTGGCGTCGCTCGAGCCGGGGACCGAGGTCATCCTCGTGACCAGCCGCGCGGTAGACCTGACTGACCCGGAGCGGTTTGCCGCCTTGTGGAACGATCCCGCGCGGCGGAACATTGTCCCCCGCATCCGCGTCATCTCCACCGCCGGCGAAGGCCTCGCCGAATACTTTCACGCGACGTGAACAGGGTGTCGGGGAGGGCGAGCGGCCGCTGGCGCCGTGCGCAACGAACAATGCACCGTTGGCCTCTTTCCTTTTCCCTCTTTTTCCCTTCCGGCGAGAGACGCGGGTCAGGGTTTCTTCTCCCTTCTGGCGGCGACGACGTTCTTGACGGAGACCGTCCCCGCGGTGACGACAACCTCCGCCGTACCCTCGTAACCGCTTTCTCCAAAAGCGCGTCCATCCTCAACCACGACGGTGTACTTCCCCGGAGGAACGTCCTTGAAGGTGAACTCTCCGCTGGACTCGTCGAACGGCTCGGGCCGGCGGGCCAACTCTTTCAGGGTGACGGTGAGCTTGTTCCATCCGAGGGGAGGGGAGTTCCCTTCTCTGGCCACGTAGACCTGGCCTTTGATGCCGCCCATCTCAAGGGGCTTTTCCGAGGCAGCCTTGTCCCCACCTTCGATGACCACGGAGCGCCAGTCCTTGCTGGAGTGCTCGACCCTGTCCCACACTTTCATGGCAAGGAGGTTCCGGCCCGGCTTGGCGTCCTTCGCCGGCACGAGGACCGTGTCGGAGAACTCCTTCCTCTCGCCGATGGCAGCGGCAGAGACCTCGAAGAGCTTGTCCTTCTCGGCGTCCGGCTCCTGGGACTTGTCCTTGACGAAGGCGAACGCGATCCTCGCGACCCCGCTCAGATCCTTGACGTGGACCTTGACGGGTATCTCGGCGCCTTTGGGGACGGGATTCTCGGGCGTGGTGAACCTGAGGATCTCGGGCGGCTTGTCGTCGAGCAGAATCGGGATCCTCTCCTTGGCCGCCTCGCGGCCGCGCAGGACCAACCTGGCGCAGACCTCCACCTCTTTTTCCTTGATTCCCAGGGTGGGCAGCCCGGTCTTGAAATCCCGGACCTCGGCGTGGACGCTCACCAACCCTTTCTCCGGCCCCGCCTTGATCCAACGGACGGTCCATTGGCGATCGGAGTAGAACGGAAACGGAGTGGTCTTCGCGGTCCCGGCCACCGACGGGTCGTCCTTGTCTTCGAGCCACACCTCGACCGCCGTGTCGGGCTCGGCGAAATCGACGGTCACCGGGGCATCCACCTGGAGCTCGACGGGCAACGGCTTGCCGTCGGCGAAGCGGCTCGTCGGAAACGCGGCCCCCTTCTTCGGCGAGTGGATTCGGACCTCTCGGAGATCGCCGATGGGACCAATGCTCTCGTTGGTCTCGTCGCAGGGGACCCGGAACCGAAAGGCCCGCGGGTAGCCGTCCACGGTCAGGACAACCCGGACCGCCTTGTCCCGAGCCGGCGGAATGGCGGCCGAAGGGTCGTCTTTGCCGCGGAGATCCTTGATGACCCCGTCGCGAATGGGGATCGTGGCGCCCGGGTCGGCGCCTTCCACAACGATCTCACTACTTACCTCGATGGCCGGAGGGACGAGGGGCCAGTATCTCAGTCTCGATTCGTCCGCGCCTGCATCCTCCGTCGCCGGGCCCTCACTCGGCCGAAGCCTCAACCAGAAGTTGCCCCCGACGTGGTTGTAGCTTGCCCGGGGCTGGAGGTACTGGGCAGGCTTGACCCGCTCAAAGACGATCCGCTTCGTCCATTCGGTTCCCGCCGCTTCATCGCGGATGCTGCACAGGACCCCGTGGGAAACATCTTTTCCGGACGGGGCGGCGTCCTTGCCCGGCTCGGGTTTGTCGGCTGCCGGCTTGGGCTTCTCGGCTGCGGCCTTGGCGTCTTCTGCGGCTTCCTTCTTGTCCGCCGTCTTGGGCTTGGCGAAACCGATAGGCTCCAGCGTCCTTCCGGCGCGGAGATCCACGGTCACCGGCTCGGTGAGGGCGCGATCGGGAGGCGGCTCCGAGACCCGGGAGGGATCGCGGCCGGCAAGCCGGTCTTCGGGCGAAAGCTCCGGAGCGGCCCAGAAACGAACCGTCACTTTCCTCGCCTTGCCGGACAGGTTCTTCAGCGAAAACACGTACGCGGATTCCCGGTTGGGGAACACCGGACACGCGACGACCCCTTCCTGGCCGCCCTGCTTCGACTCGGCGGCAGGGACCTTCTTTCCCGCAGGATCCGCAATGCGATGGACGACCAGGTCCACTTTGTCCTCGACCGGCAGCCTGAGCTGAATCTCTTGCGGAATCTCCTGCGAGACGGGGGCGGACTCGGGTCGCGCGAGCAATTTGACCGACGAGGAGGTCCACTCGGGAATCCCGATGGGGCGGGCCTCGAACGGGAGCTTCTTTCCGCTTTGGTCCAAGGAGACATTCCACGGCTTCCGCGCGGGAATCGCCGATTTTCGCTCCCCGTCGCGGATTTCCAGCTTGGTGTCGTCATAGTCCAGCGTCAGCAGGGCGCCGGCCGAAGCGACCCCGACGGTCCGCGCCGTCACCGCGAAAGGCGCCCAGGTGTTGTCGGGCTTCAGATCGACCGGGGCCTTGGGGCCTTCCAGCACGAGGATCTTCTTGGGCAGCGGGGGAAGCGGATCGCGAGGAAGGACGACCGACGTCATCCGCTTCTCGACTTCCGGGGTCAAGCGGGACGCATGGACGGTCACGTCCCGGGCATCGATTGTATGGAGCAATCGCAGGGTGCGGGTGACCTTCACCGCCTCTTCGGGACCGAGACCCTCAAAGACCCGGTCCGGCAGGCCGCGGTAGAATGCCTCGAGCTCCTTGCCCAGCGCTCCGAGCGCCGTCCACTGCCCCGGGTTATCCCGAAGAGAACCCAGGAGCTTCTCGATCCCGTCCGGAGGGAAGCGATCCGGGTCGGCCAGGCCGACCAGTTGCAGCTCGCGCCGGGCTTGCTGGTAAACGGCTTCCCAGCGCTCCCGGCTCCGCGAAGGAGTCCCACCTGCGGATTGGCCCTTGGCGGCGGGCGCCGCGTCGGCGGGGGCGCCCTGCTTGCCCAGCGCGTCGAGCAGCTCCATTCGGGTGTCGGCGGGCAAGAGAGGCGTCGAGAGCAGACTCTCGATTCTGCTCGCCACCCGCGGCGGCATTCCGTCTTTGAGCGGTTGCCCCGCCAGGCGCAGCGATTCCCTTGCCGATTGCCTCAAGCCGTCCTCGATCTTGCCGCGGAGGCGCTTCAGCTCATCCGTCTTCTTGCGGAGTTCCTCCAAGACCTCCGGGTAGCTCCCCGGAGTTCCTCCCGGCCTGAGATCCTCTTCCCGCTTTTCCCACCAAGCGAGGAAGTCCGGCAGTCTCTCGCTGACCAGCTCGGAGATCTCGCCCGAAGGGACCGGGGACCCGGGGGAGACGAGCGCCGAACGAGCGCACCAGCGGACGTAATAGGGCGCCGCGAAGAGAAGCTCGTTCCTGAGCTTGATCGCCTGTTCGAGGACGATCCTCCGATCCTCCGGGAGCTGCTTGAACCGGGCGACGGCCTCATCGGCGAGGAAACGCCTCTGGGCCTCCAAGAGCCGGCCGCGGATCTTCCGCGTGTCGAAGCCCGCCGCCGGCACGCCCTCCTCGCCCAGCACCTCCAACTCGGCCAGATTGCCTTCCGTGCCGGTCCCCAAGCGATAGCGCAACTCGTGACCGAGGATCAGCTCCTGGTACTCGCGCCACAAATGGGGCGCGTAATCGACCGGCGCCCAGTTCCCGGCCCCTTCGCGGTTCTGCAATTGGTCGCGACGCCGCCAAGCGGCCCGCAACAGTCCTCGGGCCTTCCCGGCTGCAAGCGACGGGGCAGCGCCTGCGGCCTCTTCGGGCGTCTTCTCCGCTGCCGGAGCCTTATCCGGCACAGGCTCGGATTTTTCTTTGGCAAGGGCGGCCTTCTCCTTCGGGGTCTCGGCCTTGGCCTTGGCCGCCTCCGTCTTCTCCTTGGGCACATCCGCTTTTTCCTTCGCGACCTCCGGCTTCTCTTGGGAAGTCACCGAGGCGTCCTTGGGCGCATCCGGCTTCTCGGCCGCGGCGGCGGAGTTCTCTTTGGCAAGGGCGGCCTGCTCCTTGGCAGCCTCGACGCGCTCGCTGCCGGCACCGCTCTTCTTCGGCGGCAGAGCGGGCTCTTTCTCCTTGGCGGGGGCTTCGGCCGCATTCTCGTCCTCCGAGCCCTTCGGCGGGACGCGGAAGAGAAACCGGCTCGGGGGCTCGGTCACGGAGCCTTGGCCGCCGTGGAACAGCAGGGGTTCCTGCGTCTCCTTGCCTCCCCCTTGCCGCTCGACGTGGTCGGCGACCCGGTCGCGGATGAACGCGTAGAACTCGGCCAGGTCGACTCCGCCGTCCTCGTTGCGATCTGCCTTGCCCCGGAATCCCTCACTCACGAAGTGGGCGAAGACGGACCGCCTCTTCGCGTACGAGATGCGGGAGATCTCCAGCGGCCCGTTGGACGCAAGCACCCAGAGATCGGGATCCTGGGTCTTCTTAACCGCTCCTTCGACCAGGCGGGGGAAATCGTTGACCACCATGCCCAGCCGCGGATCGGAGGGGATATGGCTGCAATCCAAGAGGACGAGCTTCGTTTTCGCCTGGCACTCCTGAACCTGCCGCAGGATGGTCTCCAGCTCGCAGCGCCCGCGATCCGCGGGCCCCTGCTGACTCCGGAAGTAGTCGTTGCAGAGCACGTATGGCTTCGCGTCCGTGGAGCCGGAGACTCCCTGCGCGCTGACGTACAGAATGAGGTTGACTCCCGAGAGGGCAGGCAGCCTCTGCAGCTCGTCGTAGAGGCGGTTCTTGACGTCGTCCGACTCCTGGAGGTTCTTCAGGATGACCGGTTTCGGCTCGGGGAACGCGCGGTTGAACTCCGCCTCGTCGGCCGGGGAGAACGGCACGGGCGCAAGCGGGATGTCGTAGCCGGTGATCGGCAGCACGGCCAGTTGCACGGCCGGCGGAGACGGCCGCCAAAGGAGCCACGCAAAGAGCCCCACCAGAAGCAAGAGCACAACGCTCCAGAAGACCCGCTTCACCCACCGTCCCGTTCTCGACGGGCCCGAGGGACGAGATTGGGCCCGCCAATCCCGGGTCGGGGACGAGGGCTTTGTTGGCCCGGACATCGCAATGCCTCTTGCGGCTGCGACCGATTGTTAACCACCTGAACCTGAATTATTCTAGCCGCTCATCCTGCTGCCGGATAGGATGCAGTGGGTGTGGTCGCGGAATGTCCGCGCGATCGGGAGGGCGGTTTTCCCGGCCGCGCTCTTGCGTTTCGCGGTCCACGTGGTATAAGCGCGATAGTCGCAACCGGGTGAGACTAGGGATTTCCGCGTCGGTTCGCCCTGAGGGGTTGGGCAAAATGCACAATCTGCCGGTCCATTGGCACGAGGGCCTCTTTCTCCAGCCGCACCATCTCCAGGCCGCCGACCGGCATTGGGCCGAGCTCGTACAAACCTGCGAACAATGGGACCACCAGTATCATTACGGCGTGCGCACGCTGGAATTCAGCCGTGAGGCGATCGGGAACTACCAGTTCCAGGTCAACGTGTGCCATGCGCGGATGAAGGACGGCACGCTCATCGCGCTGGATCCCGGCCAGGAGCCGGACCGCGTCGACCTCAAGGAGGCCTTCGCCGGCAAGCCGGCGGTCCGCGTCTATCTGGCGATCCCGAAATTGAAGATGGGCCAGGCCAACGTGTCCTCGGGCGGCGACGGCGGCAGATGCCGCTACGCGGAGGGCAAGCAAGGAGTCCAGGACGAGAGCTACGGCGGCAACGAGCAGGAGGTTCCGCTCAAGGACCTGAACGTCCGGGTCCTCCTGGAGACGCAAGACCTGGCGGGTTACGAAGTGCTTCCGATCGCGCAGGTGGAGCGGGCGGGGGAGAAGGAAGCCGCGCCGCAGCTCGACGCGACGTACATCCCGCCCGTGCTGGCCATCGACGCCTGGCCGCCGCTGGGGCGCGACATCGTGCGGGCGATCTACGACGTGATCGGCAAGAAGATCGAGGTGCTGAGCGAGCAGGTCGTCAATCGCGGCATCACGCTGACCAGCCAGGAGCCGGGGGATTTGGACCGGCTCTTGATGCTCGCCCAGTTGAACGCGGCCTATGCCACCCTGCACGTGCTGACGTTCGCGTCCGGGGTCCATCCCTTGACGGCCTATACGGAGCTGGTGCGGATCGTAGGCCAGCTTTCGATCTTCAGCCCGGAGCGCCGCCCCCCGGCAATCCCCAACTACGACCACGACGACCTGGCGGGAATCTTCTCTTGGGTGAAGAAGCAGATCGAGCTTCTGTTGCTGAGCATCCGCGATTACGAGTACGAGCAGCGGTTCTTCATCGGCGAGGGGCAGGGAATGAAGGTCTCGCTCGAATCGCGGTGGCTGGGTCCCGATTGGCAGTGGTACGTCGGGGTGATGCGCGGCAGCCTCACTCCGGAACAGTGCGTCGCCCTGCTCTCTCCCGGGGCGTTGAACTGGAAACTGGGGAGCTCGCGGCAGGTGGAAACGCTGTTCAAGTTCGGCCAGATCGGGCTGCAACTGACCCCCTTGCCGCAGGCGCCGCGGGCCTTGCCGCCGAGCAAGGATTGGGTCTACTATCAGGTGGCCCGGGGCAACGCGGCCTGGAACGACGTGCTGGCGACCCAGACGCTCGCCATGCGGCTCCAGGAGAAGCTGATCGTCAACCTCGATTCGTTGCAGGGGAGGCGAGACATGGTCGTCTCCCACGGCGGCAAGCAGTTGCGTCTTCAGTTTGCCCTGTTTGCGGTCCCTAATCCGACATGACGCCAGAATTCGCCAAAGCGGTGGATCCGGTCTTCTTGCACGTGTTCGGGCTGCTCGATCGGATCGAGCGCAACGTCCAGACCTCGCCGGAAGAAGAACGCGTGCGGATCCGCGGCGTGATCGACCAGGCGGACGCCATGCTGGGCCACACGCCGGATGCGGACCTGGCAAAGTATGCGCTGGTATCCTGGATCGACGAGATGCTGATCATCGAGGCCCCTTGGCCCGGGAGCCAATGGTGGGGCAACAACTCGCTGGAATGGGAGTATTTCAAGACGCAGGACCGCAGCGAGCAGTTCTACCTCAAGGCAAAGGAGGCCTCCACCCAGCGGAAGAAGGACTCGCTGGAGGTCTACTACGTGGCGGTGGTGATGGGGTTTCGGGGCATGTACCGCGATCCGCAGCGGGCCGCCGCCCTTTGCGAAGCGTTGCAGCTTCCGCCCGATCTGGAGACCTGGGCCAGGCAGACCTCGATGGTCCTCCAACTCCGATTGGGCCGGCCCCCGATCAGCGAAACCACCGTCACGATTGGGGGTGCTCCCCCGTTGAACGGCCCGTTTTCGTTGATTTGGGGGGCGCTGGCCGGGGTGATCCTCACCGTGCTCACCGCGCTGGTGGGAGCGTTGTTCCTGATTAGTTAACCGACGCGCACGACGATGAAGAGTTTCCTTTACCGCCTAATCAGTTTTCCGATCGAGCTTTTGAGGGCGGTTTTCTCGGCGCCGGGCCGGCTGCTCTCCTCCGGCCGGAGCGTGTGGGGCATCTCGCTGCCGGCGCGGGCGGCGATCCTGGTGGCGATCTTCCTGCTCCTCTGCGGCATCGTCTCCTTCATCGTCTTTCCTTATCTGGGGTGGACGCCGCACTTCAAGACCAGGATGCACTACCACGTGGGCTCCCTTCTGGTCCTGGTGGTGGTCATTCCCATCGCCGTGTATTACGCCCTGAAAGTGTGGCTGGAGGGAGAGGTATCGCCGTTCGAGGACGTCGACAAGGCGTGGAAAGCCGGCATGGAGGAGCTGGAGCGGCACGGCCTGGACATCTCCCAGATTCCGGTCTTCCTGGTGCTGGGCTCGTCCGCAGAGGTCCAGGAGAAGGCGGTCTTCGACGCCTCCCGGCTCAGCCTGAATCTGCGCGGGCTTCCCCAAGGCCCAAGCGCGCTGCACTGGTATGCCAACCCGGACGGGATCTACATCGTCTGCGCCAACACCAGCGGCCTGAGCCGGCTGGCCGCGGTGGCGCGATCGGTTGCCGAGGAAGACAAGTCCCGCCCCGCGCCGGCGTTGGCTCAGCCGGCCGGCCCGTCGATCCGGGGGACGATCGTCGCCAGCAGCCCGGACGACTCGTTTCAGGACCCGATGGCCCGGCCCGGCCCGGCGGCCGGCCAGGCGCCGCCGCCGTCTCCGCGGAGTGTCGACTACCGCGGAACGATGGTCGGCCCGGGCAAATCGACCGACGGCCCCGAGAGCGCCGCGGCCCAAGACGCCGGAGGGCCGCAGGGTTGGAGGCCCGTCGCCCTGCGGCCGGAGGAGGCCGCCGAGCAGGACCAGCGGCTGGCTTACCTCTGCACCCTGGTCCGGCGCACCCGGCAGCCGATCTGCCCGATCAACGGCATTCTGACGCTGATTCCCTTCGGACTCATGCAGCGCGGCGCCAAGGAGGGGATCGAGATCCAGAGGACCTTGAAACGGGACATTGCCACGGTGCTGCGCGTCGGCAAGGTGCGTTGTCCGGTGACGGCCGTGGTCGTCGGCATGGAAGAGGAGAGCGGTTTCCGGGAACTGGTGCGCCGCGTGGGCCACGAGCGGGCCGCAGTGCAGCGCTTCGGGCGGGGCTTCTCGGTCAGCAATCCGCCGCTTCCCGAGCGCCTGGAGGCCCTTTGCGCCCATGCCTGCGGCGCGTTTGAGGACTGGGTCTATGCCCTCTTCCGCGAGAAGGACGCCCTCAGCAAGCCGGGCAACGTCAAGCTCTATTCGCTCCTTTGCAGCATTCGCCGGTTTGTGCAGACGCGGCTGGGCAACATCCTGGTCAACGTGTACGGGTCGGACCCGGAGCAGGACCCCCAGGGCGAGCCGCTTTTCTTCAGCGGCTGCTACTTCGCCGCCGCCGGGGAAACGGAGGACCGCCAGGCATTCGTCAAAGGCGTTTTCGACAAGCTCCCCGAGGAGCAGGCGGAATTGCAGTGGACCGGGGCGGCGCTGGTGGAAGACGCCAAGTACCAGCGGCTTGCCCAGGTCGTCATGGGGTTCGACTTGCTCGTCCTGGCGGCGCTGGCGGCCATCATCTTTTTCTTCAGGCGGTAGCGGGCAACGGCGAAGAGGCTCTCACACGTCCGGTGCGCCAGAGGTTTCGCAGATGTCCTCCTTTCCGTCCGGCCCGAACGACCACGCCCCCGCACCGCGGCAGACTTCCGCAGAGACGCCGCCGGGAGCCGAAGGGCCGGCCGCGCCGATTTCCCTGGATAGCGTTCTGGAGCGCACCGAGAGGCTCCTCTCCGGGAACGAGCCGCTGGAAGTGGCCGACATCGAAGCGGTGCGCGACGTCGCGCGGCGCTATCCCAATGAGCCGCTCAGCCTGGAGCCGATCGTCGTGGAGCTGGTGCGGGCGATCTTGCACGTCCATTTCCGTGCCCTGCCGAGCTGGCACTCCGCGTGGCACGACGCTTCCCGGCACGTCGCGGAAACCCTGTTCGAGGACCCGGTTTCCCGGGAGCGGTTGGCGGCTTTGTGGGGCGCGCTTTCGAGGGGGGAGTCATGACCGCTTCGCGTCCGGCCCCGCAACAACTCGTCGACGGCTGCCAGGGGCTGGTCCGCTCGCTGGCCCTGTCGATCCACCGGAAGCTGCCGCCCCACGTGGAGCTCGAGGACCTGATTGCCTACGGCCAAATCGGACTGGTCGAGGCGGCCCGAGATTTTGACCCCAACCGGGGGGGGCAGTTCTCGACGTACGCCTATTACCGCATCCGGGGAGCGATCTACGACGGGCTGTCCAAGATGAGTTGGTTCGGGCGGGCGGAGCAGAAGCGAGTCCGCTACGAACGGTTGGGCAACGACGTTTTGCGATTGGAGGGGGAAAAGGCGGAGGCGTCCCAAGCCGACGATAGCGCCGCCGACGTGCGTTGGTTCCGCAACGTGACCCGGGCGCTGGCGATGGTGTACCTCGTCGCGCATACGGAGGGGGAGGAAGGGCCGTCGCAAGAGGCGCTCGTGGATCACTCGGCGTCCGTGGCCTCTGCCACAGTCATCAGCCGGGAAGTCAACGAGAAGCTCCACCGACTGATCGAGGCCCTGCCTGCGGAAGCGGCGGCCTTGATCCGAGCGACCTACTTTGAGGGGCTCACGCTGCAAGAGGCGGGGGCCAGGTTGGGGGTGAGCAAGTCCTGGGCGAGCCGCCTCCACGCCAGGACGCTTCAGCGGCTGGCTCGCTCGCTAAGGCTGGAGGGGGTTACCGTCTGAAATATCGCCGGTCCCGGTTGGGCAGTGCTCGGATGGCACCATTTCGGAGGGGGTTGTCTTTCGAGAACAGAGGGCCTATCTTGGGGGATGTCCGTCGGTCCGCCTTGGGAAAAGTGTCTCCCGGGGAATGATCGGGTCGCTAATAGGAGTTAGGTTTGAGGAGTTAGGGACCGCTTGAAAGGTTTGGTGCAGGCGGTGGTGCGCTGCGAAGCCTGGTCCCACCCCTCAAAAAGGGAGGCGAATTGATGGCCTCGCCCGAAGTCCTTGATTTCCAACGACTACTGGCGCCGATCTCCGAGGAGAATCCGACGGGCAAGGACCTCCGCACCGATCTTGCGCCCAAGGCGATCTATCGGGAGATCAAAGACGCGCGGAAGAAGGCTGCCGATGCGGAGCGGTGCCACCTCTATCAGGGGGGTAAGGACAACCAAGGCTACCCTGTCCCCCAGCCCGATTGGCGGCCCATCCTGCAACTGGCCCCTCAGGCCCTTGCCGAGCAATCGAAGGACCTCGAGATCGTCGCCCTCTTTACGGAGGCCGTCGCGCGAAAGCACGGTTTCCCGGGACTGCGGGACGGCTTCCGGCTCGCGCGGGAACTGGTCGAGCGGTATTGGGAGCACCTCTATCCGAGCCCCGACGAAGACGGCTTGAGGACCCGTGTCCTTCCGCTCGTCCGGCTCAACGGGGAAGAGGGCGATGGATTGTTGATCACGCCTATTCTCCGCACGCCCATTACGGGTGGGGGAGCGGCGGGGGCGTTCAGCCTCTCGGACTACCGGCAGGCGGTGGATCTGGAGTCGATCCAGGACCCGGACAAGCGGGCCCGGCGCTTGGAGGAATCCGGGGGTCTCAATCTGCAGACGTTCGAGAAGGCGGCCGCAGAGACGCCGCCGCAGGTCTTCCGGGACTTGCTGGAGGATATTTCCCAGGCGTGGGAGGAATTCCGCCGGCTGGGCGAGACCGTCGAGCAGCGGTGCGGCGCGGAAGAGTCCGGCCAGCCTTTGGTGTTCCCCACGTCAGGTGTCCGCGAGGCCCTGGAGGCTTGCCGCGACGCCGTGAAGAGGATTGCCGCGCCCGTCTTGGGCCTTACGGCGGAAGGAGAGGAGGCAATGGAGGGATCGGAAGGCGCAGGAGCCGGTCCGGGCGCCGCGGGGACCGACGGCGCATCCGGCCGGGTCCGGACCCGGGAAGAGGCGTTCCGCACGCTCCTTCAAGTGGCCGAGTTCTTCAAGCGCACGGAGCCGCACTCGCCCGTCTCGTACGCCTTGGAGCAAGCCGTCCGTTGGGGCAGGATGCCGCTGCCGAAACTGCTCGACGAGCTGATCCCCGAGGACGCAGCTCGCCAGCAGTTGTTCAAACTGATCGGGATCAACGTGAAGCCGCCGGAGGGACAATCGTAGGGGCCTCCGAGGGCCGCCGCGCTTAGGGACCGCAAGAGAATAACTTGATCGAATTCGTAGGACGGCCTTTCTAGGCCGTCCCGTGAAAACGACGGCCTGGAAAGGCCGTCCTACGTCAGAATTGCACAGGTTATTCGTTTACGATCCCTTATACTATTGAGAACCGGGGTAAACACCCAGAATCGATGAGGCGTCTGCCCACAACCAACAGCGTCTGGAGGGAAAAGACCGATGGCAGAGAGCATGCAGCACAAACTGGACCGGGTGCGCAAGCCCCGCGTACACATCACCTATGATGTGGAAACGGAGGGCGCAATGGAAACCCGGGAACTCCCCTTCGTCGTGGGAGTGCTCGGGGATTTCTCGGGCAGCCCGACCGAGCCGCTCAAGCCGCTCCAGGAGCGCAAGTTCATCCAGATCGACCGCGACAACTTCAACGAGGTGATGACCCGGATGACGCCCGGCGTCAACCTCCGCGTGGAGAACACGCTCCAGGGGGACGGCAGCGAGCTGGCCCTGCAAATGAAATTCGGCTCGATCGAGGATTTCGATCCGGCCAACGTCGTCAAGCAGGTCGAGCCGCTCCGCAAGCTCCTGGAAACCAGGAACAAGCTCCGCGACCTGATGACCAAGATCGACGTCTCCCCGGAGCTGGAAAAGCTCCTCGAAGACGTCATGGAGAACACGGACAACCTGAAGAAGCTCTCGGACGAACTCGGCAAGACGGGCTCGGGCGGCCAGCCAGAGGAGGATAAATCATGAGCACCGGCGAATCCGCAAAACGCGAAATCCAGGCTGCCCCGGCGGCGGAGGCCGCCGGACTGTTGGACCAGGTTCTGGCCGCCACTCCGCAGACCGAGCGGAGCCGGGCCACCGAGCTGGTCGAGGCCTTCGTCGGCGAGACCCTCAAGGGGACCCTCGTCTACAAGAAGGACCTCTTCCGCTCCATCCAGGCCTGCATCCAGGCGTTCGACGCCAAGATCTCCACGCAGTTGGCCGCGATCATGCACACGCCCGATTTCCAGAAAATGGAGGGCACCTGGCGCGGCCTGCACCACCTGGTGATGAACAGCGAGACCGGCACCCAGTTGAAGATCAAGGTGCTCAACGTCTCCAAGCGCGACTTGTTCA
>CAYGZA010000039.1:0-30367 GCA_964354135.1 uncultured Planctomycetaceae bacterium
GGTACTTGATGATGAGCCTCGCCTTGGGGTTGACGCGCTTGGCGGCCGCCAGCACGCGGTCCTGCGACACCCGGACCATCAGCTCGCAGCGGTAATCCTCCCAAGTGTCGCCGGCGACGGGATAGGTCCGCGGGCCGACCGTGGCGGACTTTTTAGAGCGGGCTGCGTCGCACGCGCCGCAGGTGCAGTCGGTGAACCAAAAGTCGTCGATCATGATCTCGTCGAAGAGCGACGCCGCGTACTCGAAGATCGCCTGAAGCTTGTCCTGGGTCGGCGGGTCCGTGTAGCAGGCAATGCTCTTCCAGCGGGTCGAGGGCTTGCCTACTTGCGTGGTGGTAATGCACCCCGAGACGTCGAATCCGGCCGCAAGAAAGCGCTCCTTGGCGTGCCGGAGCGTCTCGCGCCGGGCCTGATAGCCGTCGCGGAAGCTCTCGACGTAGACCTTGGTAACCGCCGTCTTCTTGCACCATTCGATGGCAGCGGAGATCCCTTGCTCCGTCGCCAAATGGTCGCGAACCTGCTGCGCCGCGATGAGCGTCGAAAACCGGTGTACCTGCTCGTTGCTCTTGGCGAGTTGCCAGAGGTTTGGCGTCTTCCCACCTGCAGCATCTTGTCCGGCAGCAAGCTGCCATGGAACGCAAATCGTCAACACCGCCGAGATGAACGTCTTGACCACGAAGATCGGCTGTCTCCTCATATCTCCCTCCGCCTGTTGGCACAAGTCAGGATCAAGCGTAGCACGGGTGGCCGGTCCATCCGTGTGAATCCGCGAAGGTGATTATCGCGCCCCTCATTGCCGGGCGTCAAGCTGCGGTCCAGTTCGGTCAGCACCCTACGGGTCGCTCCGCCTGGTGGAAAGCTCACCCGAAAACGGCACTCGCTTGCCGCTGCGCTCGATCGACCCGCCCACGCGGTCCTTGGTGAAAGTGATCTGCGTGGTGCCGGCAGTCACGCTGACTTCGTTCTCGGTGCTCTCTGCGGTTGCGCTCGGAGCTGAAGAGGTCTCGGCGCTGGCGGCGGTGAGCACGTGGAGAAAGTAGTCGGCGAGGGCCGGTTTCGAGGGCGCCACCTCGATGCGGCATTCCGGGGCCGGCCCCGTGTCTTTTCGCGGCGGATAAGAGCGGCCGCCGTAGCGGTACAACTCATCTCCAGCGGCAAGCCGCACCTGCGGGTTCTCGGGCAAGAGCGTCTGCACGAACAGCCGGCCCTTGCCGTTGGTCACAACCAGGTTGGGCGGCCGACCGGTCGGCGTCTTCATCGCCTGCAGGAGCCAGGTCTTGGTAAACGAGGGGTCCTTGGACTTGACGCGGTCAAAGATCACAAACGTATCGGGCCGCAAGTACACAATCTGCCGCGTGAAGTGCTCCAGCTTGCGGGGCGAGTAGGCCCGCGTGCAGTCGCCGGCCACGTAGAGGTAGCTCCGCCGGTCCTCGAAGGCCAGCACGTCGGCGATGTCGCACTGGGCCCGCTGCTTGTGCCAATCGTCGGCGTCGGCCATCGCGCCGTTGTGGTGCCGCCAGGAGTGCGTCTGCCCGCCGTCGTTGCCGGTGACCGGGCCGGCGCGGATGCCCTTCCACGTCTCGGCCGGGTCGAAGACGAGCATTGTGCTGTGGGCAATCGTCCGCAGGTGGTAGTTCACGTCGTGGCTCGTGCCGAACTCGTCGTAGTGCCCGCCGTCGCCGGCCAGCTCCTCGTGCTTGTAGATGAGGAAGTGGCCCACGTCCAAGTGCTGGTGCGCGGTGAACCGGTCGCCGCACTTGAAGAAGAAGTACGTCGCATCCTCGCCCCAGGAGCTTCGCGCGTACACGTAACCGGGGCCGGGGCTGAAGTGCGAGAGCTTGAGCCGGTCCAGGTCGCCCTTCTCGACGGTTGCATCGCGCCAAAGGAGATCCTTGTAGGCGTAGTTGCCGATGCTTGAGCGAGGCGTGGTCTCGTTGAAGGCGTGTACGGCCTGGTGGGCCGGGTCGTCGCGGTGGTAGTTCACGAGGATCCGGCGGGCCGAAAGGGCCTTGTCGCGGTCGCCGCCGAAGAGCCGCCCGCCGCCGTCGCCCATCGGAACGGGGCGCCGCGAGCCGTACTGGCCGATGCCCGGATACATCTCGAACATGCCGGCAACGGCCCGCTGGTCGAAGAAGCGAGCCGCGGGGGTGTAGTAATCGACGCCCTCGCAGCGCCGCGCCGCCTCGCAGAGGAAAAGCCACTCGTAGAGCCAGTAGTGGATGTAGTAGCCCTCGCCGAAGCCGCCGCCGTCGCCGGCCAGCTCCAAGGCCGGGGCCGCACGCCGCAGGTAGTCGTCCTCCAGGACCTTCAGAATCGCCGGGGCCCGCGGGTTCTCGTGGTAGGCGGCATAACACGCCAGCCCGATCCCCCAGTTCTTGTAGCCGTACCAGGCGTTATGGAAGACGTGGGTCTCCGACTGCACATTGGCATCCACGGTGCGGTTCACGTACTCGTGGAACTTCGCCCGCTCCTGATCGCTCCACGCTTCGTGGCACAGGTCGTAGGCGATGGCGCAAACGGCAAGGTCGTGGCCGAACGTGACGTGGCCCTGCTTGATCGGGCCGCGGACGTACTTCATCGCCAGCTCCTTGGCCTGCCTGGCAAGGTCCGAATCGCCCTCGACGACCGACACCAATCCCAGCGAGATCACCTTGGAGTGATCGTCGGCCCGGGCCTGCCGCGCGACCTGGACGACGCGGCGGTAGGCGTCCGAGCGATCACGACTCAGTTTCTGCAACTCCGCCCGGGAGCCGAGCAGGCGCGGGTGCTCCCTCGGGACCGGATGGCGGGCATTGGTGGCCGAAGCACCCGTCAACAACGCCCCCAGGGCAATCGCCGCCGCCAAGAGTCCTATGTGCCGCATGGGTCACTCTCCGTGAGCGATTGCCTTCAACATCGAGCGTCCGCGCTAGGCTGAAGGATAACCTACTTCGTGCTCCGTGTCCTCCGTGCCTCCGCGGTGAATCCCTTTCGTGCGCCGAGTCGGACCTGCGAGGTCAGTGCGGCACCGGGATGTCGCGCCACGAGAAGACCACGGCAGCCACCAGGTAGCCGGCCAGTCCGATTCCCACGAGGGTCCCACTGTAGCCCCACGCGAGTCCCGGCTCCGAAAGGACCAGCTTCTGGGGCTCATACGCCGTGAGGAACGACAGGTACTTGATCCAGGCCCCGCGGGGCCAGAGCAGGCCGACCATCTTGAGAATGAACGAGACGGCAAAGAGCCCGCCGGCCAGGCAGATCGTCCGCCAGCGATTGCGGTCCCAGGAAGAAAACATCGCCGTCACGCCCGTCAGGCAGAAGGTCATGGCAGCCAGATTCGCAACGCCCGGGAGCAGGCTCACGGGCGCGACCTTTCCTGGGAGAGTGACCGTAGCCACCCCGATGCAGCTTCCCGCCCAAAGCGAAAGCGCCAGAACCACCGCGCCAAGGGCGGCGACAATCGCGGAGACGGCCATCACCTCGGCCCGGCGGACGGGGAGCGACAGCAGGAGGTCCATTGTGCCGCGGCTGATCTCGCCGCTGACGACGTCGGAGCCCCGGCCCACCGCCCAGCCGAGGCAAACCACCATCGTGATCACGTGGCTGTATAAGATGCTCAGCCGGCCGGTCGGGGTGGCCAGCTTGTGCAGCTCCACGCCCACCAGCTTGTCCAACGACTTGCCCACCAACGGCTGGAAGAACCGCGAGACCTGCTCCAGGAAGGCCATCAGCGCCTCCGGCTGGAAATGGCTGATCAGCCAGACGAAGACCCAGCCGAAGAGCACCAGAAGCGCGGCGCTTATGACCAGTTGCACCCAGCAGTCGCGGAAACCCTTGCGCCACAACATCCGGTTCATCGTGCGGCCCATCCCCCCGGATCAGCAATCGCTCAAGCCGCCATTGTACCACCGGCGGGGCCGTTTCGCCCGGGCTTCCGGCAGGCGGTAGTGGGTCAGTTTGAAATCCGGAATCCCTAGGCCGCAGTTGCCGGCAGCCGCGGTGCTGGCTATACTCCGAGTATGCCTAAGCGATCAAGCAAACAGAAGGACCCTTCGGAAATCGCCCGGCACGTTCTCGACGCCGTTGTGCCGGATGCCGAGGTCGAGGTGCCCCATGAACCACCAAAGTCAGAGAAGAACCCGGCCGCGGTCGCTCTCGGGCGGCTGGGGGGATTGAAAGGTGGCAAGGCGCGGGCTGCCAAGCTGGACGCTGAGCAACGAAGAGAGATCGCTAGGAAGGCAGCGCAGAAGCGTTGGGCTGGCAAGAAGCCAAGCTAAAACAAATATCCTTCTGGTGGTTCGTGTATTCTCTTCTTCAAAGCCTCTAGATCGGATAGGGAAATCAGTTTGTCCGCAAGCCCTCGAATAAGAACATACGGCTGCATCAGGGGATTCTCAAAGTGAAACCTTGGTCTGGATGATCTAGTGTCTTTGATCAGAACCGGTCCGCGTTTACTTTCGCAAAATGCGTGAAGATGCCTAGCAAAGGCCGCGACCTTGTACGGTTTCGCGAGAATCCGTTCCAACGGTGGTCGTACATCGCCAGCGTAAAACCAGCCAAGATCGTCCGTTTCGGCAAGTGCGCACGCCGAGAGAACCTCTTCGTATAGGGCGTCCTTTCTTGAACTTGTAATGGCGTCCGAATAATCAGACCGAATGGATGCTTGGGCATTGTTAATGGCCTCCTTTACAGCGTTTTGAACGTGCTCTTCCGAAACGTGTAGCGATTTTCCGTCCAGTGCGGCTCTTCCCGAATAGAGGCCCAAAAGATGGGCATAATGTGGCAGTCCTCGCGATAGCCGCCCTATTTCATCGACGGCTTTTGGATCAATTGTCATCCCATTCTTTTTCAACCCTTGGGTTACGATTGATTCTAGTTCTCCATCAGACATTCGAGGCATGTGAATCTGCTTGAGACAACGTTCCAGGGACCGATGGTTTGCTATGAGCGTTTCTACATCGTCAGCTACGCCGATCAGCACCACGGTAGCGGGCACAACTCTATCGGAAAAAAACTTGAGCGTATCTGACATCATAGCTCGCGCCTCCGCGCTCGCGAGTTTATCGAACTCGTCGAGAATAACGACCACAATGTCCTTTTGACCGAGGCCGTGGAGAACTCTTCGGACAACATCTGGCGAGATGTTGTCCGAATACGAACCAAGATACTCCTTGATTAACCTTTTCTCAGGTTTTTCTAGGACTACGCCATTTTTTTCAGCGTCCGCTTTGAATGCAATTTCCTCGAAGACGCGCTTCCAAATGTCGCTGTAGGTGTCTGATACCATGCAGTTGATCTGCGGCGCGATGACATCAGAATCAGGTGCATGAAGCTTTGAAAAAATCATGTTTGCCAGCGATGTCTTTCCCACCCCACGTTCACCATAAAGCACTGCGTGTTGGCCCTGCTGGTTGATTGCGTCCACTACATTCCGAATTTGAGGCCGCCGCCCCGCGAAAAGGTCTTCGCGGTTTATTGGGGTAGTTGGCTTGAAAACGGTCCCCAGCATAAACGCCTTTTCCTCGAATTCTCCGCGACTTGTCTCAGTCATGGCTATCCCCTTCGTGTAGTTTGTGGCATCTATCGTGTAGTTAAGTGTAGCAATGCCTCCAACGCCTGGCAATAGTACTACTCACTGTGTAGCGGATGATGCAAACGTAGATGTTTTCCATTGGTCCCAACATGGGTGGGTAATTGCAGGGGGGTGGCAGAATGCGCAGATGACGTAACAACTTACACTGCAAATAGTTAGGCCAAGAGCGGAATTCCACTTTCTGCCTCTTGACGTACTTGACCGCTCAAGCATATAATGAGGGCATGAACACGCTAACCCACGAAAAACGCTGTGCGGTTGTCCGGTGCCTGGTCGACGGATGCTCAATCAGAGCCACCACCCGAATTACGGGGGTCGCCAAGAACACCATCCAAAAGCTAACCTGCGAGCTGGGCGAAGCAGTCCTCCAGTACCACGACAACGTGGTCCGCAAGGTGAAGACTCAGCGGGTCCAGTGCGATGAGGTTTGGTGTTTCTGCTATGCCAAGGACAAGAACCTGCCCGACGAAATGCGGGGCCAGCCCGGGGTTGGCTCTATTTGGACATGGACCGCGCTGGACGCCGATTCCAAACTGATGATCGGTTGGAGACTTGGGGCCCGAGACGCGGCCAACGCCTATGCCTTCATGGGCAATGTGGCAGCCCGGCTGGCGAACCGGGTGCAACTCACCACAGACGGCAACCGGGTCTATCTGGATGCGGTTGACGCCCACCTGTGTGGCCATGTCGATTACGCGATGCTTCAAGAGCTTTACGGTCGGGAAGAGGGCGATGAGCGAACTTACAGCCCCCCCAAGGTGCATCGGAACCGAAACGCACATCATCGACGGCAATCCGGATCCGGAGCATATCTCGACCAGCTACATGGAGCGGCAGAACCTCAACGTCCGGATGCAAAACCGCCGGTACACCAGTTTGACTAACGCCTTCTCCAAGAAGTTCGAGATGCTGGTCTACAGCGTGGGAATCACCTTCTTCTATCACAACTTCGTCCGCATTCACCAGACACTCCGATCGACGCCGGCCATGAAAGCGGGGATAGCCGACCACAAGTGGTCCATCGGAGAGATGGTGGACCTACTGCCCGAATCCACTCACCCCCACCGTCGGGAGAAAAGTTCGAACTGACCCACTACCCGACAGGCTCACGTTGCCCGCCTGGCCGGCGGCGCAAGCGTGCTGCACGGCGGCTCGACGAACCCCTCCATGTCGGCCCTCGGTCGTGCCTTCAGAAGCTCCTGGATCGGGCGGAACGCGTCGAGGATCCTCCGGTAATCCGGGTCATCGCGGGAGGGAAAGACCGGGCGCCCGCACGCCTCAGTCCCGCCGGCCGACCTGGCCAGCGGGGCGAGGAGGAAGGAGTTCCGTTCCGGCTCCAGCATGCGCGTGTAGAACGTCCGCGGCACGCCCGAGGCGTGGCATCCCGCGCAGCGCCTTGCGGCCACGTCGTCCAAGACGGGCTGCAATTCCGGCGGGAGCATGTGGCGGCAGCCCGCGCGGTCGCGATGGTTCGAGGCCGACGTGCCGTAGTAGGGCACGTTGAGGTCGATCCACAGGTAGATCCGACGCCGCTCGGCGGGCGTGAGGGCCACGCGCGGCTTGCCCTCGGCGTCCGGGTGGCCGGTCATCACAAGGTCGGCCAGCTTGCTGGCGGGCGAGCCCCACTCCTTGGGCCGGATCTGGAGGATGTTGCGCTCGGTGCCGTTGATCGTCCAGATCCAGCTCGTGTACGGACTGCGGCCTTCCTCGCCGCTGTCGAGCCGGGCGTTGTGGACGTAAGGGGCCCGCTCGCCCAGCGTCCCCTTCCGGGCCAGGATATCGTAGGAGACGTTGAAGAAGTCGGTCCGGTCGCCCGAGAGGTCAACGCCGCCCTTCTGCTCGTAGGCGTTGTGGCAGGCGACGCAATGCTTGTCCAGGACGGGCTGGACGACCTCCGGGTAGCTGAAACCCTTCACGCCCCAGTCCGGCGCGCGGAGATCCTGGGGGCGCCCCGATCGGGCGAGGATCCCCTTCGGCCTGGGCGAGAGCTCGCTGCGGTCGGCGTGGCACCCGACGCAGCCTTGGACTTCGCCGGGCATCAGGTGCGTGAAGGTCCGCATCCGCTGCACGGCCCGGCCTTCGGCGTCCAGCGCCATGAAGTAGATCGGCACTTCCGAGGGGACCTTGAAGCAGGCCGAGCCGTCTTCGGCCACGTCGGCGTATCCCCAGACCTTCTTCGGCGAGTAGGTGGCACCGCAGGAGACCAGCGGGAACTGATACCCGAACGCGGTGTTGGCGGCGTAGCCGCGGGCGGTCGGGACCTCGTGCAAGAGGGGCGTAAAGACGCCCTTCTCGATCTCCTGGACGACGCAGATCTGCCTGACGTCGCCGCGACGGACGTGTGGCACGAGCCCTTGGTAGACGTCCTGCAGCACGACCGTGGCCCAGGAGCCCGAGACGCTTCCGTCCTCCGCGAGCTTGACCGTCTCATCCAGCGGCGCGCCGGCCACGACGGGCGGCTTCTTGACCGCTCGGACCGGCTGCGGGCTGTAGAAGCCCAAGCCGCCCGTCGGGTGCAAGAGCGATACCCGCGCACCGTCGAACGTGCGGAGCTGGAGCACGCCGCGGCGCGAGACGAGGTAGTGGCCGTCGTCGGTCGGGAAGGGCGTCTCGTACGGCCCGTCCAAGCCGTTGCCGTAGACGCCGTCCACCCGGTACATGTCCACCTCCGGCGTGACGTTGCGCACGCTCTGGCGGGCGTTGGCGCCCTTGGTGCGGTCGATGAGGCAGATCGCCCCCCGGCAGTCGCCGTTGTGATTGGTGGCCAGGGCCAGCACGCGCTGCGTGCCTGGAACGGACTGCGCCTGCATGAACGTGCCCGGGGCCAGGACGCGGTTGCCGTAGAAGCCCGAGAGGCCCGTGCCGTCCGGATTGATCGTCCACAGGCTCTGGATCGGACACGCGGGGCGGTCGACGTACTCCCATCGCGTGTAGATGATCCGGCCGTCGTCCAAGACCGACGGCGTGAAGTCCATCAGGTAGTTGGCCGAGAGCCGTTTCTGGTTGCGGCCGTCGCGGTCCATGCGATACAGGACCGGCGAGGTCGTCACGAAGCAGTAGGCATAGGCCGGCTTGCGGTCGGAGATGAAGGCGACGCCGCCGTCGGGGAGCCAGCAGGCGTTGAGGTTGTTGTGGGGCGCCCGCGTGAGCTGCGTGAGCCCGGTCCCGTCGATGCCAATGCGGTAGATCTGGTAGTTGTGGTCCGGATTGCTGCGGTCGACTTCCTCGGTCATCTGGTTCGGCTGGACCATCTGGGTCCCGCCCCGCTTCCAGGAGAAGAGGACCTCGCGGCCGTCGTAGGAGAGATCGCAGTCGATGATCTCGCCTTGCGACGAATCGACCAGTCGGCGGAGTTTCCCGCCGTCGGGCCCCGGCGTGCAAACGCAGAGCCCGCCGCCCGGCCGGAAACCCTCGACGTGATAGGTGTAGACGTGGGAAAGCGCCAGGTGGTGCCGCCGGATGACCAGGACGTCGCGGAAGCCGAGCTTGCCGGCCGCGAGGTCCGCGGCCAGCCGCTCTTCCGCCGCCGTCCGCTTCTCCCGCTTGAAGGCGTGCAGGGCCTTTTCGGACGGGGGCGACGAATAGACGGCGATCTCCGCGGCGCCGGGGTTGTACTGCGACGTGTAGGCGCTCAAGAACTTGAGCGTGATCTTCTTGACCGCCGCGCGGGGGACCGAGATCCGCTGCGGATCGCCGGTCATGCGCAGCGCGCCGCGGGCGACGGGCGCGGCCGTCTCGTCCACGTAGACCTCGTAGTCCTTGAAGCACTCCTCCAGGACCATCGCCGTCCGCCCGTAGTAGACGATCTCGGCCACCTGCACCGGCTGGTCCCACTGAAGGGTAAACGATCCCTGGAACTTCGACTTGGCGCCGGGCACGACCCACGCGGTTTCATAGTCGTCTCCGCTCAGCGGCAGCGGGATCCGGCCGTCCACGGCGAACCGGGCGGCAAAACGGTCGCTGTACTGGTCGCTGGCCGAGACCTTGGCCTTGAAGGCGAGGTTCTCGGGTTCCTCGTCCGCGGCCCATACCAACGGACCAGTGCGCATGGCGAGCGCCAGAGCCGCCCACGCAACGATCGAGCGAATGCCTCGCGCTGTCACGAAAAGGTCCTCCAGCAGTCAAGAATCGCATCCTGCGACAACTCATCAACTCTTCAGCTCTTCAACCACGGCGCGCCGTTCAGGTGCAAGAGACAGTATAGCCCGCCGAGAGCGGCGCGTACACGCCGGGAATCTCCAGCGCGCGAGTGATGATGCGTGGGGCCTGGTGGACGATCGCCAAGGCCGGCCCTTCTCGCAGTCGGCATGCCGGGCTAGCGGTCGAACCACTTCCTCAGGATGTGCAGGGTCGCCGCGCGGCCCATCCGCCCGATCGAGGTCGTCAGCGGGATTTCCTTGGGGCACACCTTCACGCAGTTCTGGGCGTTGCCGCAGATCTGGATCCCGCCCTCGGCAATCAGAGCATCCAGCCGCTCCAGCGAGTTCATTTTGCCGATCGGGTTGGTGTTGAACAAGTCGATCTGGGCGATAAACGCCGCGCCCATGAACGACCGGTGGAACGCCGACTTCTCCCGGCGATCGAACTCCTCGTCGGTCTCGCCCGGCCTCCGCTTCAGCTCGATCTTCAGGTACTGAGGGCAGGCCTCCAGGCAACAGCCGCAGGTCATGCACTCGGACAGGACGTAGGCCATCTCCTGGCTTTCCTGCGACTGCCGCAGCCCGGGCCCCATGTCGTAGTAGCTGTCGACCGGCAGCCACGCCCGGACCTTCTTGAGCGTCTCGAACATCCGCGAGCGGTCGACCACCAGGTCCCGGATCACGGGGAACTTGGTCATGGGGCGGAGCTCGATCCGCCGTGGGTTTTCTTCCAGGAGCCGGTCCACGAGCGCCGTACAGGCCTGACGCACCCGGCCGTTGACCAGCATCGTGCAGGCGCCGCAGACCTCCTCCAGGCAATTGCACTCCCACGCCACCGGGGCAACGGGACGCCCGTCGGCCGTGGTCGCCCGGGCCGCGATCTTCTGGAGGGCGCTGATGACGTTCATGTCGGATTCGTACTCGACGCGGTGCGGCTCCCAGTAGCTCGGCTTGCCCGGGCCGTCCTGGCGGAGGACCACCACGTCGAACGCGCGGGCGGGCGGGGCGGCGGGGATCGGATGGGTGTTACTCATGGTTTGCGCCACGTTGTTGACCGTCCAAGAGACGGCAATTGCGATCGCGCCAACAAAGCCCCCGGGTTGCAGCCCGGGGGCTTTACGGGGTCACGGAGCGCTCGTCAAAGCCTCCTGCCGCTCGTTCCACACCTGCTCGATCAGCTCGCCGCCGACCACGCCGTAGAGCCGCGGCCGCGGCGGGATCACGGAGGTGTCAACGTCCTGGTAGCTCAGCTCCGGCTCGCCGTCCGGCCGCAGCGAGGCGATCGTCGTCTTGAGCCACTTCCGGTTGTTCTCTTCGAAGCGGTCGCACCACGCCTCGGCCTGACGCCGGCGCTCGGCCCCGTCCGCGGCGGTCAGATTGGGCATGGCCCACTCCGGCTTGTAATGGGCCCCGCGGCATTCGTCCCGCGCCCGGGCGCCTTGGAGAATCGTCTTGGCCACGGGAAACATGTCCAACAAGGCCCGGGTGAACACCACGCTCTGATTCGTCCAGTTGTTGGCGTCGGCGAGGCCGCAGCGGGCTGCCCGCTCTTCGAGGTCGCACGCCGCCGCGTATGCCCGGTCCAGGTCCTCGTTGTGGCGGACCACGGTGGCCGACTCCGTCATGATCCGGCCGAGCTGCTGGTGCAGCAGATAGGGGCTATCGCCGTCCGGCGGCCGGGAGAGCAGGGCCTTGTAGCGGGCCTGGTGGTCCTGAACCGCGCGCTCGTGGAGCGACGACCGCCGTTCGGCGGCCGGACGTCCGCTGAGCGATTCCAGCATCGCCGCCACGCCCGGGGCCACGATCAGACCGCTGAAGATGCAGGAGACGAGCGAATTCGCCCCGAGCCGATTGGCCCCGTGGTACTGGTAGTCGCACTCGCCGACGGCAAAGATGCCGGGGACGTTGGTCTGGTGGTTCCGCGGCGAGCCGATCCGCAGGCCGCCCCCGGCCGTCCGCTCGTAGTCGACCCACAGCCCGCCCATCGAGTAATGGACGGCGGGGAAGATCTTCATCGCCTGCTTGCGCGGGTCGGCGCCCTGGAACTTCTGGTAGATCTCCAGGATCCCAGCCAGCTTGCGGTTGAGCATCTCGACCGGCAAGTGGCTCACGTCGAGGTAGACGCACATCCGGTCCTTTTCGACGCTCAATCCCTCCTTCGTACACACGTGGAAGATCTCCCGCGTGGCGATGTCGCGGGGCAACAGGTTGCCGTACTTGGGGTAGCGTTCTTCGAGGAAATAGTACCGCTCTTTCTCCGGGATCTGGTTGGGGGGGCGTGGGTCCTGGGGTTTTCGCGGCACCCAGATGCGGCCCCCTTCGCCGCGGGCGCTCTCGCTCATCAGGCGGAGCTTGTCGGCGCCCGGGATCGCCGTCGGATGGACCTGGATGAACTCCCCGTTGGCATACCACGCGCCGGCCCGGAAGGTGCGGCCGGCGGCGCTGCCGTTGGAGGCCATCGACATGGTGGAGCGGCCGAAGATCAAGCCGCACCCGCCCGAGGCCACAATCACCGCGTCCGCCGGAAAGGCCCGGATCTCCATGGTCACCATGTCCTGGGCGACGCAGCCGCGGCAAACGCCGTGATCGTCGAGGATCGGGCCGAGGTAGTCCCAGAACTCGTGCTTGACCACCTTGCCGGCGACTTCCCAGCGCCGCACCTGCTCGTCGAGCGCGTAAAGGAGCTGCTGGCCGGTCGTAGCGCCGGCAAACGCGGTTCGGGCGTATAGCGTCCCGCCGAAGCGGCGCTGATCGCGAAAACCCTCCGGTGTGCGGTTGAAGGTGACGCCCAGCCGGTCCATGAGGTCGATGATCCGCGGGGCCCAATCGGCCAGCTCCTTGACCGGGGGCTGGTGCTGCAGGAAGTCGCCGCCGTAAACGGTGTCTTCGAAGTGCTTCCATTCCGAGTCGCCGAGCTGCCGCGTGAGGTTGTTGACGCTGTTGATCCCGCCCTGGGCGCAGCAACTGTGCGACCGCTTCACCGGAGTGAGACTCACCAGATCGACGTCGATCCCCAGCTCAGCCAGCTTCATCGCGGCGGACAAGCCGGCCAATCCGCCTCCGATGACGACCACCCGTTGTCTTGCCATCGTCGAGAACCTCGTGCTAGCGCGGCGGCGCGGCGCCAGGCCGTGTTGGAGCCGCTCTCCCAGGGGCAACGCCGGCAATCGGGTCGCGCGGGCCAGTTGGAGCGGTCGCTGCCCGCCCGGGCCCCGGACGGGCTTCGTGCGCCGCCGTGGGAACCGCCGGCGCCGGCCGTTGGACGGTCATCATCCCGTAAAGTGCCCCCAGCCCCACGACCGCCAGAAAGACCCCGAAGGCCGCGCACGGCACGTTGGCCCATCGCTGGGCCCTTGGGCCGGTCCAGAGCCCCCAGGTGATTCCCATCGTCCACAAGCCGTTGGCCAGATGATACACGCTTGCCAGGATCCCCACGGCATAGAGCAATGGAATCCACGTCGACGCCCGGATCGCTTCGGCCGCCGGGAACGCGTCGTCCGGATGGAACCGGCTTCCGCCAAGGGGCTCCGCCACGCTCTGGACCCACCAATCCCAACGCAGCCAGCCGTGCATGTGGAAGACGTGGCAAAGGACGAACGCGAAGGCGACCACGCCGGTCCCGCGCTGGAGCGTGTAGCGGATGTTCCCCAGGTAGGGATAGGCACGCACGTTCCGCTTGCCGCGGCTGATGATCGCCAGCCCGATGATCCCGTGGAACAGGATCGGCAGGAAAATGAACGGCCATTCCAGCAGAAAGAGCGTGCTCCGCCCGAGACGATGGATCACGCTGACCCGGTCCTGGAAGGTCACCAGACCGTCCAGGATCGAGCCGTTGGTGAGCAAGTGGAAAACGAGAAATCCACCGACCGGAATCAGTCCGAGCAGCGAATGGAGCCGGCGGAGGATGAACTCGTACTGACCAAACGAGGGGATGAATCGGGATGAATCCACGGCAAGCCTTCCCGCAGGTCTCCCGCCCAAGTGGTGGAGAGCAGATCCGTCGGATAGAGGGCCCTACGTGCCGGCGGGCGCTCCTTCGCCGGCGTTTGCCGGATTGTAGAAACCGGCGTGCCCACAGACAAGGTAACTCACCCCCGTCAAACCCTTGGAAGGGTTGGAGTTCCGCGCGGGGTGCCGAGGCGAGCCCGACCCGGCCGCCGGGGCCTGCAACCTGCCAGAACGGCAGCATTTTCGTCACTTCGCACCGTTTCATGGCTGGCGGGGTCCGGAGTTCGGTGTTCCGCTGCTCGGGCCGGTTGTGGTAAAATGTTATGTGGTGGGGAGTTAGGTCGGGGTGGATCGACCGCACCGAGAACCCGCCCCTTGGCATCCGATTTGCACCACTAGGTCCTACGGGTTTTTCCACCCGGCGGCACCAGACAGGCCCTTCCATGGCCATTGAGACTCCAGCCCTGTTGATCACCGACGATGATGCGGCCTTTCGCGAGACCCTCCAGGGGGTCTTCGAGCCGCAGGGCTATCGGACCTTCCTGGCCGGCGATGGCGAGGAGGCATTGAGGATCGTCCGCAGGGAGGTGATCCACCTGGCCTTGCTGGACATGCACATGCCGAGGCTCACCGGGCTGGAGACCCTGCGGCTTCTGAAGCAGTTCAAGGCGATGCTGCCGTGCATCATCCTGTCGGCGGACTTCGATGAGGTCCTCGTCGAGCAGGCCCGTCTGGCCCATGCCTTTTCCGTGCTCCGCAAGCCGGTGACGCGGATTCAGATTACGGCGGTTGTCCGCCGCGCGCTGGAGCGAACCTACAACTGGCCCAGCGGGGGCGATCCGCGGAGCGGCGGGGCACCCGGCTTCGGCGAGTGAGCGTGAGGCTCCGCGTGGAGCGGGCCCCCTTGGTGACTTGGCGGACTCTTCGCCAGACACAGTAGAAGGCGTGCTTGCGAACGAATCGATGTCGCCCTTACCCGCTTCGCAATCCACCGGAGCCCCCAGCCGCTTTGTGGTCGGGATCGATCTGGGCACGACCAATTCGGCCGCAGCGTACGTCGACACGGCCGAGTCGCCGTGGCGGACGCGGACGTTTGCCGTGCTGCAACTGGTCGCCCCGGGCCAGGTCGAGGCCCGGGAGACGCTCCCCTCGTGCCACTATGAGCCCGCGGCGGGCGAGCTGGCCGGCGGGGCCCTCCGCATGCCGTGGCACAAGGAAGACCCCGGCCACGTGGTGGGCTTCTTCGCCCGGGACCACGGAGCGATGGTGCCCGGGCGGCTGATCGTGTCGGCCAAGTCCTGGCTCTGCCACTCGGGCGTGGACCGGACCGCACCGCTGTTGCCGTGGCACGGGGCGCCGGACGTGCAGCGGCTCTCGCCGGTCGATGCGAGCGCTCGCTGCCTGGCCCACTTCCGCGATGCGTGGGATGCACAACACCCTGCCGACCCGCTGGCCCGGCAGGAGATCGTGCTCACGCTCCCCGCCTCGTTCGACGAGATCGCCCGGGAGCTGACGGTCAAGGCGGCCGCGCGGGCGGGCCTGGCCCGGGTCGTGCTCCTGGAAGAGCCGCAGGCGGCGTTCTACGCCTGGATCTCCGCCCACAGCCACGACTGGGAGCAACGGGTCGCGGCGGGCCAGAAGATCCTCGTTTGCGACATCGGGGGCGGGACCTCCGATTTCACGCTGATCCGCGTCCGCGGCGACCCCGGCGGCAAGGTCCGGTTCCACCGCGTGGCCGTCGGCGAGCACCTGATCCTCGGCGGCGACAACCTCGACCTGGCCCTGGCCCACGAGCTGGAGCGCCGCCTGGCGGGCGACGGGAAACTCGATCCGCGGCAATGGGCGGTGCTGGTCCGCAAGTGCCAAATCGTCAAAGAGACGCTCCTCGGCGATCGGGCCCCCGAGCGGCTGACGGTGACCGTTCCCGGCGGCGGATCGCGGCTCATCGGCGGCGGGCTCCAGGTCGAAATCACCCGCGACGAAGTCCGCCGCCTGCTCCTGGACGGGTTTTTCCCCCATGTCGGGCTGGACGAGAGGCCGGCCGGCCGGCGGTCGGGCTTCCAGGAGTATGGGCTTCCTTATGCCCCGGATGCCGCGGTCACCCGCTACCTGGCGGCGTTCCTCGCGGCGCACCGGCACGTGGCGCTGGACGAGCCGGTCGAATCGGCCGAGTCGGCAGGCCGCGACCCGGCGCGGCCCGACGTCGTCTTGTTCAACGGCGGTCTGTTCGAGTCGAGCGTGCTCCGCGGACGGCTCTTGGAGGTCTTGGCAAGCTGGTTCCGCCGGGAAGACCCGAAATGGCAGCCCGTCGTGCTCGATAACGATCGGCTCGATCTGGCCGTCGCCCGCGGCGCGGCGTACTACGGCATGGTCCGCCGCGGGCAGGGCGTGCGGATCGCCGCGGGCCTGGCCCGGACGTACTACGTCGGCGTCGAAAGCGAGCCACCGTCGGCCGTGTGCCTCGTCCCCGCGGGGGTCGAGCCGGGGCACGACGTGGACCTTTCTTCGCGGCGGTTCGACCTTTTGGTCTCGCAGCCGGTGGAGTTCCCCCTCTTGGTCTCCAGTACGCGGCTGACCGACAAGCCGGGCGAGCTCCTGCCGATCGACCGGGAGCAGATGACTCCGCTCCCGCCCATCCGCACGGTGCTGCGGACGGGAAAGAAGGGCGAGTCGGGCTCCGTCTCCGTCGAGCTGCACGCCCGGTTGACGGAGATCGGCACGCTGGACCTTTGGTGCAGCGAGATCGACGGCCGCCGCAGTTGGCGGCTCCAGTTCGACGTCCGCCCGGCCACCCAGACCGACGCCGTCGCCCACGAGTCGGCGGCCGAGCGCGAGGGTTTCCTGGACGAAGCCGTCTGGCAGCGGTGCCGGGAGCTTGTCGAAGGGACGTTCGGCCCCGACGCCAAGGAGAAGCCTGAAGGGCTGGTCAAGCGGCTCGCCGGGGCGATCGGCATCGGGCGGAACGATTGGCCCGCGTCGCTCTTGCGCCGCATCTGGGAGGCCCTGATCGACCTGGAGCGGGGGCGGCGGCGGGGCCCAATCCACGAGGCCCGGTGGCTGAACCTGTTGGGGTTCGCCCTGCGGCCCGGCTACGGGCTGGCGGTCGATGACTGGCGGGTCGCCGAGACGTGGCGCCGCTTGCAGGGAAACCTCGTCCACCCGGCCGCGATGTGCCGCGCCGAATGGTGGATCCTCTGGCGACGGATCGCCGGCGGCCTGGCCGCCGGACAGCAGCAGGCCCTGGCCGATCCCCTCTTGGGCCCGATCCGCGGGCTGCACCATCAGGTCACCACCGGCCGGGGCCGCGGGGGCGACTTCAGCGCCGGCTCGCACGAAACGGCCGAGATCTGGCGGTTCTTGGGCTCGCTGGAACTCCTCAGCGTGCCGACGAAGATCGAGCTGGGCGGGATCCTCCTGGACCTCTTGCCGCGGCGGAAGATGGAGGCGGTCCGCCCGGCAGTCGCCTGGGCCCTGGGTCGCGTCGGGGCCCGGCACCCGGTGTACGGCCCGCTCAACGCGGTCGTCCCGGCGGAAACGGCCGCGGCGTGGCTCAAGCAGCTTATGGAGGTCGTCGACGATGACCCAATGACTCACTTGGCGGTCATGCTTCTGGCCCGGCGGACCGACGACCGCTACCGGGACCTGCCCGACAAGCTGCGGACCCAGGTCCTCGCCTGGCTCGCGAAGCGCGCCGCCCCGGAGCATTTCTCTGCTCTCGTCCGCCAATCGGGCACGCTCGACAGCGAAGAACTGGGGCTGATCTTCGGCGAAGCGCTGCCCAAAGGGCTGCGGATCCAGTAGGGCGTTATGCCTGGTGGCCCGACCCCGTCAGCGGAGCGCGGCCAAGGTCGTCAGGCCGATCGGCTCGCGGCTGGCGAAAGGCTCTCCGTACCGGGCCCCGATCGCCCAACCCCAGACGGCCGCCTGGTCGCGGAGCTGATCCAGCAGCGTCGGCGGCCCTTGAGGCCGGCCCTCGATGAGTTGGCTGCGGTAGCACCGCAGGGCCGCCAGCTTCTTCTCCCACTGCTCGCTGATGTCCAGAATGAAGGCCGGCTGCGGGACGAGCCGCAAGTGGACGCAATAATAGTAGTAAATCCGCTCCGGGTAGTGCGGCTCACCCGGCAGATCGGTCTTGGTGAGTTTAGCCCAAAACCGGGCCGCTTCGATCAACTGGGTCGCGGCCACGTGGTCCGGATGCGCATCGACCCAATACGGGGCAAAGACCCACCGCGGCCGCGTGCGCCGAAACACGCCGGCCAGCTTGGCCCGCGCTTCCAGGGTGGGCTCCAGGCTGCGGTTCGGAAGGCCCAGGTTCTCCCGCCAATCCAGCCCGAGGATCCCGGTCGCAGCGGCGGTTTCGCGAGCCCGGGTGTCGGGGTCGCCGAAAGGGGTCGGCTCCCCGTTGGTCAGGTCAAGTACGCCGACCGTTTGGCCCTCCGCTTTCAATCGAAGGATGGCACCAGCCATTCCCAACTCTGCATCATCCGGATGGGGGGAAACGACCAGGACGTCAAGCATGGCATTGCTCACGGGTTAACCAACCTATATTTCCCATTCTCACACGTTCCTTTGGCCGCCTCCTCTTTTCCTCTTTTCCGGCAACCGAATTGCTCTGGACTCGGGCCCATGCTTTTGGGAAACTCCCGCCCCACGTGTCCTTTCTCTCAGGCGAATCCTAAGATGTTCGGCGCCTCATCGAAACGGACTGGCAGGGCAGCCGCCGGCTGCTGGTGGTGGACCGCGATGCTGGCCGCCTGTCTCGGGCTGGCGGGTTGCGCACGCTTCAACCTTCGGGGCGACCCGTTCCCGGAGGACGACATCTCGGCCTTGTCGAGGCAGTTGCGCCCGCACGACACCAATGCCGAAGCATGGGGCGCCAGCAACAAGGCCCTCCAAATCGAGAACGACTTAGGATACCAATAACACCCCTCCGCGGCGATATCTCCCCAGGTCGCTGTCAGCCGGTTTCCCGGCCCTCGCTTTGGAGGTCGCCCCCAAACCGGGCCGACCGAGGCGCTTCGCGCCACAAAGCACCCCGCGCGTCGATCAGCACGTCTGCCGCCGCGCCGCAGCCGGTGCTAGACTGGAATGAGGCCGGCCCCACCTCCGCAGACGAGTGAGCACTTGCCATGTCCAGTATCTCGACGTGTCCGAACTGCGGGCAGCAGGTGCTGATCCCCGGCGAGCTGGAGCCCGACGTGGAAGTCCGGTGCCCGATCTGCGAGGCCGAGTTCGCGCTCAGCCAGGCAATGGCCAATGCGGTCGAGGCCCCGCCGGAATTGGTCCCTGTGGCGCGGGTCTCGGGACGACGTCCGGACGCCGCTTCCGGCGGCCCTCCGTTGGGCGAAGCGCACTCGCCAGAGGACGAATCCGAAGGGGCGGCTCTCGGCCCGCCCGGCCCCTCTGCCCTCGCGGCAAAGGCCGGCACTTCGGATGACACCGGGGAGGACAACGACTCGGCGTCGGCGATGAAGACGACGGTGACCGTGGAGGCAGCGACGCAGATTCCGCCCGGCAATCCGGCGATCGACCTGGGCGCACTGCCGCCCATGCCCGCCGCGGTGTGGCGCACTCGGCGGCCGGAACCTTCGGCCTTCCGAGGGCTCGTGAAGTTCGTCGGCCTGGGAGTGGCCGGGCTGTTCGGCATCGCCGTGGCGTATCTCCTCATGAGCCTGATCAGCCCGAAGAACTTCGACTACCTCCACGTTTGGGGGCGTGCCGAGCAGGGCGACTCGCAGGCTGAGGACCCGGCGTCGGGCGGCAAGGGTGCTCCCTCTCAGGAGCCGCCCAAGCCGACCACACAAGACCCCTGGCCGGGTCTGG
Source organism: uncultured Planctomycetaceae bacterium (assembly GCA_964354135.1). Taxonomy (GTDB): domain Bacteria; phylum Planctomycetota; class Planctomycetia; order Pirellulales; family Thermoguttaceae; genus CAYGZA01. Next base: position 19,483 of record CAYGZA010000039.1, read on the forward strand.
ACGAAAGCCGATTCTCCAGTCCCAAGTCCTGAAAGGACCAGCTTCGCGATGTCCCACGGACCGGAACCCCTGGCCACGCCCTCGCAGCCGGACCCGGGCTACGTCCGCGTGCGGGATTTTCTGCTTTTTGGTCTGTCCCTGCCGGAGCGTGCGTTGCGGTCCGCTTCCGGGGCCATTGCAGGGACGCTGCGCGAGTCGGCCTCGCTCTTGGTGCCGCAGGCGTTCCGCAGCTCGAAGACCTACTCGGTGCTCGTCCAGCAAATGCTCGACTTCCTGGCCGAAGACGTCGGCGGCGTCGAGCGTCCGCAGGACGCTGACGCTTCCTCTCAGGTCCAGGGTTTCGTGGCCCGGAAGACCGTCGGCAATTTCCTGGAGATGGCCGCCCTGACCACGCTCCATCTCTCGCCGATGATGCTCTTGGCCGTGGTCAGCGACCTGGCCTACGGATCGCGGGCGTATTTGAAGGAGGTGGCGGGCGATCTGAAACGCCAGGGCGTGATCGACCAGAACTCGACCATCGACGGCGTCGACGACCTGCTCGGGGCCGTGGCCGACGCGGCCCGGACCACCGCCGGCACGCTGGACACCCCGCCGCTGTCGCTGGACGGGCTGAAGCGGACCGTCGAGCAGACCCGGACCGCGGTGGCCAGGATCGATCCAACGAAGGTCATTCCGCAGGCCGAGCTGAAACGGCTCTGGGACGAGATCCACGAGCTGGCAACCAAGCAAGGAGTGGACCCCCTGGCGATCTCCGGCGCCGTGACCCTCAGTTGCCTGGGCAAGATCGGCTCGCTGGGGCGGGGGGCCCTCTCATCGGTCACGGCCGCGGTGGTCTTGGTGGACCGCCACGTCTTCGACCACTACCGCACCGCCTTGGGCACGATCCGCGAGAAAGGAGTCTACGCCTCGCTCCAGGAGACGTACCGGCCCTACGTCGCCGCCGTCTGGAAGAACTTCTCGCGGCGAAAGAGAACCATCACCGAGCGGCTCTTCTCAGGCGAGCTGATCGCCCAGGCATGGCGTGCCGTCCGCGGCCGGTTTGGGGCCGGCTCGTAAGCGATTGTCCGGCTGCGACGCCAACGTAGAATTCCGCAGAGGAATCCCATGATTCAGGCGGCATCCCCGCAGACCGAAGCGAAACACCAGCACGTCGTGCTCGGCGTCGAAGGAATGCACTGCGCCGGCTGCACTGCCCGGGTGGAGAAGGCATTGACCCGCGTTCCCGGCGTCGGCGCAGCCAGGGTCAATCTGGTGACCCGTCAGGCGAGCGTGGAGTTCGATCCCGGGCAGGCCGGCCCGCAGGACCTCGTCGCCGCGGTCAGCGCCGGCGGCTATGCGGCGTCGGTGCTGGCCCGGCCGCAGGAGTTCGGCCGGGACCTCTTGGAGCGGGAGGCGCGCGAGGCGGACGATTGGCGGCGCCGGCTGGCGGTGGGCATCGTTCTCCTGCTGCCGCTCCTGGCACTGACTTATCTAACCAGGCTGTCCGAGGTCGCTCTCGTCGTGTGGCAGTTCGTTCTTGCCACGCCGCTTCAGGTCTACGTGGGTTGGCCCTATTTCGCCGGCGCCTGGCGGAGCCTTCGGCACCGCGCCGCCACCATGGATACGCTCATCGCCCTGGGAACCGGCGTGGCGTATCTTGCCGGCCTGTGGGGCTTCCTGCACCAGACGCTCAACCTTCCGTCGGGCCAGATGGCGATGTCGGGGATGTTCTTCCCCGACGCCGCCATGATCCTCACGTTCATCACGCTGGGCAAGTTCCTGGAGGTGAAGGCCAAGGGCCGGGCTTCGCAGGCGATCCGCAAGCTGCTCGATCTTGCCCCGCCCGAAGCCACGATCCTCGTGAAGGACGGGCCCCGCCGCGTTCCGGTGGAGGCCGTGCTCGCCGGCGAAACGGTCCTCGTGCGGCCCGGCGAGAAGGTCCCCCTGGATGCCCGCGTCCTCTCCGGCACTTCCAGCGTGGACCAGTCGTGGCTCACCGGCGAGTCGATGCCCGTCGACAAGCAGCCCGGGGACGAGGTCTTCGCCGGCACGATCAATCTTCAAGGGGCGCTCACGGCGGAAGTGCTCCGGCCCACCGGCGAATCGGCCCTTGCGCGGGTGATCGAGCTGGTCCGCCGTGCCCAGGAATCCAAGACCGACGCGGGCCGCCTGGCAGACCGCGTCGTCGCGCGGTTCGTCCCGGCGGTGCTTCTGATTGCGGCGGTCACGTTCCTGGCCTGGGGCGTTCTTGCGGGAGAATGGGACATCGCCCTGCAGTGTACCGTGGCAGTCCTGGTGGTCGCATGTCCTTGCGCGCTGGGACTGGCAACTCCAACGGCCATCCTGGTCGGGAGCGGTCGCGGGGCGGAGAACGGAATCCTCATCAAGGATGCCCATGCCCTGGAAGTGGCCGGCCGGTTGACCACGGTCGTGCTGGACAAGACGGGCACGGTCACGCTCGGCCGGCCCGCGGTCACCGCCGTGGAGCCCGCCGCCGGCGTTACGCCCGAAGAGCTGCTGGCCACCGCCGCTATGGCCGAACGGCTCAGCCAACATCCGCTGGCCGTCGCCGTGGTCCAGGAAGCGGCCTCGCGCGGGATCGCGATTCCTCAGGCCGGCGGTCTGGAAACGCTTCCCGGCCAAGGCGTGCGGGCAACGCACGGCGACCTGACGATCCTCGTCGGAAACGAACGGCTGATGGCCTCGGCCGGTATCGACTTCCAAGGGCATGCCGGCGCGATCGGGTCGTTTCGTGGGCGTGGCGAGACGCCGCTCTTGGTGGCCGCCGGGACGCGGCTCCTGGGCATCGTCGCCGTCGCCGACGCCGTGATACCGTCTAGTCGGGGAGCGATTGCACACCTGAAGTCGCTCGGCCTGGACGTGCAACTTGTCACCGGCGACAACCGCACCACGGCGGAAGCGGTGGCCCGGGAGGTCGGCATCGAGCACGTGGTCGCGGAGGTTCTCCCGGAAGAAAAGCAGGCGGTGGTCCGCCGCCTGCAAGAGTCGGGCCGGGTGGTGGCGATGGTCGGCGACGGGATCAACGACGCCCCGGCCCTGGCCGCGGCCGATCTAGGCGTCGCAATCGCGTCCGGCGCCGACGTGGCGATCGAAGCCGCCGACATTGTCCTGGTCGGCCAGGACCTCCGTGGGCTCGTGCGAGCGATCGGGCTCAGCCGCCTCACGCTGCGGACGATCCGCCAGAACCTGGCCTGGGCATTCCTGTACAACCTGCTCTTGATTCCCGCGGCAGCCGGGCTCTTCATTCCCTTGTTTCATTTCCACGTTCCGCCCTACGCAGCCGCCGCGGCGATGGCCGCCAGCAGCGTCTCCGTGGTCGGCAACAGCCTCCTCCTCCGCTCCAAGAAGCTGCCCGGTCCATAGACTCACGCCGCTGCGGGCGGGTGGCACGGAGCATACCCCCGGAAGCTCGGGGCTTTGCTCAGCGCGGCGGCCGCGGGGTCTCGGCCAACATCGGCTTCAGCTCGTCGACGAAATCGTGGACGTCCTCGAACTGCCGGTAGACGCTGGCAAAGCGGACGTAGGCCACCTGATCCAGCTTCCGCAGGTGCTGCATCACCAGCTCGCCGAGGTAGCGGCTCTCGACCTCGGAGTCGAACTTGGCCTCCACGTGGTTCTCCAGCTCGGAAACGATGGCCTCGATTTGCACGTCGCCGATCGGCCGCTTCCAGCACGCCTTTTCCAGCCCCTGCTTGATCTTGTCCCGGTCGAACGGGACCCGCACCCCGTCCTTCTTTACGACCTTGATGCCCGTGCAGCGTTCCACGCGCTCGAAGGTCGTGTAGCGCCGCTTGCAGGCCAGGCACTCGCGCCGGCGCCGGGTGGCGAATCCGTCCTCGCTGGCCCGCGAGTCGAGGACCCGATCGTTGTCGACTTGGCAGTAAGGGCACTTCATCGCCGAGCGACCCGCACTCTGTGCCGCGCTATATGACCCCGGGAGGGCGAGGCTCCTGCCGAGCCACATTCGAGACTGCCGGTCCGGCGTTTTCGCCCGGCTCGGCAGGAGCCTCGCCCTCCCAGGATCGCAAAACCCCACGTTAGGCGACCAAGGGAGAACAATAGTCCCTGCCAATAGTCTGGCCGTCTTAGCTTGACTCGTCAAGGAGCCGAGAATCGGGCAGGGCACACCAGCGGACCGGCTGACAGCGGCGAGGACTTCGCAGGCGGCCTTGGAGTCTGCCCCAGAAAACTTCCGAAGTCTTCGAGACTTCGGAAGTTTGCGGACACCGAGGGCGGTTTTGGGATGGCCCCTTAGTGACCCTCAGGCGGCAAGGCGATATAATGGCGCCCGGCTTGGTTTCCCCGCAGGTGGGGAACCACATCCCGTGGATGGTCTGTTGCGAAGGATCCCGTGCGATGAACTGTCCGAAGTGCAAAGCTGACGTCGATCCGAAATCGGTCTACTGTCCCAAGTGCGGCGAGCGGCTGAATCCGGCCGATGAAGACCTGTTGCCGGGGCACCGGGACTCGGGCGGGGCGCCTGCAAAGGCGCCCTCTTCCGAGGGGTCGCCCGCCCGCGTCTTCGAGCCCCTTGGGGGGCAGCGGCCGCCGGCCGATGGCCCTGGCGATGCGATGGCCCGCGTGAACGAGCAGAAAGAGAGCGACGCCTCGACCCTGTGGGAGGGACGCTATTCCTTCAAGGCGATCATCCCCTGGATGATCCTCACCGCCGCGGCCCTGATCGTGGCGGTCTTCGTCGGTCTGCACTTCGGCTTCGGGCAGTGGTACTGGTACGGCGTGACGGGAATCGTGGTCGCCCTCTTCTCGTACGAACTTCTGCTCTATGCCTGGCGTCACGTGGGGCATCGCTATCGGCTCACGCCGCAGACGTTCTTCCACGAGCGGGGAATCATCTTCCGGACCACCAGCCCGATCGAAATCGTCGCCATCGACGACATCGCCTTCGACCAGACGATCCTGGAGCGGCTGTTCGGCGTGGGGACGATCCGCCTCCTCTCCAAGGACATGATCGAACCCGCGTTGGCGATCAAAGGGATCCCGAACGTCAAGGACGCCTTCTCCAAGATCGATCAAGCCCGGCGGGCAGAGCGGAGGGCGCGGGCAGTGCGGATCGACAACGTGTGAATCCCCAGTAGGACCGGCGACACCCCGCCTCCATCCCCGACCGCCAAGACGCCGGTCCTACGGGGTGATCTGGCGCTGGGCTTTGGCGAGCCAGTCAGGGCTGATACGAACGCCCCAGCCGGGGCCGTCGGGGATCGCCACCCGGCCGTCGCGGACCACCGGGAAGGGTTCATAGAGGGCCTTGCCGAAATCCCCCGGCTCGATCGTGAATTCGACGTGCGGCCCGGCATTGGGAATCGATCCCATCAGGTGGAGCGTGAAGACGATCACCAGGGCGAGGTTGGCGGAGTGCGGCACGCACGGCAGGCCCGCCTCGGCCGCCATTCGGGCGACGCGCAGTGCCCGGGTGAAACCGCCCACGTAGAGCACGTCGGGCTGGGCGATATCGACGGCCTTCATGCGGAACATCCGCCGCCACTGGGCAAGATCGTTGTCTTGCTCCCCGCCGGCCACGGGGACCTTCAACGCCGCCGCGACTTCGGCCGTCCACTCCAGTTCCCAGTACGGGCACGGCTCCTCGAAATGGCAGAAGCCGTGCTCTTCCATCAGCCGGCCGACCTCGATGGCCTTCCGCGGCGTGTAGCAACTGTTGCCGTCGGCCAAGAGCGAGACCTTCTCGCCGACCGCCTTGCGGACCGCGGGGATGAGGGCCTCGGTGCGGCCCGGCGATTCGTCCCGGTCGTGCCCGCAGACCTTGCCCACGCGGATCTTGAACGCCCCGAACCCTCGTTCGTCGCGGAGCCGCGCGAGCCGTTCGGCCTCGTCGGCCGGCTTAATGGTGCGGCTCATGCTCGATCCATAGACGGCCAGCGGCCGCGGCGTGCCGCCCAGGAGGGCACACACGCTTCTTCCGGCACGCTTTCCCAACAGGTCCCAAATCGCCGTATCCAGCCCGGCCAACGCCCGGCAGACGAACGACCAGGGAAACTTGTAGTTCGCCTCGATGCACCGGTCCGAAATCGCCTCGAAGTCGGCGGGGTCGGCGCCTAGCGCCAACGGCGCGACCTTGCGGTGGAGGATCGTTGCGGAGATGTCGGCATCGAAAGTCGAGATCTGCCCGAGACCTTCCGAGCCGTCGTCCGTGCGGACCCGGACGACGCTCAAGTCGCGGCCGCGGCTGAAGCTCTCGATACTGCTGATCTTCAAGCCGGTCTTCTTCCGCAGGATGCTCAGGCGCTCGTCCACCCTCTCCCAACCGGCAGGCGGTGCCGGCGGTGCGGATGGTTGTTCCGCGGGCGCGAGTGCAGCCCTGCTAGACAAGCTGCCCGTGCCGCCCAACGCTGCCGACGCAGCCAGTGTCTTTAGGAAATCGCGGCGATGGTTCCTCATGGGGAATGCTCCTCCAAATGGGTCTCCCGGTTCACGTCATGACATCGAGTGCCAGTTTCACGGCCCCGGCGACGGGCTCGGCAACCTGGGATATCGGGCGCGGCTGAAGGCCAGTCGCCGCCAGGTGCAGCGACAACCGACCTTGCAGACACGCGCTCCCCAGGAGCACGCCGCCGGACAGAACGAGCGGAAAAGGCCCGCCGGCCAACTCGAGCCTCCGCGCGACCGCCTCGACCAGCCGGGCCAGTTCCTGGGTGGCCCGATCGGCGAGTTCCTGGGCCGTCGCGTCGTGCTGTTCGGCGGTCCTCAGGACGACTTCGGCCAGTGCGGCGATTGCGCCACGATCTCCGGCGATTCCGTAGACGGCGGGAATCAACTCTTCCGGCGTTCGCAGCCGCAGCCGCTCCAGGAAGGCGTCCAGGAGTCGCGTGGGCGGTGCTCGCCCGTCGGCCGCTTGCGCGGCAGCCCGCAACCCGGCCAGGGCAATCGCGTATCCGCTCCCTTCATCGCCGAAGAGGAACCCCCAACCGCCGGTGTGGCCCGCGCGGCCCCCGCGGTCTTGGCCAAAGGCAAACGACCCGGTGCCGGAAATCAGGGCGATCCCCCAGCCCTCCGGCGATCCGGCGGCCAGCACCGGGACGGCATCGTGGACGACGCGAAGGCGGCGCGCCAGTTGCCGCCTCTCGGCCCATTGCTCGACGGCTTGCCGGTTCTCCGGGCGATCGGAGCCGGCCAAGGCGAGCACGGCGGCGCCCAGCGGCCCGGACGCCGCGCCGGCATCGGCCAGCGCCGCGGCGACCGCCCGATCGAGACTCTCCAGGGCCCGGGCGATCCCCACGGACTGCGGATTCGACGACCCGGCGAGCCCGCGGCCCAGCACTGTCGTCTCCGCACACTGGCCCCTTGCGGCCACCCAGGCGACCGTGCGGGAACCGCCGCCGTCGACGCCGAGCACGAGTTCATCGGTGGGGGTCGCTGCTGTTTTCCCCTCACGGATTCCTCTTTCCTCCAGGGCGCGGCGAAGATGGCCGCCGGCACGCTCCAGCAGTCGCTGGGCCTCTTCGGGTGGCACGGAGCCCATTTCGGCGACAATGGCCGTCTTCAACTCGCCGCCGCACTGGGCGAGCCTTCGCTCCGCTTCATCGGCGGGTAGTCCGGTGAAGGTCATCAGGATTCGCCGCGCCCGGTCCACGAGCTTCGTATTGCTGGCCCGGAGGTCGACCATCAGGTTGCCGTAGGTCTTACCCAACAGCACCATCGCCCCGGTGGTGAGCATGTTGAGGACCATCTTGGTGGCAGTGCCGGCCTTCAGTCGCGTGGAGCCGCTAACGACCTCGGGCCCGACGACCGGTGTGATCGCCACATCCACGTGCTCCTCCAGCAGCGCCTCGCGGTTGCAGCTCAGCCCGATCGCGAACGCCTTCCGGCTGCGGGCGTACTCCAGGCCGCCGACGACGTACGGCGTGCGCCCGCTGGTGGCAATGCCGACCACCACGTCCCTTTCGCAGAGCCCGATCTTCTGGAGGTCGCGGGGGGCCGATTCGGGATGGTCCTCGGCCCCTTCGACGGACCGGGTCATGGCCGCGTACCCGCCGGCGATCAGCCCGACGACCAACTCGGGCGGCGTGCTGAAGGTGGGCGGGCATTCCGCGGCATCGAGCACTCCGAGCCGCCCGGAGGTCCCCGCGCCGAGGTAGATCAACCGGCCGCCGGTCCGCAGCCTCTCGGCGATCGCCTCGATGGCCCGGGCGATCGACTCCGCCTCGCGGCCGACGGCTTCGGCGACGGTGCCGTCCTCGGCGCTCATCAGGCGGACGATCTCCGCGGCCGACATGCCGTCGATCCGCTCGGAGGCCGGATTGCGGGCTTCGGTGGTGAGATTCTGGAGCATGGTCGAGGGAGTGCGTGGCGCTTTAGACCGATCCATTATACCCGGGCACTTTGCCCCAGCTACCCCGGGCGAGTAGACTGTGGATCGGCTCCCGCGAGGATCCGAGAAACGATGGGGATTGCCATGCGACGGTTCGGTCCGCGTTTGCGGGGCGTCTGGCTGCTTCTGGTCGGGGTCGCGTTCCTGGAGGCGGCATCTGCGTCGGCCGCTCCGCCGCGGCTTGCGCTCGTGCGGCCGGAAGAGGCCGGCATGGACGCGGCGAAGCTCGCTCGGATCGACGCGGCGGTGGAAGAGGGACTGCAGGCAAAGAACATGCCCGGCTGCGTCGTGGCCGTCGGCCGGCAGGGAAGACTGGTGATCCTCAAGGCTTACGGATACCGGCAAGTCCTGCCCGAGCGGGTCGCCATGACCGCCGACACCGTCTTCGATCTCGCCTCGCTCACCAAGCCGGTGGCGACCGCCACCAGCGTGATGATCCTCGTCGAACGAGGCAAGATTCGGCTGGACGACAGGGTTCTCAAGCATCTTCCCGAGTTCGGCCGGAACGGCAAAGAGGAGATCACGATCCTGCAACTGCTGACCCATCAGTCGGGCCTGGTCGCCGATAACCCGTTGGACGACTACCGCGACGGGCCGGAGAAGGCATGGCAGCGCATCGCGGCCCTCAAGCCGGTGGCCAAGCCCGGCACGAAGTTCATCTACTCCGACGTCGGTTACATCGTCTTGGGCGAGTTGGTCAGGCGGGTTTCGGGGAACCGGCTCGATGAGTTTTCGCGCGAGCACATCTACGCCCCGCTGGGAATGACGGAAACCGGTTTCCTGCCGCCCGAAGGACTCCGCCGCCGCGCGGCTCCCACGGAGAAGCGGGACGGCAACTGGATCTGCGGCGAGGTCCACGACCCCCGGGCTCACCGTCTGGGTGGAGTTGCGGGGCACGCCGGACTCTTCTCCACCGCCGGGGACCTGGCCGTCTACGCCCAGATGATGCTTGGCCGCGGCAAGTGTGGCGGCGCTGGCGTCCTTGCTCCCCAGACTTTCGACCAGATGACCAAGCCGCATCCCGTGCCCGGCGGGCTCCGCGGCCTGGGTTGGGACGTCCGCACCGGGTATTCGAGCAACCGCGGATCGGCGTTTTCCCCGCGGGCCTTTGGACATGGGGGATTCACGGGAACGGTGCTCTGGATCGATCCCGGCCACGAGCTGTTCGTGATCTTCTTGAGCAATCGGCTCCATCCGGACGGCAAGGGGACGGTCAATCCGCTGGCGGGTCGGATCGGCACGATTGCCGTCGAAGCGATCGGGCATAGGGATCCGAATGCACGGCAACCAGGTCCGGAGAGCAGTAAAGCCCAGGGGCTGCAACCCCTGGGCTTTGAGAAGCCCGTTGTGCTCGCCGGCATCGACGTCCTCCAGCGCGACGGGTTCCGACCGCTCCAAGGCCGCCGTGTCGGGCTGATCACGAATCACACCGGCGTAAACCGCGCGGGCATCGGCACTGCCCGGCTGCTCAAGGAGGCCCCCGGCGTGCAACTGGTCGCCCTCTTCAGCCCGGAACACGGTCCCCGCGGCGAGCTCGACGTGACCGGCATTCCCGATTCCCGCGATCCCCAGACCGGGGTCCCCGTCTTCAGCCTGTACGGTAAGACCCGCAGGCCCACGGCCGAAATGCTCCAGGGGATCGACAGCCTGGTGTTCGACGTCCAGGACGTTGGCGCGCGGTTCTACACGTACGTGACGACGATGGGTTACGCGATGCAGGCGGCGGCCAGGCACAAGCTGCGCTTCGTGGTCCTCGACCGGCCCAATCCGACGGGCGCGATCGACGCGGCCGGGCCGGTGCTCGACCCGGGACGCGAGTCGTTCGTCGCCTTCCATCCGATTGCGGTGCGCCACGGCATGACCGTCGGCGAGCTGGCGCGGATGTTCAACGACGAACTGCGGCTCGGGCTCGATCTGGTCGTGATCCGGGTCGAGGGCTGGCGGCGGCAGGATTTCTTTGACGCCACCGGGCTGCGGTGGATCAACCCTTCGCCCAACATGCGGAGCCTGCGGGCGGCGATCCTCTATCCCGGGGTCTGCTTGCTGGAGCCGACGAACGTCTCCGTGGGCCGCGGAACGGACACCCCCTTTGAACTGTTCGGGGCCCCATGGCTCGACGGCCCGCGCCTGGCCGGCGAGCTGAGCCGTTCCGGCTTGCCCGGAATTCGCTTCGAGCCGGTCACGTTCACGCCCACGTCGAGCGTGTTCGAGGGGCGGCAGTGCGGCGGCGTGAAGATGGTGCTTACCGACCGGCAAGCGATCGAGCCGATGCGGGTCGGCGTCACCATCGCCTATCATCTCCGCCGCCAGCACCCGACCGCGTGGGAGGCCCGCAAGCTCGACGTGCTCTTGGGACACCGCGCGGCGCTGGAGGCCCTGCTCGGCGGCAAGAATGTCGCCGAGATCGAGGCCACCTGGCAAGCCGGGCTTGCGGAGTTCCGGAAGCGCCGGGCCAGGTACCTGCTTTACGAGTGACCCATCGAGTAGGACGGGCGAGACGCCTTAGTTTTACCCACGTCCGCCGCGATAGATTTTACAGAA
>CAYGZA010000040.1:0-29577 GCA_964354135.1 uncultured Planctomycetaceae bacterium
AACGGGAGGATTCAGCATGTCCACGAGTTTGTTGTACCACGGATTTGGCATCCGTGGCTAGATGTCGCCCTGCACTGGGGCGTCAGTTGGGATGTCGTCAAGGAAATCGTCAAAGGCGACTTGCAGAAGCGATTCTCTCGGCCCAAGCTCAAACACCTAGATTCTTGCCCCAATCGGGGGTCGACCGGGTCGGCGGCCATTCCTGGCCGCGGGTGGCCCAAATTGCCTTGTCACGCGGCCGCCGCTACGGGCGGCCCGTTGACGTAGAAGAGCTGCACCCTGGACCATCTGCTTGTTCGAGCAGTCGCCAGGTCCACAAGGCAAGCACCACGGCGATGCCGAGGATGACGGCGGCCGTGGTCTGGTGGGCCGTTGTGACCAGCGCGGGCAGCGGCTCCACGGGGACGCGGCCGCCCCGGGCCTCGAGCACCTCTGCGCTCGGAGACTGATCGACGGGAGGAGTCCGGAAGGCAATGGCCACGATGCCGAGATTGACCTGGAACAGCACCAAGAGCATGAGGGCAACCCCCGAGCGGCGGAGGACGCGGGCGCCGGGATTGAGCCCCCAGGCCCTCATGCCGGCTCCCAGGGAAACCAAGGCCACCAGGGCGGCCATCGCGATATGGGTGAGCAGGGTTGCGTCGAGCTGACGCACCAGGGTGCCCAGCAGCGTCTGCAGCAGCACGATGCCCACCGTGAGGGCCGTTAGAAGGCAATCCGTGCCGGCGGACTCGCGGCGCGCGGCCCCCAGCCGCTGTTGCCAGCGGTGCGACAACATCACGGCAACCGCAACGAGCCCACCCAGGACGACATGGGCGAAAAAGCCGTGGACGACCGCCAGCAGGTGGCTGTCCCCCGTGACCCGCAGGCCGCCCAGCACGCCTTGAACGGCCACGCAGGCGCCCACGAGCCAGACCAAGGCAACCAGTCTCTTGCGGTCCCAGGCCGCGGCGGTCAGGTAGATGGCCAGGACCAGCGTCGCCAAGCCGACGAGCGACCCGAGGAGCCGGTGGGCGTGCTCGTAGAACAGGCCGCCGGTCATTTTCGTCAGGGGATAGAGAAACATGTTCGAGCCGTAGGTGTTGGGCCAGTCGGGGACGGCCAACCCTGCGCGGAAGCCCGTCACCAGCCCCCCGGCCGCGACTAACAGGATCGCGGCAGCCGAGGCGACCCAGGCGAAGCCCGCGGTCCAGTTCACTTCCGCGTCGCGGGGCGCGGGGCGCGAGAGTCGCGCCGCCAGGGCACCGATCACGGCCAGAAGCACGCTGAGGGCAAACCAGCCCGGCAGCCAAAGCCAAGCCCGGGGAACCAACTGCCCACTGTTGGGTCGCACGAGCAGGCTGCCGAGGATCATCAGGTTCAGCGCGGCCGAAACCAACCCGACCGACGCGCCGCCCCGCACGCCGCGGCACGTGTGTCGGCCAACGACCCATCCCCCGACCACCACGCACAAGAGCATCAGGCTTACGAACACGACCGGCGGGACGTTGGTCAAGGGCATGTGGCCGACGTAACCGACGGCCCACATCGCCACCGTGACGCCAAAACCGATCGCCAGCACGTCGCTGATTCCGGCCCGCGAACCGTCGCGCCCCCCCGGGAACCGTTGCCGAGAGGGCAGTTCCAGGGATTGGACGCCCATCGTCGCCTCGTGTAGGATGGAGAGGACTCGTTTCGCCATGTTATAGGGCTCGGTCGGGATGGTCTGCAAGTATTACTTTCAGCTTGCCAAGGTCCGGCTGACGGCGATGGTCCTCGTGACGACTGCCGTCGGCTACCTTCTGGCCTCGACCGGGCCGATCCGCTGGACGGGGCTGGCGATGACGATCCTCGGGACGGGGCTGGCTGCGATCGGGGCCGGCACGTTCAACCAGCTCCTGGAGATCGATCGCGATGCAAAGATGGAGCGCACCCGGAACCGCCCGCTGCCTGCCGGATTGCTTTCGCCGGCGCACGCCCTCGTTTTCGGCACGGCTGCCACGGCCGCGGGATTGGGAATCCTCAACGAGCTGGTCAACCCGCTGACGGCCGCGCTGGGGCTGGCCAACGTCCTGGTCTACACCTTGATCTACACGCCGCTGAAGCCCAGGACAACGCTCAACACGCTCGTCGGAGCGGTCTGTGGGGCCTTGCCCCCGGTGATGGGCTGGACCGGAGCGGCCAACCAACTCTCACCGGAGGCCGGGCTGCTCGGCTCCATTCTCTTCTTCTGGCAGGTGCCGCACTTCCTCTCGTTCGTGTGGCTCTACCGCGCGGACTACGCCAATGCCGGGTACCGCATGTTGCCGGTCGGCGACCCGAGCGGCCGCTTCACCTGCCTGACGATCGTTCTCTACTCGCTGGCGCTCTTGCCGCTGGGGCTGGCGGCGACGTTCTGGGGGATTGCGGGCTACCTGTTCGGCGCGGCCTCGCTGGTGCTGGGGCTGGGGCTGTTCCTGCTGGCCCTGCGACTGCGGAGCGCCAAGACCCAGCAGAACGCCCGCCGCATGTTCCTGGCGAGCATCGCCTATCTCCCCGTGCTGTTTGCCTTCATGGTTGCCGACTCGCATCCGAGGGCGAGAGACGTCGCCGGGCTGTCTTCGCCGCCGCCGCCGGTCACATCACGTACACCACGGTGAAGAGCACGCACCAGACCGCGTCGAGGAAGTGCCAGTAGATCGCCGCGTAGCGCACGCCGGGGTGGTAGCTCGGGCCGTAGCGGCCCGCCAGCGCGCGTCCAGCGACCGCCACGAGCGGCAAGAGTCCCCCAAGAACGTGCAAGCCGTGGAGGCCCGTCAGGACGTAGAACATCTTGAGGTACGGGCCGATGTCCCCCGAGGGCCGGTCGATCTGGACCGCGATCTGGAACCAGGCAAACACCTGCAGGGCGAGGAAAGCGGAGCCTAGCGCCAGCGTGAGCGCTAAGCCGCGCCGGGTGGCCCGGAGATCCCCGCGCCGCACGGCCCTCAAGGCACCCTGGATGGTGACGCTCGAAAGCACGATGGTCAGCGTGCTGAGCCACAGGCTTCGGGGGAGCGCGGGAAACCCCGGCGGCGGCCAGGGCCGGTGCATGCTGCGAATGATAAGGTACCCCACCACGCCGGCGGCAAAGAACATGCTCAGGGCCACCAGCAGCATGTACATGCCCATCGTGGCCGCGTCCTGCGGAGGCCAGGGACCCCGATCTTGCGCCTCGCGCGTCGGCGGCCGGACCTGTCCCTCTTGGTTTGGCTGGCTGCTCATGGCCGTTTTGTCCCGTTTGTCCCGAAAGGCGTGTGGACGTCCCTCATGGCCGGCGCCTGGCCGGGAATCATCGAGGGGGCGTAAGCCCGCGTATCCGTCAGCACCAGAGAAATAAACAGCACGACGAACGCCAGGCACCCCAGGAACACGACCAGGTTGAAAGGCCGGTCATAGCGCAGGTGCATGAAGTAGAGCACCACCAGCGTCGCCTTGACCCCGGCGATCGCCAAGGCCACGTACAGGTTGAGGTTGCCCAAATCGACGCGCGCGACCGCCACCGTCAAGACCGTCAGCGCCAGCAGGGCCCCGAAGACCGCCGCCAGCACCTTGACCGGCACAACGTGCCCCAGGGCCGGGCCAATCCCGCCGAGAGCCGTTTCTTCCGCGCCACGTCCGTAGGTCATTTCGCCACCTTGTTGCGGCCGGCCTTCTCCATCCCTTGGCCGCCGCCGCCACCTCGTATTCCTCAGGCAATCAGGTAAAAGAGCGGAAAGAGGAAAATCCACACCAGGTCCACGAGGTGCCAATAAAGGCCGGTGAAATCCACCGGAGTGAAGTACTCGGGACCGAAATCGCCCCGGCGGGCCCGCACCAGAATCCACACGACGGCTCCCATGCCGCCAATCAAGTGAGCGCCGTGCAGGCCGGTCATGGCGAAGTAGAACCCGAAGAACACTTGCACGTTGTCCGGTTCCGGGCCGAGCCAAACCGCCCCTGCCCGGGCCGTCTTCTTGGTGAGCCACTCGGCGGAAATCCCCCGCACGCCCACTGCGGCCGGCGCGATCGTCGATTTCTCGAGGGCCAGCCCCTTGTCGGGCGCCGGCGCGCCGGCCGGCGGGGCCGCCTTGGGGCCCGACTCCGGCACCGTCGCGGCGGCCGCCTTGCCCGCTCCGGCGGATTTCTCCTTCGGCTTCTCGGGGACGATGGCACCCGGGGGTGGCGCCTCGGGCCGATACGACCCGCCGGTCAGGAGCCCTTCCTCCCATTTGTCCTTGTACTCGACGAACTTCACGCCGAGGAACGCGAACCCGCAAGCCAGCGTCACGGCCAAGAGCCCCACCAACCATCGGGTGTTGCCGAGCTGAGCCGCCCGCACGGCCGAGGCCATCGTGAAGCTGCTGAAGATCAGCACGACCGTGTTCAGCGCCCCCAGCGGCTTGGAAAGATAGAGATGGGCATAGGCGAAGATCTCCGGGTGATTGGCCCGGTAGACCGCGTAGGCGCAGAACAGCCCGGAGAAAAGGAGAATCTCCGTGGTCAGAAAGAGCCAGATGCCGAGCTTCCCGGACTCGAACTGCTGCTGGGGCGACTCGAATTGATGCGCCAGGTGCAAGGGATGCTCGTGCGGCGTTTCGGTTTGCCCTGCCGTCTCGGTCATCGTAGCGGTTCCACCTGGTTCGGCGTCGATTCCCGGCTCGATCCGGTTCCCGCATTGCGCACGTTATACTGTCCCCTGTTCGGGCATTGTCCCCCCGGCAGGAGTTTCGCGAGTCGCCGCAGCGCCCCGGCGCTCGTATCCTCCGATCGCCTCGTTCCACGCCAAGCCGGTCTGATCGTAGGGCGGGCCGGCCAGCGGCGGCGTCTTGAAGTTCTCCTCCGGGGGCGGGGAATTGCAGGCCCATTCCAGGGTCGTGCCGCCCCAGGGATTCGCCGGGGCCTTCCGGCCCCGAAACAGCGAGTGGATCAGGTAGGCCGCCATGAGCACAAAGGCCGCGAACTGGATCAATCCCCCGATCGTCGAGAGGACGTGATGGGGCTGGAACTCGGGCTTGTAGGTGGCGTAGCGCCGCGGCATGCCGTGCGCTCCCATGAGGAACTGCGGGAAGAAGGTCACGTTGAAGCCGACGAACACCAGGAGGCAAGAGACCCGGCCGAGCGTCTCGTTGTACATGCGGCCGGTGATCTTGGGCCACCAGTAGTGCATGCCGCTGAGGAACATGAACATCGCGCCGCCGATCATCACGTAGTGGAAGTGGGCCACGACGAAATAAGTGTCGTGGGCGTGGAAGTTCGTGGCCAGCGAGGCCAGGAAGAGTCCCGTCAGGCCGCCAATCGCAAACAGGAAGAAAAAGCCCAGCGCGTAGCACATCGGCGTCTTGAGCTCGATCGAGCCCTTGTACATCGTGGCGAGCCAGTTCCAGACCTTCACCGCCGAGGGGACGGCCACCAGCATCGTCAGGCCGCTGAAGATCGTATTGAGCGGACCGGACTGGCCGTTGGGAAACATGTGATGGCCCCACACCACGAAGCTGATCAAGGCGATCGCGATGCTGCTCATCGCGATGAACTTGTAGCCGAAGATCTCGCGGTGGCTGAAGGTCGAGACGACTTCGCTCATCACGCCCATCGCCGGAAGGATCATGATGTAGACCGCCGGGTGGGAGTAGAACCAGAAGAAGTGCTGGAAGAGGATCGGATCGCCGCCGAAGTAGGGATTGAAGAACCCGAGATGGAACAGCCGCTCCAGGATCAATAGGAGCAGCGTGATCCCCAGCACCGGGGTGGCCACGATCTGGAGGATGGCCGTGGCATAGAGCGACCAGCATAGAAGCGGTATCCGGGACCACGTCATGCCCGCCGGGCGAAGCTTGTGGATCGTCACGATGAAGTTGATCCCCGTGAAGATCGAGCTGAAGCCGAGGAGGAACGCGCCGAAAACGAGACAGATCACGGCGGTGTCGGTCTGCGTGCTGTAGGGGGTGTAGAACGTCCACCCGGTGTCCACCGCGCCGATGAGAATCGAGGCCAGCGCAAACACCGCGCCGATCACGTAGAGGTAATAGCTCCACAGATTGACCCTCGGCAGCGCAAGGTCCCTCGCCCCGAGCATCAGCGGCAGGACGAAATTCCCCAGCGCGGCCGGAATGCCCGGGATCAGCACCAGGAAGATCATCACGACCCCGTGGATGGTGAAAACCTGGTTGTAGGTCTTGAAGACCGAGACGTCGCTGCCGTGGAACAGCAGTCCCTCGGGCCTGAGGAGCTGCGTTCGCGCCACCATCGCGAAGATGCCCCCCAGCAGGAACGCCGACAGCACCGAGACCAGGTACATCACGCCGATCCGCTTGTGGTCCAGCGTGAACGCCCAGGAAGCGATCCCCTGGCGGCAGGTCAGGTAGTTGTCGTCCCGGCGGCCAACGCCGCCCAGGGGAGCCAAGTCGGTGGGGATTGCAGTCATGGTCGTTACGGTTTTCCTGGGGAAGGCTGGGCGACGGGTTTCGGGGCGGCCGGCGCGGCGGGCGGCGGAGACGGCAGGGGCATGGGGCGGTAGTACTTCGGCTTTCCGCCCGGCCCGTGATTGTCCAGGCTCTCGATGTACTCGACGATCGCCGCGAGTCTCTTGTCCTTGTGGGCGGTGCCGCTGAGCTGGGCGCTATAGGACGGCATGACGTTCTGGTATCCCCGGAGGACCTTCGCGCCGGGGTCGAGGATCGACTCGCGGAGGTAGGCGTCCCATTTGGCGTCGTCGTCGTCGGCCCGGAGCGCGTAGCCCTCCGGGGCCACGGAAAAGGAGTGATCGCTCTTGTAGAGCCCCAGCCACGTGGGCCCTTGGCCGGGCGAGCCGTTCACGGAGTGGCACTGGGCGCAGCCGCTGGTCTTGTAGAGCCTCTCGCCCACTTTGGCATAGGGGAGCGGCTGCCTGGTCGCCGGATCCATGAAGATGTTCGCCAGCTCCGCGAGCTTGGCGGAGTAGCCCGTCTCGTCGAGAACTTCGGCTTCCGTCGTCATCAGGGAATGACCGTTGCCGCAGTACTGCGTGCAGAAGACGTGGTACGCGCCGATCCGCGTGGGCTGAAACCACAATTCGGTGGTCCGCCCGGGCACGGCGTTCCGCTGGACCCGAAACGCAGGGATGTAGAGCGAGTGCAGAACGTCGGCGGAGTGGATCTGGAGGCGCACCGGCCGGTCGACCTGCAGGTACAACCGATCGCCGACGGCGCCGTTGGCGTAGGTGAAGGAGAAGGCCCACTGCCTGGCCTCCACGTCGATCACCTCCGCATTGGACGGCGGGGTGTCGAGATCCACAAACGCGCGGAACCCCATCACGAAGACCACGATGACCACGGCCAGCGGCACCCCCGTCCAGAAGAGCTCCAAGGGTGTGTTCTCGGTCGGCGCCTGCCCTTGCGGCACTCCTTTCCGGCGGCGGTACAGGACGATGAAGGTCAGCATCAAGGCGACGACCAGCAAGAAGAAGAAGCCGGTGACGTACAGCAGCGTATAGAACACCAGATCGTGCTTCGCGGCCGACGTCGACGCCGACGGCTCCAACCAGAAGGTCGCCTGGGCCAAAATGTGCGGGACCGCGTCGCTCATTGTCGTAGGGGACCCTTACCCGGCTCCCGGCTCAGCCGTTTCCGGCTTGCCGGCCCGTTTCCTGCGCGTGTCGCGATAGAGCATCGTGCCGATGGCCGCCCCGAGGATAATCACGGTCAGGATGCCGGTGACCCGCACCAGCGCCACCGCGGCCAAGGTATACTTGCCGCTCGCCGGATCGAAACGGACCAGCCCGCAGGAGAGGGCCACGCCCAATAGCCCCGAGCTGATCTTCCCCGCGGACGCGTCGATCAGCGAGTCGCGGAGCGTCTCCGGATCGAACTCCACGCCCTGGAGGGTCCGGGCGACGCGGCCGTCGGGCGTGCAGATGTAAATGGCCGACTGATGAAGGTACTGCTCGCCCTTGGGATCCAGCTTGTAGCCGAAGCCGATGGCGTCGCCCAGGGCCCTGGCCGCCGGCGCCCGGCTGCTGGTCAAGAAATGCCACCCGGCCGCAGCCTCGGGCTTCCCCAGCGACTTGATGTAGTTCTCCTTCTTGGCCTTGGCCATCTCGGACCCTTCGCGGGGGTCGAAACTCACCGTGACAATCTCGAAGTCCTTTCCCGGGACCAGCCTGAGCGGTTGGACCGCCTTGACGACCCCGTTGAGGGTCAGGCTGCAGAGCATGGGACATTGAAAGTAGATCATTCCCAACAGGACGGGCCGGTCTTTCTTGAAGTAATCGCCCAGCCGCACCGGCTGGCCATCCTCGTCGTTGAACTCCAAGTCGAGCGGCACCTGGGCGTTGGGCCTTTCCACCACTGTGGCGCCCTCGAAGCCGGGGGGCGGCGGCTCGTTGACCTGCGCCCTCGCGTGCGGCGGACAGGCCGCAACCAGGAGCGCGAAGAGGGCCCCGGCCCGGAGCGCGGACCGGACGGTTGCACGCGGAACGTCGCATGGCGATCTCATGGCTTGCACCTATTCCTTCGGTTTGGGTTGTTCGACCGCCATTTCCTTGGCCACCAGCTCCATCGCGCGTTCGATGGGAATCGCCAGCACTTTGGCCTCCCGATTGACCCAGCGATAGCCGTGGATCTGTTCCTGCTGCTCGACCAGGGCGCGGCCCAACGGCGTGCTCGGATCGGTTGCCGGAAGGCTCCTGGCCGTGGCAAACGCCTCCCGCCAATTATAGAACCATGCCTGGAGCAGGACCACGATCAAGACGAGCACCACGGCGATGAACGTGCCCACGACGCCCAAAAGCCCGGCGTCGATCTCGTCCCGCTCGACCTGGGACCCGGCCTGGGACGGCAACGGGTGTTGGGATCCCGCCGTGTCACCCCCGGGAGCCGGCTGCTGGGAGGGGTCGGGCGTTTGGGCGCTTTCCGGCTGCGGCTTGTGACTCATAGCGGTGCTCACGTATTCTCAAAGGCCAAGGCTTCGGCCAGGCGGGGGTCCCGCAACGGCACCAGCGACGCACTCCGCAAGAGCCGTGCAGTGCTCGCCAGATACAGCCCGCCCATTCCCAGCACCAATCCGATCACGATTGTCACCGACGCCGGCTCCAACGGCATCTCGACGGTGCGCATGAACGCCAGGTGCTCTTCCGCCACCTGATAGACCGCATGGTTCGAGGCGACGAGCTCGCGGAGCGCCTCGGGCAACGGGGTCCCCGGGGCGGCCCCAACGGCCGCGGGAATCTCCCGGATAAACACGTTCGGCATGACCAACCAGAACAGGTCCAGCAGGTGGGCCGCCAGCAGCCATATCGCCCAGAATGCCAAGACCGTCACTCGCCGCTTGGCGTGCCGCGAGAGGAGGCCGACAAAGGGGAGCACCAGGTGGCAGAACACCAGGACGATCGAGACCGCCGCCCAAGGGCCGATCTGGCGGGGCAGGTAGAACTGCGTCTCTTCCGGCAGGTTGGCATACCAGATCAACATGTACTGGCTGAAGGCGACGTAGCCCCAAAAGAAGACGGCCGCGAAGGTGAGTTTGCCCAGGTCGTGATAGTGCTCCGCGGTGACGGCACAACGGATCCGCCCATTGGCCTGGAGCCACACGGCCAGAAGCACCAGCGCGACCAGGCCGCCGAGCACGCAGCCGGTGAGGAAGTAGAGGCCGAAGATCGTCGAGGACCAGCCCGGGTGCAGGCTCATCACGAGATCGAAGGCGGCGAACGTGACCGTGAGGCCCAGCGCGATCATGCCCGGCGCGGAGACCCGCTCCAGGGCCAGGCTGAGGCGCACGTCCCCGGTGGCGTCCTGGCGAATCGACCGGCTGCGGAGATACCACGCCAAACCGCCCCACACGGTGAAGTAGATCGCGAACCGCAGGAGGAAAGCCGTAGGGGTGAGGTAAGCCGCTTTGCCTGCCAGGGGCTCGCTGTGTGCGGCGGCGTCCGGGTGCGACCATTGGTACAGGTCCCCCATTCCCACGAGCACCGGGAGAAACAGGAGTCCCATCAGTGCAACGTTGCCGCCAAGCCCCTCCGCCAGCCGGCGCAGCGAGACGCTCCAGCCGGCGCGGCAGAGGTGGTGCAGCATCACGAAGAACAGTGCCCCCAGCGTGATGGAAAGGAAGAAGGCGAAGGCCACAAGGTAGGCGTGGGAAAACAGCCTCCGCGATTCCGGGGTCCCCAATCCCAGCGCGCACGCCGTCCCGAAGCCCGCCACGGCCAGCACCGCCCCCGCCACGGTCATCCGCGCGGCCGCCGGTCCCAGGCGGATTTCTTCGCCTTGAAGGCTGATTGCGATTTCTGCGGGCGTCGAGGTTTGCATGGGCGTCGATCGCGAGGTTGGTTTGGGGCCTATTTCGAGAACTCCCCCCGTTTTGTCTCCGGCACGTCCTCGAGCCCGGCGTGCTGGCTCCGCTGGAGGGCCTTCAGGTAGGCCACGACGGCCCAACGGTCGAGCACGGAGACTTGTCGTCCGTGGGCAGGCATGGTGCGGATGCCGTTGGCGATCGTATTGTAGAGATGCCCGGCCGGCCGGCTCCGCAACTCGTCGCTGTGGTAGTTCGCGGGGGCGATCCAGCCCGAGGCCGTGTCGGCGCCCGCGGCCTGCATTTCCGCCGCCCGGCGGGCCACCATCCCGTCGCCGTAACCGCCGGCGCCGTGGCAGGCGGCGCAGTACACGTTGAATCGCTCCCGGCCGCGCCGCAAGAGGTCCAGGGTGACGGGCACGGGGATCCGGGCCACAAACCCCGTCCGGCCGTCGGCCTGCGGCTCGATGCCCAGCATGAGACGGTCGTACGCGGCGGAGTCCCGGGGCACGATCGGCCCCGCGCGGCCGTCGATCGGCCGGGGAAACGCCGGATCGTTAAGGACCTCGTTGGGCACCTCCATGTCCTCGCGGGCCTGAACCCCCGGCGCCAGCGGGCGCATGGCACGGCCGTCGGCAAACATGGGGTTAATCCGCTGGGCCCTGAACTTGGGCTGTTTGACCATATCCAGGATCGGGTGTACCGGAAGCGCGGGCGACGGCCGCGACCGGCCGAGCGCAATCAGCCCGAACGGCACCAGCGCCGCGATCACGAGGACCAGCAAGATACCCATCACCGTCTTGGACATTGCGATTCTGCCCGGCGCGATGCGACCGGCCCACCCTCTAGCCTACTCCTTGACCTCCTCCACGGCGACGCAGCCCGTCGAGAGGATCAGCTCCCTGGTCTGCGCCGCGTCGAACTTCTCATCCGCGGCCTCGATAATAATGAAGAAACCGTCGTCGGTGACCTTGCGAAACCGCCGGCTGGTAAACGCCGGGTGGTAAAGCCGCGGCAGCCGGACGAGCGACCAGAGACCGAAAAAGGCCGCGAGCGCCGCGAACAACACCGTGAGCTCGAAGGCCACCGGAATATGCCCGGGCAGGCTCCAATACGGCTTGCCGCTGAAGACCAGCGGATAGCCGCTGAGGGCTACGGCGGGGATGGAGGCCGTGTGAGGCGAGTTGACGTGCCACTGCATCCCGAGCGCAAGCAGGCAGCCGGCCAGTCCAGCGCCCAGCACCAGCCACGGCAGGATCGTCGGCCGGATTCCCATCGCCCGATCCAGGCCATGGACGGGAAACGGGCTGTAGCAGTCCCACTTCCGGTAACCCGCGTCGCGGACCGTCTCGGCCGCCGCCCGCAGCGCGGAAGTATCCCGGTATTCGGCCAACAGGCCCCACACCGTCGCGTTTTCCGGCGTCGCTTTGGCTATTGTTTCCATCGTTCTCTCCCGTTCCCGCCGTCCTCTAGGTGCCGCGCGGCGCAGGCGCTGCGGGACGTTCTCCCGAGTGCCCGTGCGCCGCCGGCAAAATGCTCTTGACCTCCGCCATCGCCACCATCGGCAGGTAGCGGCAGAAGAGCAGGAACAACGTCATGAACAAGCCGAAGCTGCCCACCAGGGTCAGCACCTCGACATAGCTCGGGTAGTAGGAACCCCAGCTCGACGGCAGGAAGTCGCGCTGCAAGCCCGACACGATGATCACGAACCGCTCGAACCACATGCCGACGTTAATCAGGATACCGATCGCAAACATGATCCAGACGTTCCTGCGGGCGAACTTGAGCCAGAAGAGCTGCGGGACCAGCGCATTGCAGACCAGCACGATCCAACCGCACCACCAAAGCGGACCAGCCTGGCGATTGAGGAGCTGGAACCGCTCCCAGGGGTTGCCGCTGTACCACGCGGTGAAGAATTCCATCAAGTAGGAGTAAGCGACCATGCAGCCGGTCGCGAGGATGATCTTCGCCATGTTGTCGAGATGGCGCTTCGTGATGAAGTCCTTCAGGCCGAACATCTCGCGGGCGGGGACCGCCAGGGTGACGACCATGGCGAATCCGCTGAAGATGGCCCCGGCCACAAAGTACGGCGGGAAAATGGTGGCGTGCCAGCCCGGCAACTGGGCGACGGCAAAGTCGGCGCTTACGACGCTGTGTACGGAGACCACCAGCGGCGTGGCCAGGGCGGCCAGGAGCAGATACGCTTTCTCGTAGACGTGCCAGTGCCGTTGGCTGCCTCGCCACCCCAGGCTCAGAATGCCGTAGATGTAGTAGCGCCACTTGCCCGTGGCCCGATCGCGGAACGTGGCCAGGTCGGGCACCATGCCCAGGTACCAGAAGAGCACCGACACGGTCGCGTACGTGCTCACGGCGAAGACGTCCCAAAGCAGGGGGCTTAGAAAGTTCGGCCAGAGCCCCATCTGGTTGGGATACGGCGCGAGCCAGTAGACGACCCAGACGCGGCCGACGTGAATGGCCGGAAAGATCCCGGCGCACACGACCGCGAAGATCGTCATCGCCTCCGCGAAGCGGTTGATGCCGGTCCGCCACTTCTGCCGGAAGAGGAAGAGGATCGCCGAGATCAAGGTGCCGGCATGACCGATGCCTATCCAGAACACGAAGTTGGTGATGTCGAAGGCCCAGCACACCGGCCGGTTGAGATTCCACACGCCCACCCCGGTGAAAACGAGGTAGAGGACCATCAAGCCCAGGATGCCCGCGCAGAGGAAGGAGATGCCGAATGCCACGTACCAGGCCCGCGGCGGCCGGCGGGCCTCGGCCACCCCCGCGACCAGGTCGCTGACCCGGCGCATGCTCCGTCCCGCCTCCCCGAGAATCAGGGCGGGCCGCCGGCGCGGGTCTTCGGCCGTGTTGTCGAGCTGGTCAGGCGCCGGCTCGCCGGTCATCGTCTACGCCTTCATAAAGCGCCGCGTCCAACCCCGGCGACGGGTTTCGCACCTTGGCCACGTATTGCGTCCGCGGCTTGGTGTTCAATTCCGGATCGAGCATGCCATAACTCCGCGCCAGTCCTTGCAGCTTGGATACGCGGCTGTTCGGATCGTTCAGGTCGCCGAACGCGATGGCCCCGCTCGGGCAGCTCTGCTGGCAGGCGGTGAGGATCTCGCCGTCCTTCAGGGCGCGATCCCCCTCGCGCTTGGCCGCGATCCGCGCCCGCTCGATGCGCTGAATGCAATAGGTACACTTCTCCATGACGCCGCGCATCCGCACCGTGACCTCGGGGTTCTTCTGCATCCTGGAGAGCTCCGAGATCGGCTCGCGGATCGCGTTGGGCGCGTAGAGGTCCTTCAGGGTGCCCCGGTTGTAGTCGAAGAAATTGAACCGCCGCACTTTGTAAGGGCAGTTGTTCGAGCAGTAGCGGGTCCCGATGCAGCGGTTGTAGGTCATCATGTTGATGCCCTCCTGGCTGTGCGTCGTCGCCGAGACGGGGCAGACTGATTCGCAGGGCGCATTCTCGCAGTGCATGCACAACACCGGCTGGTGAGCCGTCACCGGCGCCTCCGGCGTCTCGCGGAAGTAACGGTCGATCCGGATCCAGTGCATCTCGCGGCCGTGCAGGACTTGCTCCTTGCCGACGATCGGAACGTTGTTCTCGGCCTGGCACGCCACGACGCACGCGCCGCAGCCCGTGCAGGCCGTGAGATCGATCGCCATCCCCCAGCGGTGGAAATCGTGGGCGGGCACGCTCCACTGGCCCGCAAGGCCTTCCTTGCGTCCGTCGAACCGGTGCTCGTCGAACATCGACAGGGCGCCGGCCTTGCGGTTTCCCAGCGACCGATCGCGCCGGTAGCGGGCGAAGGTCCCCTCCTTGATCAACTCGGGGATCCGCTCCTGAACGGCCTTCCTGCCCAGCGGATCGACGATGTGATGATCCTGCACTGTGGCAAGCCGGTAGGTGCGTCCGGTGGGCCGCACCTTCACGCCGGCGCGCCATCCCATGCTCGCGCTGGTGCGTAGGGCGTAGGCGTTCTGACCTACGCCGTCCCCGACGCTGCCCGCAGCATTCCGCCCGTACCCCAGCGCCAGGCCGATCACGCCGTCCGGCATCCCCGGCAGGAAACAGGCCGGGGCTAGGACCTCAACTCCGGAGCCGATCTCCAGGGCGATCAGCTCATCCCGCTTCACCCCGAGTGTGGCGGCCGTTTGTGGACTCACCAGGGCGGCGTTGTCCCACGTCAGACGCGTCATGGGCTCCGGCAGCTCCTGGAGCCAGCCGTTGTTGGCAAAACGCCCGTCGTACGCCTTTCCATCCGAAAAGAAGACGACCTCGTAGTCGTCGCCGGCCGGAGGGGGCGCAATCTCGGCCTTGCCGTTGGGCGCACCGGGCGCCGCTCCGCCTGCCGCCGCGGCCTTCCATGCCGTCCCGGCGACCACGCCGTCGGCCAGGGCTTGCTTCCATCTCCATTCGGTGAAGGACGCACCCAAGAGCGACCGGAGCGTCCGCCGCACGATGTGGTAGCCGCCGCCGTCGGTGCCCGCCTCGTCGCCCAGGATCAGGGCGAGGACCTCGATCGCGCTTCGGCCGTCGAACAGGGGCTCGATCAGCGGCTGCACGATGCTGACCGTGCCGTCGTACGCCCGCACGTCGCCCCAGGCCTCTAGGTAGTGCGCCCGCGACAAATGCCACGCGCACCGCCGCGACGTCTCGTCGTCGTGGAGCCCCAGGTGGATGCTGTTCCGCACCTTGGCGAGCGCCCCGCCGAACTCCAGGTCGGCCGGTGCGTCGTAGACCGGGTTTCCGCCCAGAATCAGGAGCGTTGTGACCTCGCCGCCGTGGATCTTCCGGACAAGCGCCCGCAGGGCGTCGACGTGCGCGGGACGCTCGGGCTCCGGGTCCGCGTAGTACACGATCGTCTTACCCACGTTGCCAAGCTTCAGGTTGATCGCGGCAACCAACGCATGGACCTCGGCCGGCTGGCGCGGACCGGCAACGACGACCGACCGGCCGGGATGGGCCTCAAGGTCCGCCTTCAACGTGTCGAGAAAGGCACGGTCGACGCCGCTCTCGACGGTCGCGGGAGCGGCTATCCCGAGGGCGCCGGCCAGTTGCGCCGCCAGGGCCGGAACGGCGCTGGCCCGGACCGCGCGCCGGTGGTCGGCGCAGGCGCCCGTAATGCTGCACACCGATTCGACCACGAAGAGCCGGTTCATCTCGGCCGCCGCCGCGTCGTCTAGTCGCCTGCGGCCGGCGAAATCCCGCGCATACTTGATCGCCAGCGGATCGCCTCCGCCGAACAGATCGGCATCCAAGCCCGCGATCACCTCGGCGTGCGAGAGTTCCAGCACCCCGCGGAGCGGCGCGCCCAGGGCCCGCCGGGTCCCTTCACGGACGTTGTCGTCCGAAAGGGGCTCATACTCGAACCACTGCACCTTGGGCATGGCCTTCATCAGGCGTGCCCGCGCGTCGGCGAGGCTCGGCGATCTCGACGCCTCGCTCAGGACGCAAACGCCCTTTCCATCGCCGGCGAACTGCTGCTTGGCCCACCGGGCGAACTCGTCCCAACCGACCCTGAGCGGCGTGCCCGTCTCCCGCTTGATCACGCCCCGGCTCCGATCCGGGTCGTAGACCTCCAGCACACTGGCCTGGGCGATCGCATCGGCGGCTCCCTGATTGAGCGGGTGGTTTGGGTTTCCCTCGATCTTGATCGGCCGGCCGTCGTAGCTGGTGACCAGCAATCCCTGGGCGACCCCGCCGAGCTCGAAGGCGGTGGCGTAGCTCACCGGCACCCCGGGCATGCGGTTGTTCGGAGGGTGGGCGTAAGGGGCCAGCCTCTCTTCCGGCATGCGGATGCACCCGGCCAACCCCGCCAACCCGAGCGATGCCCCCATGATCTTCAAGAATCGGCGTCGCGAGGCACGGGAAAGCGCCTTAGCGCCGGCCGGAAACCCCCGCTCCAGAAACTCGCGGGACTGCGGCGTGCCGGCCAGCTCTTCCAGACTGCGCCAGTATTGCCGGCCCTTCCGGCAGGCATCACCGGGCGCACTGGAGGCAGAGGGCGGAATCATCGATGACATGTCACGCAGTCCGTGCTGGGGTTGACGCGATAGTTCTCCTGGAGCTGCTTGCCTAGGGCCGCCCGTTCCTTCGGGCTGCCTCCTCCCGGGGGCATCCAATCCATGTTCGTCACTTGGTCCCTGGGCCGGAGGAAGGGCGCGGGATCGCGGTGGCACTCCAAGCACCATCCCATACTCAACGATCGGACGGTCCGAACGGTCTCCATCTGCTGGATCGGGCCGTGACACTCGATGCAGCCTATGCCGGCGCTCACGTGGGCGCTGTGGTCGAAATAGACGTAGTCCGCCAGATCGTGTACCTTGACCCAGGGGACCGGCGTGCCTTCCACGTAACTCTTGCGAACCTCGGCGAGTTTCGGGGAATCGGGGAGAATCGCCTTGTGGCAGTTCATGCAGACTTCCACGGCCGGAACTGCGGCCATGCCGGCGTTCTCCACGGTCGTGTGACAGTATCGGCAGTCCAATCCCAGTTTTCCCACGTGTACGGCGTGGCTATAGGGCACCGGCTGCACCGGCGCGTAGCCGACGTTCAGCGTGGTCGGATTGGCCCCATAGACCAGGAGCAGGCCGAGGTACAGAGGCAGAATCACCAGGCCCAGCAACGCGCCCACCGCCGCCTTGTTCGACCACCTGGGAAACGTCAACAACGGCTCTGAGTCCATGCTCGGACGGTTCCAGTTGCGACCCGATCCGTTCGACCGCGGCCTTCATGCCCCCTTCTGCACGATGCCGGCGTCACCCGCCCAGCGTTGATCGAGACGGCCAGTCGCGCCGCGGTGAGTTGACGAATCGTAATCCTCGGATCGGGTTCCGTCAACCCGCCCACCATTCGTGACCCTGCCGGGGGCCCACAGAAGGGATTTGCAGGCCCAAGGGCACCCCCGCGGGACGGAATCGGTAGGAGAAACTGCTAGGGCGTCTCAGGGAAACTCCTCATCGCCAATCGGGAATCTCCTGATTGGCGACGGCCTCCGTGTCATATCATAATGGCTCGCTGGACGACGTTGCGTGATTCCGGGTTTTCGGGGCCCTGTAGCGACGCTAAGGAGGATTCGCCGTGCTTGTGCTAAGTCGAAGAAACGGCGAGAAGCTTCGAATCGGTGCGGAAGTCGAGATCCAGGTGCTCAACGTGACCCGCGAGTGCGTGCGACTTGGCGTTTCCGCTCCACGGAGCATTTCCGTCTACCGCGAGGAGGTCCACCGACAACGGATGGCGGGTATCCGGGCGGGTCCGCCCGATGCCGAAACTCGCCAGGCGCCGAGCGTCGTCTGATCCGGCCGGCCGCGTGGGCGGTTGGGCGGACAGCGCGCTTGCGCGAATCGCGGGGGGAAAGGAACCCAAGGAGGTCGCGCCCTGACTAACCTCCCGGCGACTCACGCAGCGTGACGCCAAGGGCGATGGTGAAAGAGACTTCCGAAGTCTCCAAGACTTCAGAAGTCTGCGCGGCGTGCGCAGACTTTTGCCCTTAATGATACAACGCCGTCCGCCGGCACGGCTGTTTAGGGGTATTCCACCAGATCAGCTAAGTGTTATGCCGAGGCATAACCTACGGGGGCTGACGATAAGCTGCGGGCGCCGAAGGCGACCGCCAGCTTTATCGCCTTGTTAGAAGGCGACCTCTTAGACTCGATCGGCCGCACGACATTAGGGACGCCTCCTAGTCCACCGGAACCCGAAACTGTAGAAGCCCCTTCTGCAGCTTCGTGACCGCGCCGCTATCAAGCTCTTCTCCCTCATACTCGCAGCGATAGAGTCCCTGGAGGTTTGAGGGAAGCGATAGCCTCTTGTCCACAAGCAGAATGACGCGCTGGTTGTACGCGAGAAACGCCGCCCCGATCTCGACGAGCACGTTCGCATTGATGCCGAACGATCCATCCTCGCGTTTTTCTGTCTCATCAGCGCTCACGTTGACGATGGCGCAGTTGCAGTCGCGCATCATGCCGAAGATTTTCTCCGGAATAGGAATCGCAGTGGTCTCGGTTTCGATCGCGACCTTGTACCTGAAGCCTCCGAACTCGAGATTGCTCTTGATCTGGTTGAGGATCCGTGTGTTCTTGGAGTGGGAAATGAAGATCCGCGGCTTGTGGGTAGTCGCAGCATCTACCGGTGGCTTGGCGGGCTCCTCTTCAGCCGCGGGCGGCGTTTCCGCCCGCGTGATCGGTTCTTCCAGTGCCTCATCGGCGCGATCCTCGCTCGCCGCCAGTTCGCTCCGTTCCCTGGGCCCCTCGCCTGGGCTCAGTCTCGGTTGGTCGAACCGAACGTACGGCGTGCCGCCGACGTCCTTGAGGAGGCCGAGTTCCGTCGCGTTCTTGATGAGCAGGTCGTAGCACTGCTCGCGATCCGCAGTTGGGATCCTGAACTCTCGTTCGAGCGTGTTCAGGAGTAGGTCCTTCCTGGGAAGCCGGTGGTTTTGGTACTTGCTGAAGAAGGACTTGTAGAACTCGACGTTGTAGAGAGCCCGGAGCAGTCCCTGAGATCTCTCGTCGTCGCTCGCGGGACTCACGATGCTCCGGCCTAGGTCGGTAAGAGAGATCCGCTCGGCCTGATATCCTCCCTCGGTAAGTCCATACTTGCTGGAAGCTGTAATCAAAGTCCTGAACGAGCTGCTGTCGGGAGAAGTGTCAAGAGACGCGGCGAGATCGACCCGGTTGTAGGGCTGCCCGGCGTTGTTGTCGCCGATCGACTCAGCGAGCCTTAGCGCTTCGACCAAAGTGAACTTCGGGTACAGCGTCGTGGCCTTCGGCTTCCGCTGCGCCTTGGCCCCCGCGGTAATGCTTCTATCGCTACGGCGATTGCTCTTCTTGGCCACGGATCTCACCCCCACTCTCGCTGTCGCCTTCTAACGTTTTGATTATCCGGGTCCGTCTAAGAACCCAGAAGCCGCGAGTTGTGTCAGCATATCATGCAAAAAGGCTGCACGCGGTGGCACGCCCAGAGCGCAACGATGGGCGTGGCAAGTCGCACGTGGGCCCTGCCACGCCCTTCGTCCCTCTCAGGGCGTGCGACCCTGCCGCTCCATCTCCTTTCTGATGAGCCTACTAATCTTCACGAGTCCGGTCAATCTAGCGCATAGCCCAGTCGGGGGGCCCTCTTCGGGTGTCCATGCCCCACGTCAGGCACCGGAAAACCGGCCTTTGAGGTTTTCGCAATAGCGGTTAGATTGGCCCCTTCCCGGCCCACCAGCGACGCGGCCGGACCCGCAACATAAGAAGGGAAGCACCAGGAGCATGGAAGCTCATCGGATCCGGGCCGCCTGCACTGCGGCCGTGCTCTGTGCCTTGATGGGGGCCAGCTATCGGACCCCCAATTTCCTCGTGCAAACGGCCGATCCCCGGTTGGCCGAGCAGTTCGCCAAGGTGGCGGAGAAGCACCGCGCCGAGCTGGCCGTCGCCTGGACCGGCAAGGCCATGCCCGAATGGTCCCAGCCCTGCGTGGTCACGGTCCAGGTCGGCGCCAACCTCGGGGCGGGCGGGGCGGCCTCCTTTCTCTTCGACCGCGGCCAGGTCTACGGCTGGCGGATGAACATCCAGGGGTCCGCCGAGCGGATCCAGGATTCCGTCCTGCCCCACGAGATCACGCACATGGTGTTTGCCAGCCACTTCCGCTCTCCGCTGCCCCGCTGGGCCGACGAAGGGGCCGCCAGCACCGTGGAGCATCCCGCGGAGCGGGCCAAGCACAAGAAGATGCTCACCGAGTTTCTTCAGACCGGCCGCGGGATCGCCTTCAACCGGATGTTGGCCATGACCGAGTACCCGCAGGACGTCATGCCCCTCTATGCGCAGGCCCACTCCCTGGCCGATTACCTGATCCAGCAGGGCGGCAAGCAGAAATACGTGGCGTTCCTGGCCGAGGGCCTCAAAGAGAACCAGTGGGCGGCGGCGGCCTACCGGCACTACGGGATCAAGGACCTCGGGACGCTGCAAAGCACGTGGCTGGTTTGGGTGGCGCAGGGCTCTCCGCCGCTTCGGCCGCCGCAGGAGCAGCCGGGCGGGCCGTCGCAGGGCCCGATGCTGGCGGCCGCGACGCGCCTTCCCCGACCCGACCCGAACCTGATCTACCGCGTCCGCAACGAGGGCCGCCCGAGCCCTGCCGCGGGCAAACTGGTCCCCGTCGACTGGCCTGAGGAGAGCCCCGTGCGGCTGGCGAGCCTGCCGCCGGCAGCCGCCCCCGCCAAACAGGCACCGCGCTCGGATGCCCTCTCGTCGGCAATCCAGCGGTTGGCGGCGGCCGATCCCGCGGGCGTCGCTGCCGCCTCACCGTGGCCGGCGGAGCCGCTCCGCGGCCACTTGAGCCGGCCGCAGCCGATCGAGAAGCCGCGGCAGATCATCTTGGAGTGGGACCGGCGCGGACCGTAGAGCGGGTTTGAGAAGCCGACGTCAGCCGTCAGCGATCGGCTTTCAGCACGCCACTGTCCTCCGCGGTCCCGCACGGAAGCGCCCCGGGAAGTCGTCGTGCAGACGATGCTTAAGAAGCTGACGGCTGATAGCTGATAGCGGTCGTCGGACAATCGCAACGGTGAACCTTCTCAAGCACCGGCATCAGAGGACCGGCCTGATCTGACCGGTGCTCGCGAGATAGCTGAGGTAGTACTGCGTGAAGTGGTAGAAGACGGGGGCCGCGAAGCAGATCGAGTCGATCCGGTCGAGCACGCCGCTGTGCCCCGCCACGAGCGTCCCGTAGTCCTTGACCCCACGGTCCCGCTTGATGGCCGACATGGTCAGGGCCCCGGCAAACCCCATCAGCGCAATCACCGCCGACATTCCCCCGGCGAACCAGTAGGGGAACGGCGGGATGGCCCATCCCAGGGCGGCCCCGATCAAGGTCACGCTGGCGGTTCCCCCTAAGAGACCTTCCCAGGTTTTCGTCGGGTTGATGGTCGGCACGATCACGTGTTTGCTGGGGATCTGGGCCCAGGCGTACTGGAGCACCTCGCTCAGTTGCACCATCAGGATGAAGAAGAACAACAAGCGGGCGCACTTGTTGGGGTCCTTCTCCGACCGATTCTTGGCGGTGTTCTTCTCGGTGCGGTTTGCGGAACCGCTTTCGTTCTCGGCAGGCTGCTTGTCCCCGGCCGCCTTCTCCGCGTCTTCCGAGGGCTTCTCCAAGCCGGTCTTCTCCGCGGCCGGCGACGCCACCGGGGCGTCCTTCGGCAGGGGCAGCATCAGCAAGGCCGGGGCATAGCTCAAGCAGTAAACGCAGATCAGCAGGCCCGCTTGGATCTTCGCCGTCCGCTCCAGGAAACGCTTCGAGTCCCCCGACATCGCGATCCGCGCCGGGATGAACAACAGCGCATACACCGGGATCACCGTGCTGAACAACTCGTACCTGCCCGTCCCCACCAAGACGAACTGCAGCGGCGTACACAGGAAGAAGACCCAGAAGAGCGCCCGGTGATCGCCGGGGCGCGTCGGGGTCAGGGTGATGAACTCCCGCAGGGCCCAAAAGGCAATCAGCCCGAAAAGGACAACGGTCACCACCTCGTGCGTGAGGATCGCGGCCGCCAGCACCGCGCAGAGGAGCCACCAGGCGCGGATCCGAAGCCGGAAGGTCTCCAGGATCGCCGGGTCGATCGACGCGTCGGGGCGGCGCTTCAGGATCTGGATCACGGCCGTACCCGCGCCCAAGAGCACGAGCACGCCGCTCACCAGTCCCAAGGTCGTGAAGTCCATCGGTTTCCTTTCCGGCGCCGGCTATGTCTCCTTGAGCCGGCGCACCGCCTCCCGCGCCCGGCGGAGGAAATCGGCCTTCGGCTCCCCCGCTTCCAGCCACATCGGCGGGCCGAAGCTGATGCACGTCAAGAGCGGCACGGGCAGGAACTCGCCTCGGGGCAGGATCCGGTTCATGTTGTCGATGTGAACCGGCACCAGCTCCAAGTCCGGCCGCTTCTTGCACAAGTAAAAGAGCCCGCTCTTGAACTCGCCGATTTCCGCGCCCGAGCTCCGCCCTCCTTCGGGAAACACGATCAAGGAGAACCGGTCCCCGATCTCGCGGAGCATCACGTCCACGGGGCTCTGGTGGACCTTGATCTCCGTCCGGTCGATTAAGAGGGCGTTGAACACCCGCGTCGCCAGGTAGTGCCTCACCCGCCCGCGGGTCCAGTAGTCCTTGGCCGCCACCGGCCGCGCGAGCGCGCGGACCTCGCCCGGCAACGCCGACCAAATGACCAAGGCGTCCAGGTGGCTCGTGTGGTTGGCGAAGTATATCCGCTGGCAGGTGTCGGGCTGGGAGTTGACCCAGCGCACCGTGGCACCGCTGAGCAACCTGGCAATCAGGGCCAGTATGGTTCCGGTGACCTTGGCTTCCATCCCAGACGCGGGGGACGTATCTCCGGGTGGCGGTCCAGTGGCGGCCTAAGAGCAGCCCACAAAACGAGTCGGCCCTCCCACGGCGGGCCCCTCACCGGGGGCGCAGCGCCGCCGGCTGCAAGCCGAGAACTCATCTTGATGGCGGCTCTCAAGAACTGAACTATACCGCGTGGCCGTCCCGCACCCGCCGGTCCCCCATCTTAGCGTGGAAGCCGAGCAGAGCATAGCCCCCAGGGGGGACGCGGGATGGATTGTCAGAACACCACCAGACGCAGAATGCGGTAGGCATACTTCCAGCCCTACCGCCTTGGGGGGCTTCTCGCGATCGCCCGTCCTCTAATACGCCCCCCGCGTGGTGAGGACGCTCCAGGGGGTCCGGACCAGGAGCTTCAAGTCGGTCCCCACGCGTTGGTGCCGCACGTACCAAAGGTCCATGCGGACCCAGTCCTCGAAGCC
This sequence comes from uncultured Planctomycetaceae bacterium, assembly GCA_964354135.1. GTDB lineage: Bacteria > Planctomycetota > Planctomycetia > Pirellulales > Thermoguttaceae > CAYGZA01. The sequence goes on from CAYGZA010000040.1 coordinate 23,038, forward strand.
GATCTCCGACCGCCCGCTGATTTGCCACAAGCACGTCAGACCCGGCTTGACCGCCAGCCGGCGGCGCTGCCAGGGCTCGTACTCGGCGACTTCCTGGGGCAGCGGAGGTCGCGGGCCGACCAGCGACATCTGGCCGGCCAGGACATTGAACAACTGGGGCGCTTCGTCGAGGCTCGTCCGCCGCAGCAGCCATCCCAGCCGGGTGATCCGGGGGTCCTGCCGGTTCTTGAAGACGGGGCCGTCCTGCTCGTTGACCACTTCCCGCCGCCGCTTGTCGGCATCGAGGGTCATCGTGCGGAACTTGTACATCACGAACGGCCGGCCGCACCATCCCATGCGAACCTGGCGGAAGAGCGGCTTGCCCCGGGTGGTTAGCCAGAGCGCCGCGTACGCCGCAAGCATCACCGGCGCAAGAAGCACGAGGATGACGAAGGCTCCGACCACGTCCAAGACCCTCTTGGCGTGCAGATAGCGCGGAGAGAGGTTCCCTTCCGGCAGCACGACCGCTTCTCCCGCGGCGAGGAGCTGCTGGAAACGGGAAACCGGCCGCTTGGGCCGCCGCGAACCCCGCTGAACCCGTCGCCACACGCCGCCCGGCGGAACACGCGGCATCGCGGGCAGTACCACCGGGCCCTCGGGAACTCCATCCGCGGGCACGCCTGGCGGGTGGACAACGGGCGGGAAGGCCTCCATCGTCATGGATCGCGCCACGTTGATTACCATGGAATAACCTCGTCTAGAACCGTTCCCGCACGGCCAATCGCTGGAGGGCCTCCTTGACGCTCAGGCTGCGTCGCCCGGCGTGTGACCGTCCGGCACCATGGCTGTGGCCGTTGCCATTCCTCACGGGAGCCGCCGTCGCCGCGCCGTTGGGCGAGTAGCTCCAGGAACTTGCCGCCGGTTGCGGCTCGACTGTCAGGAGCAGGACCCCGAAGCCGGTCAGCAATCCGCCGGCTAAGCCGATCAGGATGATCGCAAGGCGGCCTGGGCCGATCGGGCGGGTGCCCGGGTCCGGGGCGTCGATCCGCGAAATCAGTTGGGCCGCCTGCGACGTCGCTTGGCTCGCCCGGGCGTCTACCAGCCGCTGCCGGGCCCGGTCCAGGAGCTCGGAGCGATTCCGGGTTTCTGCGACCTGGTTGGTGTACGGGGCCCGCAAGACGGCGAGCTTGTCCAGCCGGGCGGTCACGTCGGCAAGCTGCTCTTCCAGCAACGCGGCACGCTCCACCCCGAGTTGCAGGTCCACCTCCAAAGCGCGGACCGCGCTTGGCAACTCCTCGTGGACGCGGCGGCGGATCTCGGCTTGCGACTCCTTGGCGGCGATCACCAGGGGATGCTCCGCCGACATCCGCCCCTGCAATTGGGCCGTCTGAAGCTGGGCTTCGATCAGGCCGTCTTTGAGTTTCCTCAGGGCCGGCTGGGAGTCCAAGAGCGGGCTCGGCGTAGCCACCAGCCGTTCCGGTTCCCGCTGCGATTGCTGCAGCAGGTCCGAGAGTTGTTCCTGGGTTTTCCGGCCGGTACGGACCTGCCGCAGCTCGTTGCGGATTTCCGTGGCCGTCCGGCGCAGGGCGCTCTCGCCGGAGGTCGTGTCGTGCAGGATCCGCAGCTCGGCCAGGTCGCTGCCCACGTGCCGCTCCATTTCGCCCAGTTTTCGGGTCGATTCGTCGAGCTCGTCGGTGGCCAGGCTCACGGTTTTCTCCAACTCAGCGACCATGCTCTTGGCCTTGGCGTCGCGAAGCTTCTGGAACGCGCTCTGCAATTGGGCAGAGACCGCATTGACGAGGGCCACCGCACGCCCTTGGTCGTTGTCGCGGACCTTCACGTAGAAGACTTCGGTCTTGCCGAATTCGGCGCCCTTGGGGGGAGTCAGTTTCATCGCGTCCCGCAGATCGGCAACGTCCTCGGCGGTCGGCCAGGCCTCCGCGGGTGTCTCCAAAGCCGGGGGACCGACCTCCTTCAAGGCCGCCGAGAGCACGCTGTGGCTTTTCGACAGCTCCAGGATCGTTTCCTGGACGGTCTTCATCTCCTCCGGCTGGCTGAACCGGCCGAGGGTATCTTGGGGGCCGGATGCCTCGTTGCGGACGGTCAACGCCTGGGACGCCTCCCAGGTCGCCGGACGAACTAGGGCGTACGCCCCAGCCAGCAAGGTTACGGCGATTGCCGGGATCAGCCAGCGGCGGGGATGGTCCCGGAGGATCCCGGCCAGTTGGCCTGCACCGCGGGCTGCGTTCGGGGCAGAATGGAGGGGCCCGGGTTGACGGTTGAGCGTTTCCATGGGTCCGAGGGTCTGACCTTGTTCGGGCATTGGGGAGAAACCGGGGAGGATTCGTTGACCACGAGCCAGTGCAAACCGGGTACCAAGCCCCGCCGCTCCCCCCAGCGACGCGCCGGCGGGACCGAAAACGATTGGCGCCAAAGGGCTTCGGCTGCGGGCCGACCGGCCCGGGTGGCTCGCCCCGGCCGTTGCCTTTTCGCGTCGTGTTGCCCCACGGCAACGGGCGTTGCCTCGGCGCAGCGCGCCGACCGACGGTTTTCCGCACCCTATATTAGTAAGGGTTAGAATCTGCGCACGCCGCGCAGCGGGAGGGCGAGGCTCCTGCCGAGCCGGAGACGGGTACTGCGATGGCAGGGCTCAGGAGGACATTTGCACCGATGGAGGTAGTCCGCTTCCTCAGTCTCGACCAGCTTGCACGGTTTCGAGCGGATTGGGACCACCTGGCCGCAGGCGTTCCCTTTCGCACGTGGGCTTGGATTTCCACCTGGTGGCGGCACTACGGGGCCGGCGACGGCCGCTCGTCGCCCAAAAGCCTGTACGTCCTGGGTGTGCTCGACCGGGGCGACCGCCTTGTCGGAATCGCCCCGTGGTACCTCGAATCTTCCATCTCCAAAGGGCGGGTCCTGCGATTCCTCGGCTCCGGAGAGATCTGTTCCGAGTACCTCACCGTCCTCGCCGAGCCCGAGCGCGAAGATGACGTTGCCGAAGCCGTCGCCGAATGGCTCACCCAAGCGGCGCTCGGCCAGAATGCCCGACCGGGTTCAACCGGCCGCGACCGCTGGGACCTGCTGGAGCTAATCGCCGTGGATGCGGGCGACCGGACGATCGCGCGTCTGGCGGCGGAGCTTCGTGCGCGGGGCAACCTCGTCCACCAGCGGCCTGGGCCGAGCTGCTGGCGGATCGACTTGCCCGACACCTGGAACGAGTACCTCGACACGCTCTCCCGATGGCACCGCAGGCAGCTCCGTACCACCGAACGCAGACTTATCGCCACAGGCCGGGCGGTATTCCACCTGGTGCGGCGGCCGGCCGACTTGTCGAAGGGGCTGGAGATCTTGAGCGGCTTGCACCAGCGGCGCCACCGGGCCTTGGGCGAGCCGGGCTGCTTCGCCTCGCCGCGATTCACCGCCTTTCACCGCGAGGTCGTGCCCCTCCTGCTCGCCAGCGGCCGCCTGCAACTGTTCTGGGTCGAGTTGGATGGGCGGCCGGTGGTCGCCGAATACTTCCTCCTCGGAGACGACACAACCTACGCCTACCAGACCGGAGTAGAGCCCGAAAGCCTGAAAATGGCCCCGGGACGCCTGGGGAACATGTTCGGCCTGCGGCACGCCATGGCCACGGGCCGCAAGGGGTTCGACTTCCTCCGCGGCGACGAGCCCTACAAGGCCCACTGGCGGGCACGTCCCCAGGCCACGGTGGAGACCCGGGTGGCGCCGGACCGCGTCCTTGCCCGAGTGCGGCTGGGCCTCTGGCTGACCGCAAGCCGCCTGAAACGCTGGGCGAAGGCGGCCTTGCGAAGGCCCGCGGCGCACGCCCTTCCGCCCCCCGGGCCGACCCGAGATGAGCCCGAGAAGGTCGGCTCCCCGGTCGAGGTTGAGGAGCTGCAAGCCGTTGCCGCCGCCCCCGATCGGTCCCTCTGATCCAGGAAACGCGGATGAATACCTGGCAATCGCTCCTCCTGCACGCATACTACCATGCCTCGCGGCCGTCTCGGCGCCGGCGTAATCGCCAGGCCGAGGCCGAGCACCGTGCGGCGGCGGTCGTCTTCTTCTACCACCGCATCGCCGACGATCGCGCCACCCCCTGGACCATGTCCAACCGCATGTTCGCCCGGCAGATCGCCTGGCTGGCGGAGCACCTCGAAATCGTCTCCCTGGAGGAGGCCCGACGGCGGATCTCGGCGGCCGATAATCCCCGACTCTCGGCGAGCATCACCTTCGACGACGGCTACGCGGAAAACTGCCGCGAGGCAATCCCGCTCTTGGTCCGCAATCGCATCCCGTGTACGTATTTCGTGACCTTGGAGAACGTGCGGGAAGGCAAGCCGTTCGAGCACGATCTGGCCCTGGGCCAGCGGTTCCTCCCGAACACCCTGGAGCAGCTCCGCTCGATGGCGGCGGCGGGAATCGAGATCGCCTCGCACGGCTACACCCACGCCGACCTCGGCCGGATCACCTCCCGCGGCCCGTTGCACCGCGAAGTCGTCACGGCCGGCCGGGAGCTTGAGGACTTGCTCGGACGGCGGATGCGGTACTTCGCCTTTCCCTTCGGCCTCCACGCGAATCTGAATCGGGACGCTTTCGCCATGGCCGCCGAGGCCGGCTATGAAGCCGTCTGCTCGGCCTACGGGGGCTACAATCTCCCCGGGGACGACGCCTTCCATCTCCAGCGGTTCGCCGCCGATCCGGGCATGATCCGGCTAAAGAACCGGGCCACCGTCGATCCGAGGCTCCTCCGCACGGCCCGTTTCCTGTGGACTCCCGGCGTCGAAACGCAGGCGGCGTTGGAAGTAGGACCCGCTTCCGGCCTGCTTCCGCGGTGAGCCGGCCCCGTGGGCCTCCCGGCCTTCTCTCTCGCTGCGCTGGCCCAGGGCGCACACACCAGGGATTCTATCCGATCGGGTGGCCCAGTTTCGAGGCGAAATCAGGGTCTTTGGAATGGGCGTAAGAACGGGTTGGGCGCACGCCCGGAGCGGGGCGACGGGCGTGGTGAATCTCGCGTGGGCCCAACCACGCCCTTCGTCCCTCAGAGCGTGCCACCCGGCCCGCTCGAGCAACTCATCCGGGTTTGCCCGTAGGAAGGGGAATCTCTCCCAACGGCGAGTACGAGTTCCCCTTCTTGATATTGCAGGTGCCGCAGAGCAACACCACATTCTCCCAGACAGTCAGGCCACCTCGGCTCCAAGCCAGGATGTGGTCCGCATGCAGTTGAGCATATCCCTTAGTTCCACGGAAAACGCCTCTGCAACCCGGACATACGTAGCCGCCTGCTGACGGATCGAAATGCCTTCGGAAATATGATTCCTTCCACTCGCTCGGGAAGTCCCTTGCGTGCGGATCGCAGTCTGGGAGCTTGGGCGGGCGTTTGTTATGGGTGCGCATCCATGATCGCTCGAAGCAAGCGGACTACCTGGTCGCATTGCGCTTTCTGGCCTTTCTCACCTCGCCAACGTCCCTTCTGTTCTGCGTAACCCTCTGGGAGCCATTTCGCGCCGGCCTTGCGGGGGGTTCTGATGAAGTTGGCGATGGCGTCCCAAGCATCATCCGAGACTGTTGAAGGTGCCAGTCCGAGTTCCACTGCGGCGGCGACGAGTAGCGCCGTCTGTTTGTACTTGTCGACGCTCAGGCCGGGCATCCCTCGCGCGAGAATCCGCTCAATCCAGCTAACGTAGTCGCTGAACTCCCGGTCCAAACCGCTCCGGTGCGTGGGGAAAACTGTCGGTCCGCCGTGAACGTCCCTCCATTGGAGCTGGGCGCAGTAGATATCGAGAACCTCTTCCGTACTTCCCCGGAAAACCACCGGAAGGTGCTTCATCTGGTCCGGGGAACTGACTAGGTTGTCCAGCGCCTCACGATGGCGCGAAACTTCGTACCACAGGAACATCTCGGACGGCGTTTGGCCACGCGACTTGGTTTTCCCTTCCCACCAGTCGTACCACAATGCCCACGCGGCAGGATGCGGTTTCCACGGATCAGCAATTCCGGAACTGCGAGCCGATTCGACCATCCGCGTGGCAGCGGCGCTTTCCCCATGTAGCCCAGCCAGCCGTATTACAGCCACCGACGGAGATCCACTGTAGTACGCCAGGCGGATATCCTGGGCTGTGAGTGGGGTGCCGCCCTCGTTTATCCTACGGAAGATCTCCAGTTTCGCGCCGAGTTCGATGTTGCGTGGAAGGTAGATGATCGTCAGTGGGTAGTCGTTGAAGACAGCCGTCAACTGGGGATGTAGCGCCGAGAGCTTCTTGCCCCGATAATGCACGCTCTGGGGAGTGAGGTACACCATGTCTTCGTCATCACTGATAGTGAGCTCCTCTTGGGCGTACTTGAGGATTGTGTTGAGCCGTTGCTGACCGTCGACAACCTCAATCGTGCCCTCGGAGGTCTCGGAGAAGAAGAACGCGGGAACCGTCAGGTTGTTGAGAATAGATTCGATGAAGAGCGACTCCTTCCGAGCGTCCCATTGATCCGCATCGCGCTGGTAGTCAGGGATTATGGGCCAAGTGTCAGTAATTCAAGGTCGGCCCTATACTGCCAGAATGCGTATGC
>CAYGZA010000041.1:0-29351 GCA_964354135.1 uncultured Planctomycetaceae bacterium
CGCAGGCCCAGCTCGTCGTGGCCGGCGTGGGCGGGATCACCGCCCTGGTGGCCGCGGTGATCGCCGTCACGCAGACCGACCTGAAGCGGATCCTGGCCTACTCGACCATCAGCCAGCTCGGCTACATGTTCGTGGGGCTCGGGGCGGGGACGCTCCTGGGCGTGACCGCGGGGATGTTCCACCTGGTGACGCACGCGTTCTTCAAGGCCCTCTTGTTCCTCGGGGCCGGGAGCGTGATGCACGCGATGGGCGGCGTGATCGACATCCGCCGCTTCGGCGGCCTGCGGCGCCGCCTGCCGGTCACGCACGCGACGTTCCTGATCGGCTGTTTGGGGCTGGCGGGGGTCGCGCCGCTGGCCGGGTTTTGGAGCAAGGACGCCATCCTCCTGGCCGTCCGGGAGCGGGCTGGCGAGGGGCCGGCGTTTTCCGTCTACTCCGGCCTCTTCCTCCTCGCGTTGGCGACCGCCGCCATGACCGCGTTCTACACGTTCCGGGCGTTCTTCGTCGCGTTCTACGGTGAAGAGAAGCTGCCGAACGAGGCCGGACACCATGCCCACGAATCGCCCCGGTGGATGACCGGGCCGCTGGTGGTGCTGGCGGTGGGGACGATCGTCGTGGGTCTGTTGCTGGAATGGGACTACGTGTTCGAGAAGTTTTTGGCGTGGACGCCGTCGCTTGCCGCGATTGCCCCGCCCTCGCACGCCGCCCACGGCGGGGCGGGCGAGAAGTGGCTGGTGGGCGGTCTGAGCACGGCCGTGGCCTTGGCCGGGATCGCGTTGGCATGGCTCTTGTACTTGGGCGCGCCGGGCCTGCTGCCGCAGGTGGTCCGGCTGATGAAGGCCACCGGGCTTTACGCCCTCTCGGCCGGCAAGTTCTTCTTCGACCCGGTGTACCAGTGGCTCATCGTGCGGCCGTTGGAAGGGCTCGCGCGGCTGTTGGCCTGGGCCGACCGCAAGGTGATCGACGGACTGGTGGATTCCATTGCGATGGTGCCGGGGGCCGTAGGCTCGACCTTGCGGTCACTCCAGGGCGGGCTGATTCCGTTTTACGCGCTGGCGATGCTCTTGGGGTTGTTGATTCTGCTGGGCGCATTGTTCGTGTGATTGAGGAAAGGAGCTATCAGCTTTCAGCTATCAGCTATCAGCTATCAGGTTTTCGTTTCCCAGAGCCGATAGCCGATCCCCGACTGCTGATGACTGATAGCTGACCGCTGAAAGCTGAAAGCTGATGGCCGACACCGAATGAACGCTTTGCTTCTAGCGACGGTCTTTCTTCCTTTGGCCGGGGCGATCCTGGCAGGGATGAACCGCGCGCGGGTGAGGCAAAGCGCCCTCCTGACCACGCTCTTTACGCTGGCGATGGCGGCGGTCCTCATCCTCCGCTTTCCCGGCGGAAGCGAGGAATTCGCCGTCGTCGACTTTTCGTGGCTCGGGGCCGATTCGCCGGTGAACGTCCGCTTCAGCATCGGCCTGGACGGGCTGAGCCTGTGGCTCTTCGGGCTGACGGCGCTCCTCATGGTCGTCGCCGTGCTCGTGAGTTGGGAAGCGATCGACCAGCGGACCCCGACGTACTACGCCCTCCTGCTGATGCTGGAGACGGGGCTCCTGGGCGTCTTCGTCGCCCGGGACATCATCCTGTTCTACATCTTCTTCGAGTTCACGCTGATCCCCCTGTTTTTCCTGATCGGCATCTGGGGGAGCGACGAGCGCCGCCGGGCGGCCATCAAGTTCTTCCTCTTCACGCTGGCCGGGAGCGTGCTGACGTTCCTGGGCCTCCTGGCGATCGTCCTCTGGGACTTCTACCACTCGCCGGGCAAGACGATGACGTTCTCCATCCCGGAACTGACGGACCATCTGGCCAAGGCGAAGGAGCCGATGGCCGGTTGGCTGCAGGTGATGATCTTCCTCGGCCTGTTTGCGGGGTTTGCGATCAAGGTGCCGCTGTTTCCCCTGCACACCTGGCTGCCGCTGGCCCACGTGGAGGCCCCGACGGCCGGAAGCGTGGTCCTGGCAGGCGTCCTCTTGAAGCTGGGCACCTACGGTTTTGCACGCTTTGCCCTCCCCATGCTGCCCGAGGGCGTGGTCGCGTGCATGCCGTGGCTCTTGTGGCTTTCCGTGGCCGGGATCATTTATGGGGCCCTGGTGGCCCTCGGGCAAACCGACATCAAGCGGCTGATCGCCTATTCCAGCGTCAGCCACTTGGGCTTCTGCATGTTGGGGGTGTTCGCCGTAAGCCGGCTGGGGATGCAGGGCGGCGTATTGCAGATGGTCAATCACGGGCTGTCGACCGGCGGACTTTTCGCCGTCGTGGGCATGATCTACGAGCGCTACCATACGCGGAAGATCGCCGATCTGGGCGGCCTGGCGCACCGCACGCCCATGTTGGCGACGATGATGGTGATCTTGACGCTTTCGAGCATCGGTCTGCCGGGGCTCAACGGGTTTGTCGGCGAGTTCTTGATTCTCCTGGGGATGTTCCAGCGGGGCTTTGCCGAGGCCCCACCCGCGCTGGCCTGGCAGTACCGGGCGATCGCCGTTCTGGGCGTCGCGGGCGTGGTCTTGGGGGCATGGTACATGCTCGCCCTGGTGCAGAAGGTGTTTTTCGGGCCGCTGCGGGAGCCGGGGCATCAATCCAGCCGGCACGACGAGCACGCGCCGGTCAAGGACCTTTCGTTGCGGGAGTTGGCGGCCCTGGTGCCGTTGGTGGTCTTCATTTTCTGGATCGGGCTCCAGCCGCGGGTGTTCTTGGACCGCATGGGGCCGACACTGGAAGGGATCGCGGCGCCGGCGATGCGGGCGGCGGAGAGGGTTCAGGGTTCGGGGTTCAGGGTTCAGGGTTCCGGGTTCAGGGGCCAGGGGCTAGGGGCGAGGGATGAGGGTCCAGAGTTCAGGGTTCAGGGTTCAGTGGCGCGCCCGGTAAACCCGGCGGGTAAACGTCTCCGAGAACCCGGAATCCTGAACCCTGAACCCCGAACCCCGAACCCTCTTCTCTTCCCGGCCGGCATCATCCCACACCGGAGACCTGAGCCGTGCTAGAGGAGACCGTATCTCTGCTTGCGGCTGAGATCGCGCTGGTGGCGGTCGCGGTGTTGATCTACGTCGCCGGGGCGTTCTTGGAGGCGCAGGGCCGGTGGCGATGGATTGCCCTGGCCGGGCTGGCCTTGGCGGCCGCGATGCTCGGCCCCCGCTCGGCCGCGGCAAACGCGCCCCTTTGGGCCGATCCGCTGGCCGACTACGTCCGCTGGCTGGCGTTGGCTGCGGGCGCGTTGTTCGTTCTGCTGGCGTGGCGGCCGTTGGCCTCCGGCGATACGCCGGAGTTCCTCGGCTCGCTCCTGCTTTTGGTCGCCGGACTGATGCTGGTGGCCGGGGCACGGGACCTGGTCCTGTTGTTTGTGGGTCTGGAGCTGGTCTCGATCCCGACGTACATTATCCTCTACGTGGCCCGGCGCGACGCGGCCTCGCAGGAAGCCGCGACCAAGTACTTTTACCTGAGCATTCTTGCCTCGGCGATGCTCTTGTACGGCTTCAGTTTCCTCTACGGGGCCGCCGGCTCGATGGACCTTGGGGTGATCCGCCAACGGCTCGCGGCGGCGGGCCCAAGCGACGGCTTCCTCCCCTTTGCCAAGATGGCGATGGTGCTGGTTTTCGCCGGGCTCGGGTTTCGCATCGCCGCCGTGCCGTTCCACTTCTACGCCCCGGACGTGTTTCAGGGGACCACTAACGCGAATGCCGGCCTCCTGTCGGTGGCCCCGAAGATCGCCGGGTTTGTCGCCCTGGTGCGGGTCGTGGCTGTGGCGATGCCGGAGGTGCAGTCCTACGCCTGGCCGGTCGCCGTGGTTCTTGCGGTGCTCACGATGACGCTGGGCAATGTGCTGGCCCTTTGGCAGGACAATCTGCGGCGGCTCTTGGCCTATTCGTCGATCGCCCACGCCGGATACATGCTCGTGGGCTTGGCGGTAGTCCTAGCGCCGCGGATGCCGGCGGGCCCCCAAGCGGGGATGGCCCCGGCGGGCGGGCCCGGCGAGCTTTGGGACGGCGGCGGGGCCCTGCTCTTCTATCTGGTGGTCTACGCCGCGGCGACGATCGGGACGTTTGCCGTCCTTGCCGCCCTGGGAAACGACCAGCGGGAGGTGGAGAGCGTCGAGGAGCTGGCCGGGCTGGCGTGGACCGGGGGGCCCGTCCGGCCGGTGGCGGCGTGGCTGTTGGGCCTGTTCATGCTGAGTCTGGCGGGCATCCCGCCGCTGGCCGGTTTCTGGGGAAAGCTGGCGGTGTTTGCCAGCGCGCTGAGCGTCGGCGGTATGGAGGCGTCTGCCCGGCCGTGGTACGTCGGTCTGGCGGTGATCGGCGTCCTGAATGCCGCAATTGCCGCGGCGTATTACCTGCGGGTTGCGGGCGCGATTTTCTTCCGCCTGCCGCTCGGCACGCCGGGAGTCAAAGAAGGCGCCCGCGGCACCGTTCTTGCCGCAGTCCTCTGTGCGGCTCTGGTCCTGTTCGTGGGGTTGTATCCCGGGCCCTGGATTCGCCAGGCCAACCGAGCCGCCCCGAGAAACGCGGCACCCGTGCGGGTGGCGGCCGGGGCGGACAAGACCGGGCCCACCTCCAATCGCCGAGCGGCTACAATGGATCATGGGGGCGGAGAGGACATTCCTCCGGGGGCGCGGCCGCCGGTGGCGGCGTTGCCCGACACCCCCGCCCGCTGAGGACCTCCGGCGTAGCCATGGCCCGAGCGCGAAGTGGAACCGCAGAGCTGGCCCGCTTGCTGGACGCGGTCAACGCGCCCGTCTACGTGCTGGATGAAGAGCGGGCGATCGTCTTCGCCAACCAGGCCTGTCTGGATTGGGTCGGGCCGGCGGCGGAGCCGTTGCAGGGCCAGCGCTGTGCGTATCACACCGCCGCGGAGGCAGCCGGCCCGGAGGCGGTTGCCGCCGGGTTGTGCCCCTCGCCCGAAGCCCTGGCCGGGCGGGAAATGGCGGGCATTGTGGGCTGCACGACGGCCGACGGCCGCGCGAGCCGCCGCAGGGCGCGATTCATCCCCTTGCGCGGCGGCGACAGCATCGCCGGGCTCGTCGTGCTCGTCGAGCCGGACGACCTGTCCGAGGCCCAGGCCCTCGCGCCGGCGGCCGGTGAAACCGAGGCCGCCCGGCTGCACGAGCGGGTCCGCAGCTTCCGGCAGCAGGCGGCCCGGCGATACCGCGTGGACCGGCTGGCCGGGGACAGCCCGGCGATCCGCCGCGCCCGGGCCCAGATCGAGCTGGCCGCCGCGAGCCGGGCCAACGTGCTGATCGTCGGTCCGCGGGGAAGCGGGCGGCAGCACGCGGCGGCGGCCATCCACTACGGCGGGGCCGGGGAGTCGGCCGCCTCGCTGATTCCCATGGCTTGCTCCGTGCTGGGCGACGACTTGACCCGCTCGACCCTGGCGGCCCTGGCCGTCCGGGGCCTGCCGCCGGGGCTGCCGGGCCGCGGCACGCTCCTGCTGAACGACGCCGACACGCTCTCCCCGGCGGTCCAGCCCGAGGTGGCCAAGGTCCTTGCGGCCAGGTCGTTTCCGCTGCGGGTGATTGCCGTTGCCGAGCGCCGGCTAGCGGACCTGGTCCAGGCCGGCCAGTACCGGGAAGATCTGGCCTGCGTGCTGAGCACGCTGGCGATCGAGCTTGCGCCGCTTTCCCAGCGCCGGGCCGACCTGCCGGTGCTCCTCCAATTGTTCCTGGAGGAGGCCAACGCCCGCACGGGCAAGCAACTGGCGGGATTCGCGCCGGAGGCGATCGACTGCCTGGATGCCTACGGCTGGCCGGGGAACGTGGATGAGTTAATCCGCGTGGTCAACGAGGCGCACCAGAAGGCGGAAGGGGCGCAGATCGGCGTGCGCGACCTGCCGCAGCAGATCCACCTGGCAGCCGCCGCGGCGGCGCACCCGAGACGCGCCGAAGAGACGATCGTGCTCGAAGAGTTCCTCCGCGAGGTCGAGCGGGAACTCCTGGGGCGCGCCATGGCCCGGGCCAAGCGGAACAAGACCAAGGCGGCCAAGCTCTTGGGAATAACGCGGCCGCGACTCTATCGCCGCCTGGTGCAACTGGGTCTGGAGGAGGCGGGCGGCAAGTTCGAGCCGTTTCCCGAGTAGCGGAACAGGGGAGAGGTACGCTCTGTGCCGAGCCGAAAGCAAGGAAAACGCGAAGGGGTCGGGAGTCGTTTCCGCGAGGAGACGCCGACGCGTTGTCTCTCCTTCCGAAGAAACGACTCCCGACCCCTTTTCCTTTCCCGCGGTGCGGCCCGCTTGATCGTCTGCGAGCGGACGGGACGCTGGGCGCAGGCGCTGCGGCGAGAGTCCGAGGCGGCCGACCTGGCGATCCGCCAGACGCGGAGCCTCGCGGAATGTTGGGAAGAGTTGGGGCGTTTTCCGCGGAGCTTCGTCGTGGTCGAGCTGGCTGAGAAGGACGCGGATGCCCTGCTGGCCCGGACGGCCCGCTGGGAGCGCGAGTTCCCGCTGGCGCGATGGGCCATCGTGGCGGACCGCTCGCTGGCGGCCTACGAATGGCTGTTGAGGGAAGCGGGCGCCGCGTGGTTCGGCACGTCGCCGCGGGAGCTGGGCCCCCTGGCCGGAATCGCCCGACGCCATTTGGAGCAGGTGCCGCCGCCGGAGCTGGGCGTCGTCGAGGAGATTCGGGCGAGGCTGCCCTGGGGAAAGGATGAAGGATGAGGGATGAAGGATGAGTGCAGTATGAGCGATGACCAAGCACCCATGACCAAAGAGGGCATCCTGCGGGCGCTGGATGAGTTTCCGGATCCGGAGGCCGGGCGGAGCATCGTGAAGCTGGAGCAGGTACACGGTCTCGAAGTCGGCGGGGACAAGGTGGCGGTGCGGCTGGGTTTGACGACCTTCTCGGCCCCGCTGTGGCAGGAGACTCGGGCCCGGTTGGTCGAGCATTTGCGGAATCGCGTGCCGGGGCTGGCGGAAGTGACGGTCGAGGTCGAGCCCCACGATCGCCCGCCGGAGAAGATGGGCGAGATCGGGCTTTCGGCCAAGTGCGTTGTGGCGGTCGGCTCCGGCAAGGGGGGCGTGGGAAAGAGCACCATCGCGGCGGTCCTGGCCTACGGGCTGTCCCGGGCGGGCTGCCGGGTGGGCCTGATGGACGCGGACGTGTACGGCCCCAGCATTCCGCACTTGATCGGCTCGGCGGAGAGGCCGACTTTGGTCGGGGACCGAATCCAGCCGGTGAAGGTCGGCGGCCTGACGGTGATGTCGATGGGTTTTCTGATCCCGGCCGGGGAGGCGGTGATCTGGCGCGGCCCGATGCTCCACCAGGCCCTGACGCAATTCCTGCGCGACACGGTCTGGGGAGACCTGGACTACCTGATTGTCGACATGCCGCCGGGGACCGGAGACGTGGCGATCAGCCTGTCGCAACTATTGCCGCTGGCCGTGGCGGTGGTGGTTTGCACGCCCCAGGATGTGGCCTTGCTGGACGCCGTCAAGGCGATCGCCATGTTCCGCAAGGTCAATATCGAGGTCCTGGGGATGGTCGAGAACATGAGCCACTTCACCTGCCCGGATTGCGGCAGCCGCCACGACATCTTCGGCTCTGGCGGTGCCCGGCGAAAGGCGGAGGGACTGGCCGTGCCGTTCTTGGGAGAGGTGCCGCTCAACACGCAGTTGCGGGTCTACGGCGACGAAGGGCGGCTGAGCGCGAGTTTCGAGGACGCCAACTCGGCGCCGTATCTGGAAGCGATCTGCTATCGGTTGGTGAAGAACCTCGTCGCGAAGCGGCGCGAGCAGCCTCGGCTGCCGGCGTTATCGATCCTGGGATAGCCTGCGCGGTATGTCCCAGCTTCTGGCGAAGCAGAACGGGTAGGTTATGCTTCAGCATAACAGGCGCTTCTGTGATGGGATATGCTGAAGCATAACCTACCGCTTGGCTACCACGGCCCTCGGCCGAACGCGGCCAGGGCCTGGAGACTCCCGAAGGCCATGTACCCGAAGAACACTGCGGAAAACACGCTTTGCCACTGGAGCGCGGCAATCAGGGCCAGGAAGATCGCTGTGAAGGCCGAGATGAAAAGCGACAGCCGCAGTCCCTCGCGCGGATAGAGACTCTGGAGGAACTCGCGGGCGATTTGCCCGCCGTCCAAAGGGTACACTGGCAGCAGATTGATGAGCCCCCAGAAGATGCTGATCATGAGCAACTGGTACACGAACAGGGTCAGCCCGAGAGACACAATCCCGAGAGACACAATGATGTCGCCCAACTCGATCTTCACAATGCCTGGGAGTCCGAAGCGGAGCACCACGTCGTACTTGGCCACGCGAAGCACCGAGTAGAGGGCCGCCGCTAACGCGAAGCCCGCTGCCGGCCCAGCGGCGGAGATGAGTACGCGTCCCGCAGGTCCCGGATTCCTCGCGCCGAAAGAGCCCGGCCCCCACGAGGTCAATCCGCCCATGCCATACAGCACGATCGACGGATAGAACCCGAACGCCCGCATGGCCACGGCGTGTCCAAGCTCGTGGACGAGGATTGAGAGAAAGACCGCGATTACCCAAGTGATCAGGGCCATCGGCTCCCCCCAACCGAGCCCCAACAGCAGGGTCAACACCCAGAACATCGGGTGCACCCGCACTGGAAGGCCAAACAGCACGAAATTCAAGTCGCCCTGGCTTCGCGGCGGTTCGGTGAGCAGCACCGGCGGTCTCCTTCGTTACTTCGGCGTGGCGGCAGGGTGGGGTCGAGGCAAGCGGCCAGACCCCGTCGGCGGGTTCTCCTCAGCCGGCCCTGTTGAATTGTAGCACGGAGCGGTCCCGCGGAGCCCCTCGTCCCTCGCCTCCCGCCCCTACAAGAAAATGCGGCGGCGGGATCACGCCCGGCCGGGGGCGGAGATGCTCGAGGAGGTAATCGGCGGCCCGCCGCGATGCCCCGCCGTGGGCCACTTCCGCCTTCAGCCGCGCCAATCTCGCAACGAGCGTTTCGCGCTCCGCCCGGTCGGTGAGCCAGCGGACGACGTGGGTGGCAATCTGCGCCGATTTGTCCTCGCAGGTGAGGTACTCGGGAAAGAGGACCCGATCTGCCCCTTCCTGGCCCGGATCGAACGGCGTGAGGTCTTCCGGAAACAGCTCGTCGGCCACCAGCAGGTTCACGAGCGTGATGTACTTCACTTTGCGGAAGAGCTTCTGCACGAGGAAGGCGGTCCTCGTGATCCAGTAGAGAATCACCGTCGGCTTGACGTGGTGCAGCAGTTCCAGCGACACCGAGCCGGAGACGGCCGTGCAACAGTCAGCCAGGTGAATCAGCTCCGGGGTCTTGCCGGCGAAGACCTCGATGCCGAGCCCGCTTGCGGCCACCTGCTCCCGGGCGATCTTGGCCTGGTGCGGCTTGAACGCGGCAACGGCGAACCGCGCGTCCGGCACGGCTGCCCGGACCAGCGCGGCGGCCTTGAGAAACCACGGGAGGTTGTGCGTGACTTCCTGGGTCCGCGAGCCTGGGAGGATGGTCACCAGCGGCCCCGGCTGCCCGCGCAGCCGGGCCAAGAGGGCCTCGTCGAGCGGCTGCCGGCGGACTTCATCGAAAAACGGGTGGCCGACGAACGTGGCGTTGCAGCCGTGCCGGCGGAGCCACGGCTCCTCGAACGGCAGGCAGCAGAGGACGTGGTCCACCAGGCGCCGCATCTTGCGGACGCGCCACTGGGCCCAAGCCCAAATCTGCGGCGGGGCATAGTAGAAAACCGGGATGCCGTGGGCCTTGGCACGCCGGGCAATCCACCAGTTGAACCCGGGATAGTCGATGAGCACCACCGCGTCGGGCCGGTGATGCCGGAAGAAGCGATCCGCCCGACCGACCAAGTGCCAGAACTTGTGCAGGTTGGCGAGGGCCCGGGCGAACCACATCACGGCCAGGGCCGTCAGATCGGCGTGGAGCCGGCACCCGGCGGCGGCCATCTGCGGGCCGCCGTAGCCGACGGCCTGCAAGCCGGGGCGGCGGCCCTGCAACTGGCGGATGAGGTTGGCGGCGTGCAGATCGCCGCTGGGCTCCCCGGCGGAGAAGAAGATCGTCGGGCGGTCGTCCGCGGGCATTGCGGTTCCCTCCTTGGCGGGCCAGGCCCGGCGGGCAGTATCGCACAATTGCGGCCGGCAAAGAAGTCCAGTTTCGGAAGCGAAAACCCTCGAAGCGGCAATGGGTTACGCTTCCCGGAGCACGGACGCCGGGTCTTGCCTTAGGGCCACGAGCATCGGCAAGTAGCCGGCCACCGCGGAAATCAGCGGGGCGCCCAGCACCGCGCCGAAGAAGGTCTCATACCGCAGGGCGAACAGGTCCACGGGGACGTCCAAGGCCGAGATGCCGAGCCACCGCGCGAGCCAGATCCCCGCCGAAAGCCCGAAAACGCCCCCCAGAAACCCCAGCACGACGGCCTTCCCCAAGAAGAGCCAGGCGATGAGCGCGGGGCCCTTGCCCAGTGCCCGCAATAGCCCGATCTCGGTCCGCCGCTGCCGGACGTTGGAGAGCGACAAGAGCCCAAGCCAAATCGCCGAGACCGCCACGACCAAGGGCGTGACGCGTTCGGCCAAGGTCTGGATGAGCCGCTCGATCTTGGCGCGGGAGGCCTCCATTTGCGCCGCGGTTTCTCTCCATTCCACCAGGAGCTGCTCGCGGAGCTCGAGGTTCTTCTCCATCTCGGCAAGGATCGCCTTCTGCCGGGCTTCGACGAGGGCGCGTTGTTCCGCGCGGGCGACCGCGATCGACTGGAACTCGGTGATCTGCGTGTCGGGGAGGACCTCGCGGAGCTGCTGGCGGATGGTCGCCAGGTCGGTCCCCGGACAGCGGCACTCCAGGGCCATGATCTGGTTGATCCGTTTGGGCTTCTTGAGCAGCTCTTGGGTGTCTTCCAGGTGCATGGCGACGGTGATGTCGTCCTTGCTCCCCCGCTCCGGCCACACGTCGGCGATGAGGAACCGGCGGCCGAGGACTTCGATCGGCTCGCCGCGCTTCTTGCCCCGTCCCAGCTCGTGGCCCAAGAGGACCTTGCCGCGCGGGACGTTATATCCCATGGACGATTTTTCCAGGAGGTGGGGCTGCGGCGTCTCGGGGAGGTAGCCTGCCAGAAGGACCTTCCGGTCGCCCCAGGTGATTTTCGCCTGCAAGGTGGCCACGAGGTGGGTGACCAGCGTGAGGCGCCGGTCGGCGGCCAGGCGATCGACGTACTGCTGCGGCATGTCGGCGGCGGCGAAATCGGCGTCCCAGAAGTCGCTCATCTTGGCGTCGCGGTGGACGATCATGAGGTTGAAGCCGAGGTCGCGCATCAGGCGCCGGGTCTCTTTTTCCAGGCGGGCCAGCTCGCCGGTGGTCTCCGTCTCGATTCGGGCCATGCCGGCTCTCATCGTGGACACAAGACGCTCCAGGGCCATCACCCGGGCCTTCCACTGCGCGCTCTGGCTCTCGGTCTCCGCGCGGTAGCCCTCGACGAGCATCGGGCCGGCCACAAAGAGCGTCACGGCAATCGCCACCGCCAGCAAGCCCAGCGCGAAGTTGAGCTTGCGGTAGCGGATTTCGGCCAGGAGGAGCCTCAGGGGATTCATGGGGTGCAGGTGCCGGAGTTCGGCCCTTGTGCGGTTTGCCCGCGGTGCAGGTGCCCCCGCTCGCTGCAATTATACCCGCAGCCGGGTCATTTGGATGGGGGGCCGATGGCCGGGGCCGCCGGCTGGGGGGCTGCCGGAGCGAGGGGTGGCTTGGCCTCGGCCTGCTTGGCCGCACTGGCCGCCTTGCCGGCCAAGCCGGGGACTTGCGCGGACGGAACGACGCGGAGCACGAAGAGGACCCGGCGTTTCACCACGTGCTCCCCTTGGTCTTCGCCGGAAGGCGGCGGGGGCGCTTCACCGGCCGCCTGGGTTTGACCCGCCTTCATCTTCCGGGCCTCCGGACGGGCCTGCTGGACCGTGCCGGGCATGGGGATGGCGCTTTCGGGAGTCGCCTGCCCCCGACCGAACCCTTGCGGGGCGTCGGCCGCCTGCGGGCCCGGCTCTCTGGCGGCCGCATCGGACGCCTGCGCCGCGACCTTGCCCGTCCGGTCGAACTGTGGACTGGCGGCTGCACCCATCGCCGGGGCCTTATCGCCCATTCTCAGGGCGTTCACCCGGATCTGCACCGGGGCCGCGAGCCGCTGGCCGGACATGCCCACTTGCGGGACGGCGCGCTGGCCCTGAATTTGGGCATTGACGCCGGCGTTGTCCGCAGGCCCGGAGGGGGCCAAGGGGAAAACCATCGGCTCGGCGGCCCGTTGGAGCTGCACCGCGTCTTGCTGCGCTGCGCGAGAGCGGCGGCCGTCCGCCTCCGCCTTCGCCTCTTCGGCGCCAAGGGAGGCGGCCCCCTTGGCAACCCTCCCCTTGGCAACCCTCGGAGAGGTCACCCGGGCGCCGCGGTAAGCGTCCTTGACTCTTCCCTCGGCGAGGGACTCGACCGCCGGGATAACGGACAGGGACAACTGCGGCTGGGCCTTCAGGTCGGCCAGCAGCGTCTCGATCTCGGCCGGGGTCGCCTCCACCTCCACGTAGCGGATGTCGGGCGTTTGGGGCACCCGCTCGCTTCGGGCCAACTGCCGCCGTTCCACCGTCCGCTCGAATGTCTTTTGGCCGGCGGCCTCCGGGCTGAGGTCGCACTGAACGATGAGGAGTGCGTCAGGGGCATCGGCACCGGCGGCCTTGGCGTCCAAGACCTGCACGGCCGGCTCCAGGTCCTGCTTCTTGGCGAACTTGAAGGTCCGGGCGTGGATTTCCCCGCCTTTTCCCGGCGGTACACCGGGCTGAGCGGCCATCCCCCCGGGTGCCGCCGCGGCGGGCGGCGCCCCGGCCACGCCCGATCCTGCGCCGGGGAACTTCCCCATGATTCCCATCCCACTCGGGCCCATTCCCGCCCCGGCGCCGCCGAATTCCCTGTCGCCTGCCTCGCCGGACTTGGCAACCGGGGGAGCGTAGCGCATCATCCGCTCCTTTTCTGCGGAGTCCGCTTTTTCCAGCCGCATTTCCACGCCGTTGGTGGCGGCGGGCGCTTCCGGCTGGTCCCTGGCCACCATTTTCGCCGCCCCTGCGGAAGGGGCCGGCTTTTCGGCAACCCGCTCCGCGGAACTCTCATCCGCCCGACCGCCCGCCGATCGCACGGCCAGGTCGGCCTCCCGCCGCGCGGGCGCTTCTGCCGGGGCAGGCGCCTTGGGTGCGGCCGACCGCAAAGAATGGGTCGCCGCAGACTCCCCGCCACCGGCCTCCGCCGTCGACGCGACGGTGGGCTGGGCTCGGTCCTTGCGTTCCGGGAGAAGCCGCTCGGGATGGGTCACCATCAGCAAGACGGCGGCCGCGGCGGCGACGGCGGGCCAGATGAGGACCCGGGGTCGAAAGGCGCGGCGGAGGATCCCTCGCCAAGCGGGCGGCGGGCCACGAAGACTCTCATCCTCCGGCTCCGCCTCGGCCGGCTCGGTGAGCATTCGGCGCTCCGCGATGCGGAGGACCTGCTGGCTCAGGTCCTCCTCCAACTTGTAGACGGGGAGCGACTGCAGCGTGGCGCTGAGCGCGCGGAGCTCGTCCATCAGTTGCCGGGCGGCCGGATTCTTGGCCAGCAACTGTTCCACGGCGGCCTGCTCGGTGGCGGTCAGCTCGCCGTCGAGGTAGGCGCTGAACAGTTCGTCGTCCGACAGGTTTCCCATCACCAACCCCGCTCTGCACGTGCCCGGCGAGATGCCGGGACTACTGGTTTGTCGCTCCGCCCGGCGAGACGCCGGGACTACTACTGTCAATCGTCCAGGATCAACACTTCCCTCAATTGTTCTCTCAACTGCAGCCGCGCGCG
The DNA here is from genome assembly GCA_964354135.1 of uncultured Planctomycetaceae bacterium. GTDB lineage: Bacteria > Planctomycetota > Planctomycetia > Pirellulales > Thermoguttaceae > CAYGZA01. Next base: position 13,814 of record CAYGZA010000041.1, read on the forward strand.
GTGCAGGCGGCTGCGGACGGTACCGACGGGCAACTGGAGCACCTCGGCGATGGTTTCGTAGCAACAGCCGTCGATCTCGCGGAGGACCAAGACGGCGCGATGCTCTTCACTCAGGGCGTCCAGCGCCTCCTGGACCTGCCGGCAGCGCTCTTCCTGCTCCAGCCGCTTATCGGGGCCGCCCTGGCCGTCGACCGGTTCCTGCCCGGTGTTTTCCCGGGCTTGTTCCACCGACAGGGTCGGTTTCCTGCGACGGCAGTGACTGGCGGCCACGTTGAAGGCAATCCGGTATAGCCATGTGTAGAACGCGCTGCTCTGATGAAACGTCTCCAACTTCACGAAGGCTTGAACGAAGGCCTCCTGCACCACGTCGCGGGCGTCGTCGGTATGGCCGACGACGCGGACCATCGTGTTGTACAGCCGGTCCTGGTACTTCAGGACCAACTGCCCAAAAGCGGTCGACTTCCCGGCGAGCGTCTCGGCGATCAGTTGGGCGTCGTCGTTCACCGCTGGTTCCACTGTTTAGGACGCGGGCGCTAGGTCAAAAGTTCCCCCCCGCGTTCCGGGAGCGGGAGGGTCATGGAATGCTCGGAGCCACGCTAGTCTCATCATCCCGTGCTCGGTCCCCGCTGTCAAACCCTTGTTACCTAGTGACTTGCGTTGAGACAGGGAATACCGGGCACTGTCGGGCGGGCAGATGCCCTCTGTAAGTGGGGATGTGTGGAAAGATGGAAATGCTGAGCGGGTTTTGGCGGCTTTCCGGAGACTACCAACCGGCGGTAGGATGTATGGCTGAGAAGCGGAGGTGGAGCATCGAAACCAGGGGTGAAAGGATGAAGGATGAATGGTGGGTGCCATGCCCACGCGTGTCGTGAGGATACTCTGAGCCTTTGGAGATACCGGACCATGAACGGAGACAATCGCAAATCGCGTCTTGCCGCTCGGCGGCAGTTTCTCTCGGGGATCTCGGCAATGGCCGCGGGGTCGGGAATCGTTTTTCATGTCGGGGGCGGCGCCGCTGCACACGCGAAAGAGACTACCGCCGACGCGGAAAAGGACTCCCGACCCCTTCCGATCCTGCCGACGATTCCGCTCGGCAAATTCCCGGTCACGCGCCTGGTCGCCGGCTCGAACCCGATCGGCGGCTACTCGTACCTCGGGCCGCACACCGACCGCCACATGAAGGAGTATTTCACGCCCGAGCGGACCGTCGAGTTCCTCCTGAAGTGCGAGCGCGAAGGGATCAATGCCCACCAGTTCTCGCTTGGAGACAAAAGCGTCGAGGTCCTCCGCGCGGTCCGCGAGCGGGGATCGAAAATGCACTTCATCTGCCTCCATGCCGGGCGGGAGCAGATCAAGGGCACGATCGAGAGCACCCGTCCGATCGCCATGGCCCACCACGGCGGCGTGACCGACACCCTGTTCAGCCAGGGCAAGAGCCAAGAGGTCCACGATTATGTCAAGGAGGCCCACGACCGGGGCGTGCTGGCCGGCGTCTCGGCCCACAACCCGGACTGCATCCGGCGGATCGCCGACGAGGGCTGGGAAGTCGATTTCTTCATGGCCTGCTTCCATTTCCTGACGCGAAAGGGCGGGCCGGCCCTGCCCACGCTGGAAGTCGGCTATCCCTTCTTCGCGGCAGACCCCGCCGCGATGACGCAGGTCATGCGTCAGGTGAAGCAACCTTGCCTGGGCTTCAAGATCCTGGCCGCGGGCCGCAAGTGCGGAAGCCAAGAGTCGGTGCGGCAGGCCTTTCGCTTCGCCTTCGAGAACATCAAGCCGACCGACGGCGTGATCGTGGGCATGTACCCGCGGTTCCACGATGAGGTCCGCAGCAACGCGGAGTACGCGCGCGAGTTCGGCCGGCTCCCGGTGCGCCAAGGAGACGCTTCAAACCCGCGCGACTCCAAAGGTAGGACGGAATTGAATTGGGTGTAACCGGTGTTCCGCTTTGACATAAGTGGTTAAGTTTCAAGTAGTTGAGCGTTTTCGCAGGGTCTTCCGCCGACTTTGCTGTCCAGACCATGATTTCGGCGTGAATTTGGCCTTTTTCCAGGGTTTGCTGGCGATCCAATCGGCTTGTCGGCAGGGAGACATTGGGAACGTCGCATAGTCCTGGCAATGTTTGCTCGTATGTGCCCCGTGTGGACCCAAGCCCGAAAACGCAACTTCAAGCCGGGAAACCAGTTGCGGTGGAGCGGAACACCGGTTACACCCAATTGAATTGCGAAGGGAAAACGAGCTCCGGGAGCGGGACCAGGAAGGCCGCCAACGTTCCCGCCGCCGTGATGAGCAGCACGATCAAGGAAACCCACACTGTTTCCCTTTTGGGATTCCGCGGCTCTCCCAGCCACTTGGGAAGGAACGGTGCCAGGATCAGGAGCGACGCCATCAGCAGCCGGCAGCTAACGTACGTGACCGGTATCGAATGCCGCACTACCGAGTCGGGCAGCTCAATCCATCCATGACTGCTGGCGAATCCGAGAAACCCGTGGACGAAGTCCTCGACGCCGTTGATGAAAAAGGCGAGCCCCACCAGCAGGTGGAAGCGGTGCCCCAGGCTGTAGAAACGGATGACAGAACCCGTTCCCGCGAGCAGGCCGATGATCGCTCCGACCATCTCGATCGTGGCGTGGAATTCCGCGCTTCCCCTGTGTTCGGAGCCTCGTAGAAAAGGATATGCCGAACTCAAGAGAACGAGCACAAGGGCCAAGACTGCCAGACGGTACCACCGCTGGGCGGCCGGATGAGAGAACGATCGGGCGGCAGCTCGCGTACACTCCGACGCGAGGTCAGGTGGCCGCGGAGACCACCTCGATTTCGTTGACCACCTGCTCGACCTCCCCGAGCTTGGCAACCGCTTCCTGGGCCAGTTGCTTGTGGTAGTAGCTGGGGAGTCGGCCTCGCAAGAACAGTATACCCCCATCGTACTCGCACGAGACCGCCTTGATGCTCACGTAGGGGCTCTTCTGCAACGAGTCCTTGGCAGCCTCCGTGACCTTCTGGGGAGGGGAGTGAACGATGAGTCTCTGCGAGGATTGCATAAACGCGTGCTCGGTGTCCTGGACGTGGCCTTCGGGTCCGGCCTTTCAAATGCGAACAACCTTCCCACTTGAAACATAGTGTGCCAATTGTCGCTTCCGCTCAGATTATTCACGTTTGGGAATCTCCCCGTGGTGACGCCGAGCCGGCTGGAATTGTGACGACGCTCCGCGTCGTCACGCCCACGGGACGCTCTGAGCCAAACAGACTTCGGGAGTCTTCAAGACCTCGGAAGTCTTGGGGATTTCGACGCAACCCGTTGCGGTCCCTGGGATTGCGCCAGGCTTGTGCGGGACGTTGCAGCATCGCGTTCCCACGCGGGAGTGCGGCGGCGACGGTCCATCGGGGGCGCGGCAGCGAGGGCCACCCGGCGAGAAGGCCCAGCCACGGTGCTCCGCGTCGTGGCGCCGCGTAAGGTAGACTTTCTTAGCCCCACCACGTGGAGGCAGGGCTATGCACAGTTCCGCTCTTATGGGACGGGACAAGGGGTTTGGCCATGCGGTTCCAGCAGTTACTAACCCTCGGGTTGGTCGGCGTTGCCGCCTCGGTGGCGGCGTACGTCGGCCCGAAGCTCCACTGGAGGCTGCGCCGGCTCCCCGACTGGCTCGCCCACATGTCAGGCATTGCCGTCCCGATACTCCTCCTCTTGGGGTATTGGGCTTCCTCGTCCGGCCACACCTCGGTGCGGGAAATGGCCGAGCACGTGGCGCAAACGCTCCGGGGATGGGCGAGGATGTGCTTCGGCCGGTTCTGAGTGTTCGGCACCCCGTTTCGCGGCTCCCCGCGTGACGCCAACGTTATCGCGGAGTGCAGCCTCGGCCGGGCTGGGGTAGCGTCGTTCCGGCGATTGGCGGTGCGGGTGCCCGACGGGTCACTGCGGTTCGGCTTAGGGCCGTGCCTGATTTCCCGGCACGTCCGCAATCGAGCCCGCCGTGATCGTGATCCGGCCGAGCCAGACATCTGCTTGTAAATCTGCCCGGGGGGATGTATACTCGACTGCCGTTAGGCGGGAGTAACTCAGTGGTAGAGTGCTAGCTTCCCAAGCTGGAAGTCGCGGGTTCAAATCCCGTCTCCCGCTCTTTGTGCAGCCCGTTGACAGCGATTGTCGGCGGGCTGTTTTCTATGAGCGGACGGTCCTTCACGTATCGGCCCCGCGGTCCCTCTACTCGTGAACCTCCTCGTCCGAGCGGACCTCGACCTGGAGCGCCCCCAACATGCGGGTCAACGCGGCTTCCTTCTCCTTGATGAACGGGACGTTGTCGAGGATGATGGCCCGGCGTTCGGCGGCCAGGTGCAGGATCAGCCGGCCGGACCGCAGGAGAAGATACTCGAAGACGTCGTTGATTTCCTTGTCGATCCGGAGGCCGGGCGCGGAGAAGCGCTCCAGGTTGCCCCAGATGCCGTGGTGGTGGAGGAGCTCGTTCGGGCGGGCTTCCCAGCAATCGAACCGGGCCTCGATCCGCCCTGCCACCATAAGCAATCCCAGGATGGCGGCGAAGGTCCAGTAGAAAGTTGCGTTGGCCACCGGGTGGAACTTGACCAGAATGTCGGTGACGAAAGGAAGGAATTCGGGATGGAGCACAAACAGGAGGATCAAGCCCATGGTGATCGCGAGGGCAAAGAAGAAAAGCGTCAGCGAGATGGTGCGGGGAAAGTCGAAGGCCAGGATCACCATATTGATCGCCAGCACGCCCAGGAATACCACCGAAAGCAGGATGGTGGCCGTGTTGGGGTCGTCCAGAGAGGCGTGGAAGAAACTGAGGTAGATCGCCGCCACCAGAGAAACGAGAAACGTCGGATAGAGGAACATGATCTTCGGGTAAGGCACCAGGAAGATCCTGGTAGGTACTTCGGCGGTCGGCTTGCGCCGCGATGAAGCGGCGCCAGACGGTTGTGCCGCCGATTGGCTGGGCCCGGTAGCTTCCGGCATGGCTTTCATCCTTCTGACAGTGCTGGTGTTGAAGCGAAGGCGGCCCGGTTCCCTTGGGTCTCGCCGGCAACGCCCCGACACGGAAACGGGTATCGGAGCGCGAGCGCCACTGCGGAACGCCGGCCGCACGCCAAATCGCCTGGCACTCAAGTTATACGCTGGACAACCACTTGTCGAGGCTTGGACGGCTCATCTCCGGGAAAATGGGCAATGTGCGAAATGTCGGCAATCGCGTGTGCGCTACGGTTCTCGGGCCGCGCAGGAAAGAAAAGGCGGGTGGAGACCGCAGTCAACGGGTCGAAGATCGCGGAGGGGCTTTACGCGCGCGGCACATGTGGATATGGTCGGGGATCGTGGGCCGAAAACCTCACCGGCCGAACGAAAGGAACATAAAATGGACGCCCTGGAAGCCATCCATGCCAGACGCAGCATTCGGCGGTACCAAGACAAGCCGGTGCCGGAAGACCTCGTGCAGCGGGTCTTGGCCGCCGCCATGACGGCGCCCAGCGCACGCAACGCCCAGCCGTGGCAGTTCGTCGTCATCACCGACCGAGGAATTCTCCAGCAGGTCCCCAAAGTCAACCCCAACGCCCCCATGGCGGCGCATGCTCCCCTGGCAATCCTCGTGTGCGGGGACCTCAGCCTGGAGTTGTCCCGCGGCTATTGGCCCGTGGACTGCGCCGCCGCCACGCAGAACATGCTCCTGGCGGCGCACGCGGTGGGCCTAGGTGCCGTTTGGACGGGAGTGTATCCGAGAGACCAGCGGATGGACGGCTTCCGCCGGCTGCTGAACCTCCCGGAGAACATCATGGCTCACAGCCTGGTTGTGCTCGGTTACCCGGCGGAGGAGCGCCCTCGGGAAGACCGGTACCGGGAGGACCGGGTTCACCGCAACCGCTGGTGACGGAGAATCCCTGCGGAGCCGGTCCAGCCCGCCGGGCCTATGTTCGAGTTCCGGGCTGCGGTGGCCGCCGGGCGACGATACGGTTGACGCGGCGCGGACGGCCCGGCGCCTCGATCCCATCACCAGCGGATTATCCGCGTTTTCGGCAGCAGCTTCTGAAGGCTCTTGATGCCGGCGTCGGTAGTCTTGGTCGCATAAAGGTCCAGCCACTCCAGTTGCGTAAACCCCTTGAGGTGCTCGAAACCCTCGTCGGTGACCTTGGTGTGGTAGAGGAAGAGGTTCTTCAGCCGGGTCATCTGCTGGAGGTTCTTCAGGCCGGCGTCGGTGATGTCGGTGTTCGACAGGTCCAGCCGTTCGAGGTGCGTCAGTCCTCTCAGGTTGACCAATCCCGCGTCGGTGATCTTGTTGCCGGCGATGTCGAGGGTCTCCAGGCCGGCGAGCCCCCGGAGGTGTTCCAGGCCGGCGTCGGTGATCTTCTTGCCCAGGTTCAGCTTCTTCAGTTGGGTCATCCCTTTGAGGTGGACCAAGCCGCTGCCGGTGACTTTCGTGCCGGCGAGGCTGAGTTCCTGGAGCTTCGTCAGGCCCGCCAAGTTGGCCAGGCCGGCGTCGGTGATTCGGGTGCGGCCCAGGTCGAGTCTCTCGAGCTCGGTGAGCCCTTTGAGTTGGGCCAGGTCCTCGTCCGCGGCCTTGGCGAAGAGAAGGTCGACGGAAACCACCGGCTTGTCGGGGCTCTTCTCGTCAATCTCCACCTTGCCGCCGAGCTTCTTGATTGCGGCGACCGCCTTGTCTTGTTCCGGGCCGGCCGCAGCAGCCCAGCCCCGCGGAACGGCTGCAACCAGCAAGGCCCATGTCACAACCCGCAGCACGCGCCGTCGCATGAAATCCTCCTTTTGGCAGACTGTTTCCATAGCTTGCGTCGCCCTCCCGTGATCGTAAAACCCGCTTATAGTATTGCTGAGGGCGTCCCGGAAATCAACCGATCTAGGCGCAATGTGTTCCAGTGGTTAGGCTTACCGCCGGAAGCCGGCAGCCCTTGGCGACTGCCGGACCTGCAAGGAATCGCCAACGGTCCAGGAGGGATACGATTGACGCGGCTCTGCAAACCGGGAGAATGAGCAGGCAAAGAGAGCCCCTCCGCGGCTCGGCGCGAACTTCGCCCTCCCGGCATCGTGCGAGGCTTTTGGACATGACAAGCTGGCTTGCCCGTCGAGGCCCGTTGCTCCTGTTGGCCGTGGCCATCTGTCCGCGTGCGGCCGTCGCCCAGCGGCAGCCGAATATCGTGTTCATCCTCGCCGACGATCTCGGCTGGACCGACCTGGCCTGCTACGGCAGCAAGTACTACCGGACGCCGCACCTGGACCGGATGGCCGCCGAAGGGATGCGATTCACCAGCGGCTATACGTGCGGGCCGAACTGCCAGCCCACCCGCGCGTGCCTGATGAGCGGCCAGTACGGCCCGCGCACCGGCGTCTATACCGTGGGCGGCATCGACCGCTTCAACTGGCAAAGCCGGCCGCTGGTGCCGGTGCCCAACGTGGAGCAACTGGCGCTGGAGAAGATCACGGTCGCCGAGGCGCTCCGGAAGGCCGGCTACGCGACGGGCCTCTTCGGCAAGTGGCACTTGGGGGGCCGAGAGCACCATCCGACCCGGCAGGGGTTCGACGAGGCGATCGTGAGCATGGGGAAGCACTTCAACTTCGTCACTCAGCCCAAGGTCGAGGTCGAGCCGGGCACCTACCTGGCCGATTTTCTCACGGACCGGGCCTTGCGGTTCATCGAGGCGCACCGCGAGGGGCCGTTCTTCCTGTGCCTGCACCACTTCGCCGTCCATGCACCGCACGAGGCGAAGCGGGAGTGGATCGGCAAGTTCAAAGACAAGCCGGGAGTGGGTGGGCACAAGAGCCCCGTCTACGCGGCGATGATCGCCAGCGTGGACGAGAGCGTGGGCCGGGTGCTGGCGAAGCTGGACGAGCTGAAGCTGTCGGAGAAGACACTCGTGATCTTCACCAGCGACAACGGCGGCGTGGGCGGCTACCAGGCGGCCGGAATCGTGGGAGCCGGGGGGATCACCGACAACGCCCCTTTGCGCGGCGGCAAGGGAATGCTCTACGAAGGCGGCATCCGCGTGCCCTACGTCTTCCGCCGACCGGGGACCATCGCCCCGGGCACGGTCTGCGACGAGCCGATCAACAGCGTGGACCTGTACCCGACGCTCCTGGAGTTGGCCGGCGCCAAGCCGGAGCCGGACTATCCCCTCGACGGCACAAGCTATGTGCCTTGCCTCATCAGCGGCGGAAAGGTGAAGCTCCCGCGGGACGCGCTCTTTTGGCACTTCCCCGGCTACCTGGGAGCCGGCCGCGACAGTTGGCGCACCACGCCCGCCGGCGCCATCCGCATGGGCAGCTACAAGCTCCTGGAGTTCTTCGAGGACGGGCGGACCGAGCTTTATGACCTGAAGAACGACATCGGCGAGAGGCACGATCTGGCGGCCCGGAAGCCCGAACTTGCCAAGAAGCTCCATGCCAAGCTGATCGCCTGGCGCGAGTCCATCAAGGCCCCGATGCCCCAGCGCCGCTCGGGACTCGCGAGGGGGTCGGGAGTCGTTTTCGGCCAATCTGCTTGCCACATGGAGGATCTGTGGACTGAAAACGACTCCCGACCCCGTCGTGCTGGCCCAATGTTCGAGGGTAGTGGGGTCATTTTTTGAGGGCCGCTACAGGCAGGTCGAAGTAGAAGATGCGGTTCTGGTCTTTCGGCCCCCCGGCCTCTTGAGGGGCAACCAAGAGCACGTCTCCCAAGATGGTCCGCTGGAGAATCGAGCCGTCGGGGCCCGTCACGAGAAACTCCGCCGGGTGGACGAAGACGACGTGCAGCCGGTTCTCGCGCGAGCGGGCCTGGACGATCGGATCATTGTGCTTCGGGCCGAACATCCCGCCGGACGGGCAGATCAGAAACGCGGCCCCGTTCTCGCGGAACCGGCGGACGATCTGCGGCACCGTGCGGTCCGCACAGATCATCAGCCCCACGCGGCCGTAAGGGGTTGTGAACACTGGCGAGGAGCTGCCGGGCGTGTTCCGCACCGATTCGTGCCCCAGCTCCTGCTTGCGGTACTTGCCGAGGAGTTCCCCTTCGGGGGAGATCAAGACCGCGGTGTTGTAGCGGGCGTCGCCGTCGGCCTCCAGCATTCCGGCCACGAGGTGGATCTTGAGCTCGCCGGCCAGCGCGGCCAGCTTCCGATAGTACCCGCCTGCCGGGATCGGCTCCCCGAGGGCGCGGTAGACGTCCAGGGGGATGGACTTGTCGGCGATGGCGTAGCCGTCGAGAAAGCACTCGGTCGTCGAGACGATCTTCGCTCCCCCCGCGGCCGCCTCGCGGATCATCGGCTCGATCCGCCGGAAGTTGGCATCTTTGTCGGCGCGGATCCACTTCAGCACGATCCCCGCGACGCGCACGGTTGCCGGTTTCGCGTCGGCGGGTCTCTGGGGATTTGCCTCGTCGGCGGACCCCGGTTCCGCCTGTGCCAGAAGGGATACCTGCAGGAATCCGGCCACCAGAACAACCGCAAGGATGCGTCTCAGCATGGGATCTCCTCCACGGGCCAGAGTACCGGCGGACGCCGGGAGGTTCAAGCGTCCCTCCCGAGAAAGCGTGAGGTGGTTCCGGCCGGGGAACTGTTGACGCAGCGACGCGGAAGGCGAAAATGGGGATCTGCGGTCGCGTTACTCTTCTCTCACGAAGGAAGCGAGGTGCATCATGCGGGGGACACGTCGGGCGGCGATTTGCTGGGTCCTTATTTGGGCCATGATCCTCTCCCCGCCGTTGGTCTATTCGCAGGAGGCGGCCGGCGGGACAAAGCCCGTCGCTCCCGCCGGCGCGAAGCCGACCTTGGGCTACGTCACGCCGGAGGCCACGGTTGCGGCGGTGGCCCATCCGCGGCGGGTGCTGACGGCCCCGGGGATGGAGATGCTGCCGATCGAGGTGATCTCGGCCGCGGGACAGAAAGAGCTCGGCTTTGATCCCCTCCAAATCGAACAGGTCCTGGCGATGGCCGAGGCGCCCCAGCTCGGTATGCCGCCTCAAGCCGGCCTCGTACTGCGTTTCGCCGCGCCCATCCGGCAGGAGAGAATCCTCTCGGGTCTCTTGGAACGGACGGCCGAAGACAAGCTGGACGGGAAGACGTACCGCCGCGGCCAAGGACCGATGGATTTCAGCATCTTCCAGCCGGACGATCGCACGCTGATTGTGGCCCACGACGGCCTCCTGCGCAGGATGCTGGCCAACCGCGCCAGCCCGAAGGAAGGCGCGGTGAGCCGGCTGCTGGACGCCGTCAAGGACTCGCCCGATTTCGTCGCGGTTCTGTCCGTGGAGCCGCTTCGCGAGCTGGCCTCGGCTCTGCTCAGCCAGGCCCCCGTGCCGCCTCCCTTTGCCGGCGTCGAGAAGATCCCGGAACTCTTGTCGTCGCTGGAAGCCAAAGCCAGCTTCACCGGCGACATGGCGATGTCGCTCACCGCCCGCGCGCGGGACGAAGCCGCAGCCAAGGAGCTGGAACAAATGATCGACCGCTGGCTCGGCATGGCCAAGCAGGCCATGCTGGCCGAGGTCGCCAAGCAGGCCCGCAGCGAGGACCCCGTGGAGCGGGCGATGGCCCAATACATGCAGCGCATGAGCGGGCAAATGCTGGAAACGTTCCGCCCCAAGCGGGACAAAGACCGTCTGGTCCTGGCCGCGAGCGGTCAGGGTCAGGCCCAGATGGCGACGATCGGGATCCTCGTGGCGCTTCTGTTGCCGGCGGTGCAGGCCGCGCGGGAGGCGGCGCGGCGGTCCCAGTCCGCCAACAATCTGAAGCAGATCGGGCTGGCGATGCTCAACTATGACGCCACCCACAAGGTTTTGCCTGCCCGGGCCAACTTCGACAAGGAGGGCAAGCCGCTCTTGAGTTGGCGGGTCCACATCCTGCCGTACCTTGAGCAAGAAAACCTCTACAAGGAGTTCCACCTGGACGAGCCGTGGGACAGCGACCACAACCGGCAGCTCATCCCGCAGATGCCCCGGGTCTATCAGAACCCGAGCGCATTGCCCGCGCCCGGGAAGGCGCATTACCTGGCGGTCTGCGGCAAGGGCCTCATGTTCGAAGGCCAGAAGGGGCGCTCGCTGGCGGACATCCGGGACGGCACGTCGAACACGATCATGGTCGTGGAGGCGAACGGCGATCGGGCCGTCATCTGGACCAAGCCGGACGATTGGGAGCTGAACGCCGACCAGCCGCTTGCCGGCTTGGGGAGTGCGCATCCGGGCGGGTTTCAGGTGGTGTTTGCGGACGGCTCGGTGCGGTTCATTGCGAAAACGATCGATCACGGTGTCTTCCGCGCACTCTTGACCATTGCCGGCGGCGAGCCGGTCGGCGGCTTCTGACAGGGACGTTTTCGCGCGGCAACGCCGTAGCCCTCTCCCTCCGGGAGCGGTTGGGTGAAGGCGGATTCCTGAACAGCCGGCATGGCCATGACCTTGCCCACGGCCTCGGCCACCCTGCGGCACAGAGCCATTGTTTCCGCGAACTGCCCAAACGTGAGCGACTGGTAGCCGTCGCTCATCGCTTTCTCGGGGTCGGGATGGACCTCGATCATCAGCCCGTCAGCCCCGACCGCGACCGCCGCGGCGGCCATCCGCGGCACCAGGTGCGTGTGGCCCGTGCCGTGGCTTGGGTCCACGAGGATCGGCAGGTGTGTCCGCTCGTGCAGGTAGGGGACAGTGGCCAAGGGCAAGGTGAATCGCACGTGGGTCTCGAACGTGCGGATGCCGCGCTCGCAGAGGATGACGTCCTGGTTGCCGGTGTTGAGGATGTACTCGGCGGCCAGGAGGAGTTCATCCAGGGTGGCGCAGGGGCCGCGCTTCAGGAGCACCGGCTTGCCGGCTGCCCCGGCCTCTTCCAGGAGGCGGTAGTTTTGCATGTTCCGCGCCCCGATCTGGAGCACGTCGGCGTAACGGGCGACCAGCGGAACATCGGCCGAGGCCAGCACCTCCGTGACCACGGGCAGTCCGGTCTCTTCCCGGGCGGCAGCGAGGATCCGCAGACCCTCCTCCTTGAGCCCCTGGAAGCTGTAGGGACTGGTCCGCGGCTTGAAGGCCCCGCCCCGCAGGGCGGTGGCCCCGGCCGCTTTCACCGCCCGGGCCGTGGCCAGGGTCTGCTCCTCGCTCTCCACGGAGCACGGCCCGGCAATGACCCCCAGGCGACTGTTCCCGGCGCTAAACGGGCCCACGCGGACGATCGTCCGCTCGGGCTTGACCTCGATGCTGGCCACTTTGTAGGGGGCCAGGATCGGGACCACTTCCGCCACGCCCGGGCAACTCTCCAGCGAGTGGCGATGCTCATCTCGCTTTTCGCCCACCGCGGCCACGACCGTCCGCTCGGTCCCGTAGATCACGTGCGCCTTCAGGCCGAACTGCTCGACGCGGTCGACGACGTGGGCGATCTGGTCTTGGGTGGCGCCTTTTCTCATCACGACAATCATTCCTGTAAGCTCCTGGTGGGACGGGAAAACAAAAAAAGCCCTGAGACCTCGCTAGGGGCCTCAGGGCTTTCGGTTGCTGTTTGCGGTTCTAACTCAGGCTACAGACCACCTCCGGCTCCGCGACCCCGCGGGCTAAAGTAATACCAAAACCGATAGGTGGCCCAACGCGAACTCATGTCGATAACATCGTCACGCGGACGAAAGTGCTCCTCTCAAACTCCCATTTTCGTCATTTGCGGCGGCAAGACAAGAGGGAAAACCGGAAGAAAAGGACCGCAGGGGGCACCTACCCCGGGCGATGACCTCGTCCGACAGGCCGGTGGAGTTCGACGGATCGAACTGGCCCCTATCCAAGTCCGGTTCCGGAGATCCCCTGGAAACCGCAAAGTATTGTGGCGCATTGCTTTCCGGCGCAGAATGTGGAGGGGCGGAAGGAGCCCCTGACAGACTTTCGCGGCAAGTGCAGTTCTAGTAGCAGGGGATTGGCATCGTGGCGATTGAGGACGCGGAAACGGAATCGCTCCTGGACCGGGCTGAACGGGGGGACGCTTCGGCCGTCCGCCGGCTTGTGTCGCTCCACCGCGATCGACTGCGCCGCATGATTGCCCTGCGTATGGACCCTCGACTGGCGACGCGAATGGACCCATCCGACGTCATCCAGGAAGCGGCTGTTGAGGTCGCACGACGGCTCCCGGAATACCTCAAGCGGCGCGATTGTGCATTCTACCCCTGGCTGAGGCGGATCGCCTGGGAACGATTGGTCCACCTGCACCGGCAGCACGTGCAGGCTCGACGGCGCTCGGTCGAGCGCGAGGTGTGCTGCGAGGTGCGGCTATCGGACGAGTCCGTCGTGCCGCTGGCCGACCTGCTCCAGGCAAGTCAAACCAGCCCGAGCAGACACCTCGTGCGCGAGGAGCTGCGGCACCGCGTTCGTGCCGCACTTGGGCATCTCGGGCCCGACCCCGAGATCCTTGTGTTGCGCCACCTGGAACAACTGGCCGTGCAGGAGGCGGCGGACGTACTGGGCATTTCGCTCTCCGCAGCGCAATCCCGCTATCGGCGGGCCCTCGAAAGGCTGCACGAGCGCCTTGGCGGCGGGTCGCTGGAGGAACTCTGATGGCCGAGCCGGAAGTGCAACGAGGCGGCGATATCGATCTGGACCACCAGTTCGATTCGTTGGTCTGCGAGGTGTCGGCCAATCTGGAGGCCGGACGGCCCGTGGATCTTGAGGCGTTGGCCGAGGCCCATCCTCAACACATCGCTCGGCTGCGGCAACTGCTGCCCACGCTCCAGGCGATGGCGGATCTGGGGCACTCCATCACGAGGTCACGCCAGGGTACACCGCAACCGCAAGCCGGGCCGGCCCTGACGAGCGGCGTGCTGGGCGACTTCCGCATCCTCCGCGAGATCGGGCGGGGCGGGATGGGGGTGGTGTACGAGGCGGAGCAGATTTCGCTCGGCCGCCGCGTGGCGCTCAAGGTGCTGCCTTTTGCGGCAGTGCTCGACCCTCGACACCTCCAGCGGTTCAAGAACGAGGCCCAAGCCGCCGCGGCCCTGGAGCATCCGAACATCGTGAACGTCTACGCCGTGGGCTGCGAGCGCGGCGTTCACTACTACGCCATGCAATTCATCGAGGGCCAAACGCTGGCCCAAGTGATCCAGCAACTGCGCGAGACCAATGGCGCGCCCAAGACCGAGGCGACCCTGGCCCCCACCACGCCGTTCGCCCCTGAACCCCGAACCCTGAACCCTGAACCCTCTTGCCCGAACCCTGCCGGGCCGACACGGCCCGGCTCTGAACCCTCGCCCCTCGCCCCTGATACAAAGCCAGAGCCGCAGGCAGGCATTTCCACCAAAGGCTCTCACCGCACCCCCGAGTTCTTCCGCTCCGCCGCTCAACTGGGCATCCAGGCGGCCGAAGCCCTGGAACATGCCCATCAAATGGGCGTGGTCCACCGCGACATCAAGCCGTCGAACCTCATGATCGACGCCCGCAGGCACTTGTGGATCACCGACTTCGGGCTGGCCCAGATTTCGGCTCCCTCGCCCCTTGGGGGAGAGGGTCGGGGCTCTCGTTCCCTTCTCCCTCTGGGAGAGGGTCGGGGTGAGGGGGCCAGTCTCACCATGACCGGCGACATCCTCGGCACGCTCCGCTACATGAGTCCCGAGCAAGCCGCGGGCAAGAGCCGCGTGCTGGACCACCACACCGACATTTACTCGCTGGGCGTGACGCTTTACGAGATCGTGACGCTCCGGCCCGCCTTTGGCGGTGAAGATCGGCAGAAGCTCTTGCGCGAGATCCTCGACGAGGAGCCCGTTCGGCCTCGCCAGGCAAATAGCGCGATCCCCAAGGACCTGGAAACGATCCTTCTCAAGGCCACTGCCAAGGAGCCGCAGGCACGCTATGCCACGGCCCAGCAACTGGCCGACGACCTGCGGCGGTTCCTCGACGACAAGCCGATCCGCGCCAAGCGCCCGTCGCTCGTCGAGCGGGCCGCCAAATGGTCCCGCCGCCACAAGCCGGTCGTCTGGTCGGCGGCCGTGCTGCTCCTAACGGCGGTGATCGCCACCGTGGTAGTCGCCTGGAACCGCTATCAAAAGGTGCTTCAGATCGAACGGCACCTGACCGCCGCGGGGGCGCTGTTGCAGTCGGGAGACTACGTCGCCGCGGACCGCGAGCTGGCCGAGGCCCGCGGGCGGCTCGACGCCGTCCTTTATCCGTCCGGCGGCCTGGCCGCTGATCTGGCGGGGCTGGCGGGACAGGTCTCGGGCAAGAAGGAGGCCGAGGAGCGATTCCAGCGCTTCCAGGAGTACCGCCAATCGGTCCATGCGAACATGTACAACGCCACGCCCAACACGATGGACCGCGTGCAGGAAAACTGCCGGGCCGCCCTGGCGCTTTACCGGGTATTCGACTCCGACCGCTTGGAGGGACAGGAAGGCTTTGAGCTTCTCAGCCCGCAGCGACAGGCCATGCTCAAGGAGGCAGTGGCCGAGCTCCTCTTCGCGTGGGCGGAGATGGAGGCCGCCAGGGAGCAGGAGCCGAGAGACCTCCCGGAGGCCCACCGGCGGATCATCGCGGCCCTGGAGCGGATCGAGAGATTCTATCGACCCATCCCGGCGGTCTATCTGTGGATCGCCCAGTCCCGCCGGGCG
>CAYGZA010000042.1:0-29151 GCA_964354135.1 uncultured Planctomycetaceae bacterium
AGGAGCAAGTCGGCTCCTCGGCGATGGCCTACAAGCGGAACCCGATGCGGTGCGAGCGGATGTGCTCGCTGGCCCGGTTCGCGATGAGCCTGGAGTCGAGCGCGGCGGCGACGGCATCGACCCAGTGGTTGGAGCGCACCCTGGACGACAGCGCCAACCGCCGGCTGATCCTGCCCCAGGCGTTCCTGGCCACCGACGCCGCCCTCATCCTTTACCAGAACGCGGCGGAAGGGTTGGTGGTCTACCCGCGGGTGATCGCCCGGAACCTGGAAGCGGAACTGCCCTTCATGGCCACGGAGAATGTCCTCATGGCGGCGGTGGCGGCCGGGGGCGACCGGCAGGAGCTGCACGAGCGGATCCGCCGCCACAGCCAGGCAGCGGCAGCGATGGTCAAGCAGCAGGGGGCCCCCAACGATTTGCTGGATCGCCTGGCAGCCGACCCGGCCTTTGCCGGGATCGACCTCGATGCCGCCCTGGACCCCAAGAACTTCGTCGGCCGTGCTCCCGAGCAGGTCGACGAGTTCCTCGCCGAGGTGGTCGATCCGATCCGCAAGAGACACGCCGACGCCATTGGCCTCAGCGCGGAGGTCTGCGTCTGACGCTGCCTCGGTCCCTAAGTCGTTGACCAGCAAGGAGTTGCGGAGCGAGATTCACCGCCGTGGTGCCGCCGCAACCCGACCTCCGGCTGCTCCCGGTTAGCAAGGGTTTCCCAGACCGGCCGGCCCGACTTACAATAAAGCGGTAGGCGCGGCTCGCCCTCGGGCCGCGGTCGTCCGGACTCGTACCTCAGACTGCTTCTCGAAAGATCCGATGATCCGACTGCGAAGTTACTGGCGGAGGATTCGATCCGTGGCGATGGCCGCCGGCCTGTGGCTGGCGACTGCGGGGCTGGCCTGGGCCCAGCCGCCCGGTGCTAAGCCGCCGGGCGGAGCCGAGGAGAAGGGTGGAACGACCTACCTCCTGCCGTACGCGGTGGTGATCTTGGCCATCGCCCTGGGTGTGTTCATTCTCCTGAATTCGAGCCGCCGCCGCGATCGCGCCAAGCCTGAGGTCTACGGCAAAGGCAAGTAGCTGCCCCGGACATTGCAGCGCGGAACGCCCACGGGCTGCGACCCCGGGGGCGTTCGAGCGCGCAGGCCGACACTTCTCGCGCTATTTCTCCAATGTCACCGCGGCCAAGAGGGGCGCGGCCGCCGTGCCCAGGTCCCGGAAGGTGATCTTCTCAACGACCACCGGCCGCAGACTGACTCCGAGCACGTTGAGGTGCCAGGGGTCTCCGCGGGGACCGAGGAAGACCTCGTCGGCCTCCGGCGGCGAAACCCAGTCGTCGGTCGTGCGGCCGGCGATCAGGGGCACTACCTGCTCTTGGCCGTCGGCGTAGTGGATCACGTACTCGGCCAGCGCACCCCACGGCCCGGCCCCTTCATCGGCCGGCGCCCAGCCGTGGACGTTGCCCAGAAAGTAGAGCCGCTTCGCTTGTTCGCGCACGGGGATTTCCACTTGGGTCGGCCACTGAATTTCTTTCGGGCCATGCGGCGAATGGAGAACGATCAGTCCGCGGCCTTGGTTCTTCGCCGGGTCGATGATCGCAAACGGCACGCCTCCGACCGTCTGCTTCCCCACCCGCATCCCGGTGAAGAGGAACTTGCCCGGGTTGGGCACGCCGAACGGGGCCTTGAACGGGTCCGTATTGGCCAGCGGAGCAAGGTTCAGCGGGCGGCAGCCGTCCGCTGCCAGCGGCGCTCCCAGCGGCAGCGCGACGAGACCCGGGATCGGCTTTGTCGAGGGGGCCGCCTGTTGGCGATAGAGTTGGACCACCGTGGGAAAGTCCCACTGCTTCTTCTGGTTCGGCCGCACGACGACGTCCACGCCCGGCAACGAGCCGATCAAGGGGCGTGACTCCGGGAGATGAAGGACGGTCTTCTTGGGCGGCGTGCGGGCCGGCGGCTTCAACTCGACCTCCACCCCCGCAGCCGTGCCGCGGACGCGGAGGTCCATCGGCCCGAAGTGCGTCGGGGCCTTCTCGACACGGATCTCCTTGCCCTCGGCGAGCCAGCCGTCGGGCACGGCCATCAAGAGGTGCAGCTCGTCGCCCCGCTCGTGGACCAGCATGTGCCGGAGCATCAGGGCGTAGTTGGCCGCCCCCGTCACGTGCGGGATCGTATCGCTCCAGGCGAACCGCCGCTTGTAGTAAATCCCTTCCGGGAAGGCATGAGCCGCCGTGGAGTGCAGCAAGTACCAGTAGAAATCCTCCGCGACTTGCTCATCCTCACCGCGGGCCAGGCTCGCCATCGTGGTGTAGGCCGACATGTAGGGGTGAATCGCTCCCTGCGTGCCAAGCCAGCGGATGGTCCCTTCAAGAAAACCGCCGCCGTGGACCTTGCGGGCATGGTGGATCATCGCCGCGACGCGCGGATCGTCGCGGGGGAACAACTCGGTCGGCCAGAGGGTCTCCGTGTTGCCCCAGTGGGTCCCGTCCTTTTCCCAGCTCGGCGGGAAATGGGCGACGCCGACCCGCTTGCAGGCCGCGTCTATTGCCGCACGATACGCCTCGGCTTCCTTGGTCCACTCCTCGTGCTCCGCCGCCTTGCCGAGCACACGGGCCGCATCGGCGGTGCAGACCATGCCGCGGAGGTTCCAGATGTCGTAGCCCACGATGTGGTGCTTGCCGTCCCAGAGGAACTCGCCGTCGGCTGGGGCCACGGGCAAGAGCCCGGCAAACGGCGAGTCCGCCGGGGCCTGGCGCCGGGCCCTCTTGGCCCACTCCGACGCGCGGCGCATCTGCGGATACGCCTTCTCCAGCCACGCCCGGTCGCCGGTGATCTTGTAGTGTTGCCCGAGGACCCACAGGGCCTGGCCGTTGGCATCGAACTGGTCTTTCTGCGACTCAAAGCGCCCGTCGGCCAGTTGGCACTTGAGGTAATGATCGACGGCCTTGCGGGCCGCATTGCTGAGCCCGGCCTCCTCGAGCTCCATCACTTGGTAGGCCCCATCGCGGATGTAGAACTCGTCGTAAAAACCCTCGCCGCCCTTGAGCACGCCGTGGTCGTTGGCGATGAGTTGGCAGACGTGGGCGGCCAGGAGGGCCTCGTTGGCTTTGCGGCAGGGCACTTCGATGCGTGCGGCCCCCGCTATCATTTCCTGCCAGAAATCGATCGTCCGATCGAGCCACGTTTGCCAAGCTTGGCCGTCGGCCTTGGCGAGCGCCGCGGCATCTTGAAGCGGAGCGAACGGGAGCCGCACGACCCCCTGAGCGGACGCGCCGGGAGCGAGCGACCAGGCGTGGGCGTGGGTCGCCGACGTGCCTTTGCCGGTCTGCACCACCGAGACCTTGGCCTCGGTTTGTGTCGCGCCCTTGTTGGTGGCTTTCACCAATATCCAGTTCAGGAAGTTTTCTCCCTCGGTCGGCCAATCGAACGCCTTTTCCCAGTCTTTGACGGTCGGCAGCGGCGTGGCCCAAAGGGTGAACTCGTAATGCACGGGCCCGTCGTCGGCGGAAAGCAGGACGATCGGCATCCAGCCCTTCATGAGGGTCTTCGTCTCGTGGCGGCTCAAGGGCTTCAGGTCCTTGCCGAAGCGAATGCGGGCCTCGCCGTCGGCCAACAGGAGCCGGTTGTCCGGCGTGACCCGTGTGCCGCGGTCGTAGTCCTTGAGCCCGATCACGTTCCACGAGTTGCGGAAGTAGTCGAAGGGCTCTTCGGCGGGAAGCGGGCCGGTCAGGGCAAGAATCACAAGCGGCACCAGGCCACCTAATGGAACCATCGGTTGTCGATGCAGAGGCTTTCTCATGGCGTGATCCCTTATTCGTGGGCGCAGAACTCTTGCCGTAGATTAACAGACTCGTGGCTGGGAAGCCACCCATTGGGCCGGGAGTATTGACAAGGCCCGGGCCAACAACGAGGATTACCCTTGAAGCGGTAAATGAGTCAACGCAAGAGATTGGGCGAGTTCGTCGGTGTCGGAGGTGGCAAGCCATGCGTCCCGAAGATATCCGCGACTTCGTCGGGCGGCGTCCGTTCCGCCCTTTCCGAATCACGCTGACGGACGGTCGGACGTATGACGTTCGCCACCCCGAGCTCGCCATGGTGGGGCGGTCTACGGTCGCCCTCGGCCTGCCGGCACCCGACGACCCGCAACCGATCTATGACCGGCTGGTCACAGTGTCGTTGCTGCACATCATGCAGGTCGAGCCGGTCGAGGCCGCCGGGGCTTCGTGAGTCGATCGCTGGGCGTTTCGCCTCTCCGAGCGGTTTCGCCCGAGCTGCTACTACTTGGGTTTCGTCGGTGTTCGGACCTTCCGGAACCCTTCGATGGCCTCCGTCATGCGGGCCAGCGTATCGCGGTTCCGCGGCGTGCCGCGCTGGGCTCGGGCCTTGACGAACGCCTCGATCGGCGCCAGGACTTGCTCCGTCGCCTTCTTCGGCGTGGAGCACAGCTCGGTGAGCTTGAGGTAATGCGCGATGGCCTCTGACGGCACGTCGGCATCGAAGAGCCGCCGCGCGAGTCGCCCGGCGAATTCCTCCCGCGTCATGCGCACCTCCCAGCACCGGTCGCGGAACGAGTATTGCTGGGCGAAGTAGGGGATCGTGTGCGGGTGAAAATCCCGGGCCCGCGGGGCACCCCAAAGGGTCGAATAGCCGTTCCAGCGATTCCCAAAACCCTGGCCGGGGTCGTAGCTTGTGGCGAAGCCGGTCAGGGCCAGCTCCCGCTCGCCCGGCGGGTCGCACGAGCCGTGGTACTCGCTCATCCGCACGTTGGTGTGCCAACGGAGCACGAGCGGATGCTCGTCGAGCGCCCGTTGGAGGATCGGATCGCCCCAACACCACCACCAGTAGATCCGCCTGGCGTCGACGGCGTGTGCCATCTCTCGGTAGCTCTTGGCGTTGAACTTGCCGATGGCCACGGCGAACTCGAACTCCGGCCGCCTGGCCCACAGGGTCTTGCACAGCCGCTCGAAGGCCGCGGTCCGCTCTCGCCACGCCGTCTCCCGAGTCTCGTTCCCTTCGCCGGCCGGCTCCAGGTAGATGCCCCCGGTGCCGGGCAGCAGATCGACCATATCGAGGTAATACCGCACGCCGCGGTCGATCGAGCCGCCGGCGTGTTTTTCGTGGTGCCAGGTAAACCACCCGCCGCCAATGTAGAACTTCATCCCTTCCTCGCGGGAGAGGTCGACCAGCCCCTTCACGTTCTCCGCGTTGGCCAGGTCGGTGCCGGCATACTCGCCGCCGTACTCCTTCAGAAGCGGAAAGCCGTTCAGCCAAAACCAGTTCCGGTTGACCGTGATCTCCGAGTTGAACCTGAGCACGCGCCGCCACGACGCAATCGTATCGTGCTGGGCCCAACAGGGGAGCATGTAGATCCCGCGATAGGCGAACTGCGGCTTCTTCTTCACTTCCCCCGGCACGTCCACCGAGACGCTCTCGGCGGTCGCGGGCGTATGGAAGAGCACCAGCTCCTGGCACCCGAATCTCAGCCCCGCAGGCGTTGCCGCGGAGACCACTACGAAGCGGCGGTCCCCGGCCGCGTGGGTCGCGATGCGGAAGCCTTCCTCGCCCAGATCGTCCGTCTTCAGCGGGAGCCCCGCGCGGGCCAGCTCGCCCACGATCGGGTGCGCGAGGTCGCTGACGGCCACCACGTAGAGCCCCGCCTCGTTCATCCGCTCTGCCGGCGGCAGCGTCCAGCCGAAGAAGTCCTTCAGGTGGCCGTTGAGCGTCCTTTCGGCGACCGGCGGCGCCCCGCCGGCATGCTCCGCGACAACGAGTCGGGCATGGGCCTTTCCGTTTTCCCACACGACCCATCGCTCGGCCCGAGCATGGGCCGCGGCGAGGAACCCGGCGATCACGATCCACGTGTGGCCGGCCCAATACAAGGACCAACTCGGTCCTCTGCGGCTTCTCGGCAACATCTTCGAGACCTCCTCGTCACGGTGCAAACACCCGGCCGTAGCTCTGCGGGGCCGATGGCGATGTCCACAGAAACGGGCCACCGCGCTTCGGGCGGCGGCCCCGGACCAGCCGACGGTCGGAATGGGCGCGCGGGCTAGCCGTCGCTGGGACGCGGATTCTAGCCGTCGCTGGGACGCGACTTCTTGCCGCCGCCGGACCGACTGGGGGACATCAATTCCCGCCAATCGACCTCGAACTTCGCCCCCTTGAGCGTTTCCCATTTCTGCTTCTGCTCGGGAGTCAGGACGTCCAGCATCTTGCCTTCGATTTCTTTGCGGAGTGCCTGGAACTTCGCGCCCCGTCCCTTCTTCTCGTCGCTGCGGAAGATGCCGCGGACTTTCTCGTTCATCTCCGCGCGGAGTGCGGCGATTTCTCGTCGCTGCGTCCCGGTCAGTCCGAGGGTATCCTGGAAGTCCTTGTGTTCCAGCGCGGCCGTGCCGCGGACCTGCAGCACGATCTGGCCAAGCCGCTCCGCCTGGTGCGGCAGCAGAATGCCCTCGATTTCCTTGCGGGTCTCTTCGGCCTGGCGCCAAGCCCTCCGGGCCGATTCCGCAAACTTCGCCTTTCGCTCTTCCGCGCTCAGATCGCGGAGCGTCTCGAAGGTCGGCCGGCTCTGGCGCAGCTTCGCGGCGGCCCGGTCCATCGTCGCTCGAAGCGTGGCTGCCTGCTCGTCGGTGAGCTGCAATTCCTTGCGGACCTTCTCCGACCGCACGAGCATTCCCCAGAGTTGGGCCGGCGACGCCATCACGCCGAGACCTAGACCACCGACGGGAGGCCGATCGTCCCCCTTCGGAGGCTGGGCCGGCGCTCGAACCCATCCGGCTGCGTTCCCAACGACAAGCAGCCCAATCCCGACCACGTTCAGGAAGCGACTCATGGTTCGACTCATGGTCCGCTCCTTGCGTTTCGAGGAGTTGCCGCAGTACGCCGCGGTTCGCTGCCGGGCCCGCGGGCCCGCACAGGGCAGCGATTCGATCGCTCTCGAGCGGACCTGCGGGTAACCGGCACAACGGCCCTATTGTAGCCGTTGCCAAGGCGAGAGCCAGCCACCCCCCGGAAAGCAACACTTGTGAGGTATCCGTTGCCCACAGGAAGCATGTCCGCGAAACCTTCCATGGTTCTGCGGGTTCATTAGGAGTTGGCGACAACCCGCGAGCGCTGGCGGTTCTAAGCGAGGCTGCGCGATTTCGGCAGCGCGCGGCTCCCGCCGAGCCAGACAAGAAGACTCAATCTCGGCGAGTAGAAGTGCAGGCCGGGGACCGCGGCGCCGCGGGCAGTTACCAGGGCGAGAGGCACGGAACAAGAGGGGGCCCGGATGGGCTATACGGAGTGGAATTACAGCACCATCGAGTTGGCGGCCGTGGGCGCGGGCGGCGCCGTGGTGGCGCTGGGCGGCCTGTGGCTGGAGAACCGCTGTGGCCCGCGTCTGGGCCGGCTTTGGGCCGGCATTCTCGCGCTCGGATTCGCGGGCTTGGCGGTCGCGGTTTGGCTCTTGAGCGGGGAACCGGCATTGTCCGGGCCGTTCGTCGCACTGACGGCGTTTTGCCTGGCTGCGGCGGCGCTCTCCATGCCGCCGGTCCAGCGGCTGGCTCGCCGGTTGGTCGAACCCAAGGTGGTGTGGGTTCTCCTGCTGATCGCCGCTCCGACCTTCGCCGTGGTCGGGGCCTTTTACGCCAAGGAAGCCGAGCTGTCGTTTCCCCTGGAGGAGTACAGCACCGCGGAGCTGGTGCAAACCTCCCAAGGGCACGTTTTCACCGATCTTGGCCGGGAGATTCCACTATATGCCTACACCGAGATTGAGCCGCTGAAGGAGGCCGAGGAGCTGATGCTCGCCGTAGAGCACTTCAAGAACCACGTCATCCGTCTCGCGGGTCCGGACCTTGCGTGCAACTGCCACGGCTGGGTATTCATCGCCGGCCACGCCGCGATTCCTTCCGAGCGGGTCGACTCGATCCTGTCCGACAACGCTTACGTCGAAGTGGCCGTGCCGGCGGAAGACGACCTGATCGTTTACCGCGACCCTGAGGGGATCGTGCTTCACTCGGGGATTGTGCGGCACGCCGGCGAGCGGGGCGTGGTGCTCGTCGAGAGCAAGTGGGCCGCCTTGGGAGTCTACCTCCACTCGCCCGAAGTTCAGCCCTGGGGGAATCACTACGCGTTTTACCACAGCCCGCGCAAGGGGCACCTTCTTCGCGTGACCCCAGGCCCCGGCAGGAAAGAGCGCCCCGGGGCAGAGCTTCCCGGCCTCGGAGCCGGCGCGGGCGGAGTACCCGGGCCGGCATCAGTGCCAGGGCACTGACGCGCGCTCGACTCCGGTAATCTCGTCGAGGCGGGATTCGTGCTCAAGAAGCAGTGGCCGCGTGCGTGCAAGCACTCGTCCCACGGTCAGTCTCTTGACGTCGCTGCCACCTCGCGCATGGGCCCCTCGCTGACGACCCGAAAGCCGACGTTGAAGACCCGCTGATAGGGCGGGTAATTCATCCGAAACGCGGAGCGGCACCGCGCCGGCCGGTCGCGCCACGAGCCGCCGCGAACCACCTTGGGCTCCACGGGGTCGAGGGCGTTGCGGCCGTCGTCGTCCCGGTAAGGATAGGGCCGGCAACTGGTGCGCGTCCACTCGGCGACGTTGCCGTGCACGTCGAAGAGCCCCCACGCATTCGGCCGGTAGCTCCCCACCGGCGCCGAGACGAGGGCCCGGTCGTCGAAGCGATCGTCCCGCGGAACGACGTCGGGGGCCCGGGGGCTCCACGACTGATAGGCCAACTGCCGGATTGAGGCGTCGGCCAGGTTCGCGAACGGCGAGAAATCGGTATCGAGCCCGCCATACGAGAACGGCGTATCGGTGCCTGCGCGGCAGGCGTATTCCCATTGGGCCTCGGTCGGAAGCGAGAACGAAGTGCCCGTCCGCTCCGAGAGCCAGCGGCAGAATCGCACGGCCTCATTCCAGGAGACGCGGACGACCGGCTGATCCGGCCTATCGAGCGGCCAGCCCAGGTACTGCTCGCTGAAGATCCAGGAGCCGCGGTGCTCGTAGCGGCTTTCGTGCTTGGGGTCGAATTGGGCGTATTGGCGGTTGGTGATCTCAAAGCGGGACATCCAGAAGGGTTTTTCGATCTTCACCCGCGCAAGCGGCTGCTCGTCCTGCTCCCCGTGGGCATCCCCCATCACGAAGCTGCCGGCGGGGATGCGAACCATCTCCAGCGTTACGCCGCCGCCGAGGTCCGTCGAGCGGGTCGAGCTTCCGCCGCCCTGTTGGCGCCGCCGGGCTTCCGCCGCAGGGAACGGCCATTGCGGCAGGCTGACCGGAACCACCTTCGGCCTTTCCACGGGCTTGGGAACGAGCGGTTCGGGCGGCGCCGGCTCCGAGGCGGGAACCTCTTCGCCGTCCTCTGCGACGCCGCCGTAGAGCTGCCGCAGCTCGTAGCGACGCTGCCGCTGACTGCCCGGGATGCGGACGAACTCCCTCCACGTGCCGTGGCATGGGGCGTTGAGATCGATCCAGGTCACCAGCCGGTCCCATGCCTCGGCGTCGAGCCGGACGCCGTGATGCCCCTTCTTCAGCATTTGCACCAGCTCGCTGGAATCGGCGTGGAATTCCGTGGGCGGAAGGAGGTGGAGGTCGCTCTCCAGCCCAGCCACGCGGACGAAGCTCCGCAGCGTCACGTAGCCGGGCTCGAAGATCCCGCCGTACTTGCCGATGAGCTTCTCCCGCGGCACGCCGCGGACCAAGCGCAACTGCGGAT
Source organism: uncultured Planctomycetaceae bacterium (assembly GCA_964354135.1). GTDB lineage: Bacteria > Planctomycetota > Planctomycetia > Pirellulales > Thermoguttaceae > CAYGZA01. The sequence continues at coordinate 9,689 of CAYGZA010000042.1, forward strand.
CGCCGACCTTGTAGACGAAATAAGCGTCCTGGTCGCCCCGCAGGTCCAAAAAGAAAAAGGGGTCAGAACTATTTTCCGTAGCGGCCGCCGGCTTAGCTCCCTGCAATGAAGCCTCGCCTGCCGGCGCGAGAAAATAGTTCTGACCCCTTTTTGCCGGCTTCCCGTTGTGGCAGCCGACGCAATAGCGGTCCAGCACCGGTTGCACCTCGCGGCGGAAGCTGAATCCCCGCGCCGGTCCGTACCACGGCTTGATGGTCGCCGGCGCGTGCGCCTGGGCCAGGGTGGCCTTGGAGGGCGGGGTGGAATTCCGCCGGTCGTGGCAGCCCACGCAACTGAGCGTCTCGCCCGGCATGGCGGTCATCCAGCTCCGCATGAGCTGCACGGCCTTCCCTTCGGCGTCCAAGGGCTGCACGGAGACGGGCGTCTTGGCGGGGATGCGGAACAGCGCGGAGCCGTCGGCGTGGACCGGCACCGTCCCCAGGATCCGCTTCACCTCCCACGGCCCATCGGTGCCGATGCGGTGGTCGATCCCCGCCAGCTTCTGGTAGCCGAAGTGGTAGCCGAAGACCCGCAGGCTCTTGACCGTTCCGCGGGGAACGCCCTTGAGTCCCGGCCCGTCGTACACGTCGGCCATATAGACCAGGGCATCGCTGCGTCGCGGCTGGACGTGTTCCGGGACGACCGGCGGCTTGGGCGTCCTCTTGAGCGGGATCGGCTCGAGGAGGGCCTGCCCTTCCTCCTCTTTGACGAGCACCGCGTTGTCGAAAACGTCCACGAGGTAAATGCCCCAGAGCGACTCGGGCGCCGGCTTGCAGGAAACCAGGAAGTGCTTGTCGCTCAAGGGATAGGGGTGGAGGAATTTCGGCCAACTGTGCTCGGTCAGCTTGTCCTCGATGAGCGGCTCCACCTTCTGCCCGCGGCCGGGGATCCGCTGGACCACGCCGGCAGTCTCCTGCCTTCCCCGGGCCGGATCGAAAAGGAGCAGCTCGCCGGCGCGGCCGACGTGGTGCCCCGTGACGATTCCCGCGATCATCGTCGGGTGCTTGGGGATCGGCCGGGCGTAGAAGACCGCGTTCGGCCAATAGGAGTTCGACCCGTAATACTCGGCCTGACCGGTCCCGTCGGGGTTCATGGAGAAGAGGACGCGGTTCCAGACGTGCGGCGTATCGGTGTAATCCCAGCGGAGGTAGAGGACGCGGCCGTCGTTCAGGACCGTCGGGCAGTAGTCGTGATCCTGCTCGAAACAGACCTGCCGGATGTTGCGCCCGTCGGCGTCCATCAGGTACATCATCCCTACGATCACCCCCGCGTTGCACGGCACGCCTTGGAGCGGGGCCGTGGAAATAAAGGCGATCTTGCCGTTGGGCAGGTAGCAGGGGTCGTAGGAGTGGACTTCCCGCTGGTCGCCGGGCGTGACCTGGCGCAGCCCGCGGCCGTCGGCGCGGACCTCAAAGACCTGCCAGTTGTCGAGGCTCCCGGGCATGGAGAAGAGGAGCCGGTCGGCGTCCCAGTGCAGGTCCAGGTCCGCCAACAGGCGACGGCCGTCGGGCTTGAAGAGCGTGGTCAGCTTGCCCTCCGGCCGTACCGGCTGGAGCAGGGCGAGTTCGTTGTCCCAGTCGAAGGGTTTTTCGATGCCGGGGTTGCACTTGGAGCTTTGCCGCGGCAGGCCGATATACTCGCCGACGCCGTAGCCGGTCCCTTCGGCCCGCCGCGGGTCGCCATCGGGTTTGCGGCGGATCACCAGCAGGCGGTCGAAGTCCAGCAAGGGATTGGCCAAGAGGGCCTCGCGCTGGAGCCGGTCGAAATCGGCCACCAGGGCGGCCACTCGCTCCATTTCGGCCAGACCACGGTTCTCCGACTGCGAGATCGCTTGGCCGGCGGCCTTCTCCAGTCGCTGGAGCCTGTCGAGATACTTCGGCCCGCTGGGATACTTCGCTGCAAACGTATTGCCGAGATCGGTGATTGCCAGACGCAGGGCCGCGAAGTCGAGGCGTTTGGCTCGCGCGAGGGCCGCGTCCAGAACGCGAGAGCGGTGGTACAGCGCTCGAACTTGCTCCAGTCGGGCTAGCGTGATCCTGGGAGGGCGAGGCTCCTGCCGGGCCGCCAACTCCGACGCCTGTTTGGCCAACTCAGGCACACGGCCCGCGGCCTTCGCGTAGCGTTGGGCCAGGGCGGCAACGTCGACCGGGGGCCAATCCGCGTCCCAGACGCGGTCTTCCCGCTCCCACTGCATCTCGCGCCGCGGCGTTTCCTCGGCGAAATCGCGGGCCACGAGCCCCCAGAGGTCCCACCGGGCCGCGCCGGCGGCATCGGTCGCGTCGAAGCGGACTGCGGCCGGCTTGCCGACCCAGTTGTCGATGCCGATCCAGGCCTCGAATCGCACGAACTTGCCACCCAGCGGCAGCCGCACCTTGCTGTCGGCATACACGTGAATGCCCTGTTTGAACTCGCGGCCGGCGATCTTCAGCGGACCGCTCACGCCGGACTTGAGGTTCACGTCGATGGCGTGCCGTCCTTCCACCGCGACCAGCCCGGGGAGCTTGCTTGCGACCACCGCCTTGCCGTGGGCGGCGATCAGTTTCGCGTCCGCCCAGGTGGCGGCGCCGCCGGCCACGTTCGGCACGCCGGTGACCAGGAGGTACAGGTCCTCCATGCCCGAAACCGGCACGCTGATGTGGACCGCCGGCTGACCCTGACGGATGACCGGGCTGGCATAAGGCGTGAACGTCGCGGACCCGGCCTTGTCCCGCTCCCGCTTCACCAAGGCTTCGCGGGCGGCTAGCATCGTCTCCTGCCAGGTCGCCCTCTTCGAATACCAAGCGGGATCTTGCGCCTCGGCCCGAGCTTGGTATCCTGAAAGCAGCAGGAAACAGGCCCCCAAGAGCGGCAACACGGCATACGGTCGAGTCATGACAAGGACCCTGGTCCGGTTCGATTATTCCCCAGATACCCTAGCCGGAGACCGCTTGGAAGTCAACGTGCCGGTGGCTTGCGGCTTGAACTGCGACCTATGATTGTAGGGGCTTCTGAACCCGGCCTTCCGGCCCAAGGAGCGGTCCATGCGAGAAGTGAGATTGATCCCCGAGAAGGACTTCGGCCGCAGGTTCATCCCGGACAAGTTCCTGCCCGAAGGCCAAGACGAATACTACCTGCGCAACGAGCAGTCGGCCAATCCGGCGGGTCATTGGCGGCACCTTCGCGCCGCAGAGATCGAGGCCCTCGTCAAGAACGCGGTCACGTGCGAGGATTGGGACAGCGTCTTCGTCACCGATCCGTTCCACCCGCACCTGGTCAAGAACTGCCGTTTCTCCGGCCTGATCCGCATCGGGCGGCTGGAGGCCGTGGTGCTCCAGCACCATGAGCTGCAGACGCCGGCCGGGATCACCGACAGCTCGATCATCTCGTGCGACGTGGGCGACAACTGCGCGATCCACCACGTCCGCTACCTCGCGCACTATATCGTCGGCGACAACGTCATTCTGCTCAATATCGACGAGATGCAGACGACCAACCACGCCAAGTTCGGCAACGGCATCGTCAAGGAGGGCGAATCGGACGAGGTCCGCATCTGGATGGACCTGATGAACGAGGCCGGGGGCCGGGCCGTCCTGCCCTTCGACGGCATGACCTCGGCCGACGCCTACCTCTGGGCCAAGCACCGCGACGACGCCGACCTGATGGCCAGGCTGGGCGAGATCACCCAGCGCCAGTTCGACCCCCGCCGCGGCTTCTACGGCACGGTGGGCAACACCTGCGTGGTCAAGAACTGCGGGATCATCAAGGACGTCAAGATCGGCTCCCACGCCTACATCAAGGGGGCCAACAAGCTCAAGAACCTCACCATCAACTCCAGCGCCGAGGAGCCCGCCCAAATCGGCGAGGGCGTCGAGCTCGTGAACGGGATCGTCGGGCTGGGCTGCCACGTTTTCTACGGGTCCAAGGCGGTCCGCTTCGTGATGGGAAACAACACGAACCTGAAGTACGGGGCCCGGTTGATCCACTCCTACCTCGGCGACAATTCGACGGTCTCCTGCTGCGAAATCCTCAACAACCTGATCTTCCCCGCCCACGAGCAGCACCACAACAACTCGTTCTTGGTCTCGGCCCTGCTGATGGGACAAAGCAACCTCGCCGCCGGCGCGACCATCGGCTCGAACCACAACAGCCGCGCCAACGACGGCGAGATCCAGGCCGGGCGGGGCTTCTGGCCGGGGCTCTGCACCACGCTGAAACACTCCTGCCGCTTCGCCTCGTTCGTGCTCCTGGCCAAGGGGAACTACCCGGCCGAATTGGACGTTCCCCTGCCGTTTGCCCTGCTTGCCGACGACGCGGCCCGGGATCGGCTCGTGGTGACGCCCGCCTTCTGGTGGCTGCACAACATGTATGCCCTGGCGCGGAACACCTGGAAGTTCCGGACGCGGGACAAGCGCGTCACGAAGACCCAGAAGATCGAATTCGACTGCCTTGCCCCCGACACGGCCGAGGAGATGTTTCACGCGATGGGGCTGCTTGAGGTATGGACGGCGAAGGCGCTGCGAGCCAGGGAAGAGGGATTAGGGATTAGGGATTGGGGATTAGAGCAAGATCGTAGTCCCGAACCGCCAATCCCCAATCTCCAATCCCCAACCCCCTACCCCTCATCCCTGGACCATGCTTTGGGTCGCCGGCTGCTGCTGGGGCCGGAAGACCCGACGGCCGCCTTGGAAATCCTCGGCGAAAACGTGGAGAACTCGCGCCGCAAGGTCGTGATCCGCAAGGCCCGCCAAGGCTATCGCGCCTACCGGCAGATGCTGCACTACTATGCGGTGAAGAACCTGCTGGACTACATGAAGGCCAATCCGGCGGCCACGCTGGCCTCGATGTGCGAAGAGCTCGCCGGCCCGCGCGAGCGAAACTGGGTCAACCTCGGCGGGCAGCTCGTCCCGACGCCCGACGTGGATCGACTTCTGGTTGACATCAAGGCCGGCCAGCACCACTCCTGGGCCCAGATCCACCGGGCCTATGACGCCCTCTGGGCAGTCTACCCGCTCCAGAAGCAACGCCACGCCTTGGCGTGTCTCTTGGAGGTGCTGGAAAGCGAGGAACTGACCCCCGAGGCATGGAACGCCGCCTTGGATGAGGCCATGCGGATCCAGGAGTACGTCCGCGACCAGGTCTTCCTCTCGCGCCAGAAGGACTACACCAACCGGTTCCGCCAGACCACGTTCCGCAACGCGGCGGAGATGCGGGCGGTAGTCGGCACTCCGGAGGACAACAGCTTCGTGAAGCTGGTCCGCAAGGAAACCGAGGAGTTTGGGCGGCTGGTCCAAGCGGTCAAGGAGCGGCCGGCCGCTCGACGCGGCTCCGCCGTCTTGCAGGGCGGCTGAACGGCTCTACAATGGGGCTCTGCCATTCCGGGAGGGCGAGGCTCCTGCCGAGCGAAAGCCCAGGGGTTGCAACCCCTGGGCTTTGTTTGAAGGCTCGATTGTCCGGCAAGCCTCTCATCCCGAGCCAAAGGAGAAGCGAAATGGGTTGCCAGACCGCTAGGGTCTTCTCGTGGACTACTGTTCTATTCTTGGCGGTTGAGTTGCTCGCCGCCCCGCCGGACAAGAAAGGACGCTCGCCGGTCGATGAGCTGCCGCCGCACATCAAGCGCGTCACCTGGTTCGGCGAGCGGGCCGACTGGTCCCACGACGGCAAGCGGCTTCTGTTCCTCTCCAAGACCTTCGGCGACGCCTATGAGCTGGAGCTGGCCACCGGGATCATCCGCCCGATCACGCACCACTGCTTTCACGAGGGCTATACCCGGGCCTTGTATCTGGCCAATGGCGACATCCTGCTATCCGGTGCCCGCAAGTTCGACGCCGAGAAGCCTTGGCCCAGTCGCAGCGAAGAAAACGCGGAGCTTTGGGTCCTCAAGAAGGACCTCTCCGGCCCGCCGGTGCCGTTGGGCGAAAAGTGCAGCGAGGGCCCCGCGGTTTCCCGCAAGCAGATGCGGATCGCCTGGACGCAGAAGAACGCCTTCTACATGGGCGACATTGTCTATGAGAGCGGCAGGCCGCGGATCAGCGGCCGGAAGAAGATCCTCGATGCCAGGGACCTTCCGTTCAAGTGCGGCCTGGAGACCCAGAACTTCCGGCCCCCGGATGACAAGGAACTGACCTTCAGCGCGTACAACTACCAGAAGACCGAAGTGATGGGGGTGGACCTCCAGACCGGCAAAGTGGTCAACTATTCCCAAGCCCCGGAGCAGTACGACGAGCCGGAGGGGATCTTCCCCGACGGGAAATTCACCCTGGTCGAGTGCGATCGGCACGATCCCAAAGGCTCGTCCCACATCGATCTCTACAAGCTGGCATTGGACGGCTCGGGCAAGTCGGAACGGCTCACTTTCTTCAACGATTACCCGGGCTACAAGGCGTCCAACCCCGTGGTGAGCGACGACGACCGCTTCATTGCCTTTCAGTTCGCCCGGGTGAGCGATCCTGCCGGCGTCGGCCGCGGAATCCTGGTCTTTGACCTGGAAGCCTACTCCAAGGCGCAGAAACGCTGAGCCCGCCCCGCCATGCGGCTGAGCACCGCGGCCAGGGCCCGGCGGATGTCGCCTTCGCCGAAGCGGATTTCGCCCAGCACCTTCTTGGCCGTCTCGGCAGCGGGGACCAAGGGCCGGCGGATTCCATCACCGGCCAGATGCTGACAGTGGATAGCGGGCTGACGGCGTGAGAGGCCTCCGTAGACCGGCCAATCTGCCTAGAACCAAAATCACGCCAAGGACGCATTGACAGGTCGGAAAAGCCCCGCTACGTAGTCACGGATTGGCAGGAGCGGTGGCAAACAGGGTAATCTGGGGTATTCGGAGGATGCCGCTTCTGTTCTCCAGTTGACGCAGGCCATATCGAGGCTGCTCCCCAAACGGTGCGGTTTCGTGGAAGAGGGTCGTAATGGTCACAGTCGCTGTGAGATGGAGATTGGCCTGTTTTTTGGCACCGGCTCTTAGTCTACTCGCGCGAGGAGCCGTAGCAGAGCCCGGGAAAGAAGCGCCCGCCAGCCCGACCCCCATGCTCTCGCTCCAGTGGGTGCTAAGCGAAGTGCGGAGCAACAATCCTGCCCTCAAGGCCGCCCGCGCCAATTGGCAAGCGATGGTCGCCAGGGTGCCGCAGGCGCGTGCCTGGCAGGACCCGAAGGCGGGCCTGGATATCGAAGGCTACGGGACCACTCGTTCGGAAGCCTTCACTGATATCGAGTGGATGATTGCGCAAAGCTTGCCGCTGTCGGGCAGGAATCGCCAGCGCGCTCGAGCCGCGTCTGCCGAGGCCGAGGCAGCACTGGCTGAGGTGCGCCGCCGCGAAATCGATCTGATCGCCCGTGCCCGTGCCGCCTATTACCGCTACGCCAACGCCCATGCTCAACTCGAGCTGAACCGCAAGAACGAAACCTTGCTCAACGAAATCGCCGAACTCGCCCGCGAGAAGCTCCGGACCGGCAAACGCACCGAAGCAGATGCGCTGGCCGCAGAGGCCGAAGTGGCCGAACTGCTGGAACGCCGGCTCGATATCGAACAGGAAATCTCGGACCAACAATCCGAGCTCAACGTGTTGATGAACCGCCCCGCCCATGGGGAACTCGGACGCCCCCTCAATCTCGTCTTCAAACCGCTGGTATTACCCCGCTACGCCCCACCGCCCTCCCTGCACGGGCCGGGCGAGATTCAGTTCAGCTTAAACTGGCCCCTGTTCCAGCAGCAGATGCAGTCGCTGGCGGTGGCGGAGAGGCCGGAACTGCTTGGCGCGCAGAACAGGATTCAAGCCAGCGAGGCCGGCTACAGCCACGCCAGGCGGGCATGGATTCCCGATCCCGAATTCCGCGTCGAAGTGCGACAGTTCAACGGCGCGGCCGGAGGCATGAGCGAATATGACGTCGGTCTGTTTTTCGATATCCCTTGGGCCAATCGTGGCAAATACAAAGCCGCCGTGGAGGAGGCGAGCAGAAATCTGGCAACCGCCCGGCACAACCTGGCCGCACTCCAAAGCGAAGCGCTAGGGATGGTGCGCAACCAGGTGAAGAAGATCGAGACCCTGCAAAATCACTACGAGTTTCATCGCGACAGAATAGTGCCTCTGTGGCAGCAGACAGCGCGGGCGGCTCGACCGGCTTACGCCGCCGACCAGGTCACGGTCCTGGAACTTCTTACCCCCCAACGCCAACTGTGGAAGGCCGAGTCCGTGCTGCAACATCATCTGGCCGATTATTGGAGTGCTGTCGCCGAACTGGAAGCCGTCGTTGGTGCCAGTTTTCAATCCCCTTCGGCGGTCCAAGAGCCGCCTCAATCATTCGAAAGGTGATGACATGATCAGATTCTTCCTCCAGATTATTGCGATCATCGCGATGGGCGCTCTGAACCTGGTTGATCCGGTTCAGGCCCACACGTCTGAGGCCTCCAAATCCACCCCCGGCACGCAGCGGATGGCCGAACGCCTGGAGAAAATCATCCGAAGCATCGACCCGCTCCAGAATCCATGGATGAACGACGAGCGGGCTGTGAAGTACGGAGAGCTCTTGGCGAAAGCCACGAAGTTGACGGATATCGTGGAGCTGCAAGCCCTGACGGCTCAGGAGCTCCTCCTCGCGGGCCGGACAGGGGAAGCGATTCAGGCGTTAGGCAAGTTGGAGCAGTTGATCAGGCAGAATCCAACTTTGATGGACCCTAGAAACCTGTCGGCCCTGCGCATCTATCAAGCCAGTTGTCATCTCCGTCAGGCAGTGGACGACAATTGCCGAGGGGCCAATCACAACGCTGATTCCTGCCTGCTGCCGATCAGCGGCGCCGGCGTTCATAGAAACCAACGGGGCGCACGGGCCGCCATTGAGGTCTTGACCACCCATTTGAATACAGTACCCAAAGGTCAGAGACATCTGAGAGCGGAATGGCTGTTGAACCTCGCCTACATGTACTTGGGCCAATACCCGGATCAAGTGCCGCGGCAGTGGCTTATCGATCCCAAACTCTTTGCACCGGAATACGACATCAAGCGTTTTCCCGACCTGGCTCCGACGTTGGGCTTGGATGTGGATGACTTGGCGGGAGGCAGCATCATGGAAGATTTCGACGGCGACGGGCTTCTGGACGTCATGGCGTCCTCCTGGGCACTACGGGGGCAGTTGCGGCTGTTCCACAACAATGGGAATGGCACGTTTAGCGAATGGACGCAGCGGGCGGGGCTAACGGGTGAAGTGGGCGGGTTGAACATCGTGCAAACCGACTACAACAACGACGGCCATCCCGACGTGCTGGTCTTGCGTGGGGCATGGATGGGGCCGCTCGGGCGCTTTCCCAATTCGCTCTTGCGCAACAACGGCGACGGGACCTTTACGGACGTCACGGAAGAGGCTGGCCTGTTGAGTTTCCATCCGACCCAGACGGCTGTCTGGTTTGATTACAATGGCGACGGCTGGCTGGACCTGTTCATCGGCAATGAATCGACTGGGGACGACGTTCATCCGTGTGAACTGTACCGGAACAATGGAGATGGGACTTTTGCCGAATGCGCGGCTCAGATGGGCATTGCGGTGGTGGAGTTTGTCAAAGGCGTGGCGAGTGGCGACTTCAACAATGATCGCTGGCCCGACCTTTACCTCTCAATCCTGGGGAAGCCGAATATTTTGTATCGCAACGACGGCCCGGCCGGTGCAGACAAGTCACCCAAGGCGCGGTGGAAGTTTACGGATGTAAGCCTCGCCGCTGGGGTGACAGAACCGATCGGCAGTTTTCCGACTTGGTTTTGGGACTATGACAATGACGGCTGAACGGACATTTTTGTGTCCGGCTACAAATTTGGAGGCGTGGATCTGGTGTTTGCCGATTACTTGGGCATGCAGAACCCTTCGGAACGGCCGCGACTTTACCACAACAATCACGACGGCACCTTTACGGATGTGACCCGTCCGGCCGGTCTCTACCGGAACCTGCTGGCCATGGGCGCCAACTATGGAGACCTGGACAACGACGGCTTTCTGGATTTCTACGTGGGCACAGGGGATCCGGATTTCACCACTCTGGTTCCCAATCGGATGTTTCGCAATGCCGCGGGCCGGTTCTTTCTGGAGGTGACGACCTCTGGCGGCTTCGGCCATCTGCAAAAAGGGCACGGAATTTCCTTCGGCGACCTGGATAACGACGGCGACCAGGACATTCACGCGGTGATGGGGGGAGCTTTCACGGGCGATCGTTTCTGCAACGCACTGTTTGAAAACCCCGGTCACGGCAATCACTGGATCACGCTCAAGCTGGAACGTGTGAAGTCGAACCGGGCCGCCCTTGGAGCGCGGATCAAGGTCATTGTGGAGAACCCAAACGGCGAGCGGGCGATTTACAAGACGGTGAGCACGGGCGGCAGCTTTGGGGCGTCCCCGCTTCGCCAGGAAATTGGGCTGGGAGACGCCAAGTCAATCAAGGCCGTGGAAGTTTTCTGGCCTGTCACCGGCAAAACGCAAGTACTGAAAAACCTGACGCTGGACCAGTTCTACCGTGTTCGAGAGGGCGACACCGGAGCGGTTCCGTGGAAGCTTAAAACGTTCAAGCTGGCTTCGGGCCCGGCCAAAACAGCGGCTCGCTGATCCACTTCAATCGGGCAGGAGCGGCTACTTCGGGGATGCAAAGACCGCTATGGGGCAATCGGGGGTAACGGTGTGGGCGCGTACGTTCTACGGGACCGCCGGGGGGAAATCATCCGCATCGTGCAAGCGCAGCGATCTACGTTCCTCTGCCCGGCGTGCCAGCGCCCGCGGCGAAGCCGGCGCCCCGCGAATCCCGGCAGGCAGGCGAGCATCGCTCCGAGGTAGTGGCGCCTTGACGCGAGAGTCCCCATCCCTTCCACTAATAGAACGCACCAGGGAGTTTGAGGCTTCCCAGGAGGGCGTGCATTCGGGAGACTTGCGCATGAAGAAGGCATTGAAGAAGGCATGGTTGTGGGCGATCGGAGGGGCCTTTGCGGTCGGCATCCTGTTGTGGCTGAGCGGCGGGACGGCGGAGGCAGACCCGGCGTTCCGGGCCGAGTTCATCGCCAAGTACGTGAAGCCCGACAGCAAGGATGCGAAGGAGAAAGCCTTTGCCGAGGCGTGCGAGAAGGCCAGGTGTTACGTTTGCCACGTCGGCGCGAGCAGGAAGAACCGGAACGTCTACGGCCAGGCGCTGGCCAAGCTGCTGAAGCGCGAGACGGATCGGCAAGACAAGAAGAAGATCCAGGCGGCCCTGGACAAGGTCGCCACGATGAAAGCCAAGCCCGGCGACCCGAAATCCCCGACCTTCGGCGACCTGATCAAGGCCGGCAAGCTCCCCGGAGGAGAGCCGAAGGAGAAGGAGGACGAGAAGGAGGAGTGAAGCATCGGGTGGCGTGCCCACGCGCCAGGCGGGCATGGTCTACGGCCGACATGGCGACGCAAGCGACGCCATGCCACCCCTGAACATGGCGACGCAAGCCACGCCATGCCACCCGGGCGTGAATCAGTAGGGGTGGAGCCCCTGGAGCTTCTTTGCGGCGGAGGCGGCGGGCAGCTCGTAGCGGATCAGCCGAGGGGAACTCTTGACCTCGATGCCGCCGAGCTTCGCGTCCCAGAGCCACGTCCATTTGCGCAGCTCATCGCGGTGCACAATGACGCGGTGCATCACCCGGGTCCGCCGCTCCTTGGCCCAGCCGCCGTACTGCCAGGAGTACTGCCAGATCTCGAACCGCATGGTGGCCGCGCCGGGGAAGTCGCCCTCGTAGCTGGTCGGCTTGTCGCGGATGAGCATCACCAGCACGCGGACCGGGTCCTTTTCCGCCTTGCCCCCGCCGACGTAGAGCGGCACCACCTTGTTCTCATACGCGGGCGACTTCTTGATGTCGTCGGCGATGAAGTCCCGGGTTTCCTCGTCGGTGGTCGCGCTGCCCGGGTAGAAGGGGTCGAACTCCAGCACGGGGGCAAACACGAATCCCTCGATGCGGACCCGCTGGCCGGACAGGATCACCAGGTCGTACTTGCCGGGCGGCAGGTCCTTGAAGACCCACTGGCTGTCGCCCGCCTTGGCGGCGGTGTAGTCGACCTCGGGGGCATCGATCTTGGCCTTCGGGTTGACCTTCTTGCGGAGGTTGCCGTCTTCGTCCCAGCGGTTGAATGCCCCGACGAACGTGACTTTCTCACCGCCGGGGATCTCGACCGTCACTTTCGCGGCCCAAGACGCGGGGGGAAGGACGACCAAAGCGGCCAGGAGCGGCAGACTCAACGTCATCGACCGGCAGGCAGCTCGCATGGGAATGACCTCGGGGCGGGAAGCGGGTTTCACGCAAAGGCGGAAAGGCGCGAAAGGGGATTGAACGGGAAGTGGGTTTCACGCAAAGGAGCAAAGGGGCAAAGGTGTAAAGGGGCAGAGGTATGAAGGAGTAAAGGTGTAAAGGGGCAGAGGGGTAAGGGTGGAAAGGTGCAAGGGTGCGAAGGTGCGAAGGGGCAAGGGGGGATTCGTCATTTCTCGCCTGCGCGGGCCGGTCTGCGGGGCTTCTTGGCACCTCCGGCCTGGAGTTCGGCGACGCGTTTCTTGACCTCCGGCACCATCGGGCTGCCGGGATGGTCCTTCACGAGCGACTGGAGCGTAATCACGGCCTTATCGACCGCCCCCGAGTCCAGGTGGCAGTCCGCGGCCAACACGAGGATCTGATCCACATACGGCGAATCGCTGTTGACGGCCACCAGTTGTCCGGCCAGGGCGATCGCCTGGGGATACTTCTCCCGCGCGGCCCAGTAGCGGGTATGGAGCAGGGTGATGTAGCCGTTGACCTTGTCGGCGGGGAACTCCTCCTCCCACCGGCGGATTTCGGCGATGGCCCGATCCAGCTCGCCGGTCTTGAGGAACTGCTCGGTGGACCGCCCGTGCGCCCCCTGCCACGCGGTGCGCTCGATGTAGGCGCGCCGCGATTCGGCCAGCGCGTCGGCCTCCGCGTAGGCCTTGCGGGCGGACTTGCCGTTGCCGGTCAGGGCGTAGTAGTCGCCCCAGACGCGCTTGAGCCGGGCAGCCGGCGGCCCGGTCTTGGCGGCGCCGGACTGTGCCGTCGCGGCGTCCAGAAACCCTTTGGCCGCAGCGGCGTTGGCCAGGTCGTTCAGCGCCACGTCGGCGGCATGGGTCTGGCACTCCGCCTTGAGCTCCGCCGCAGTGATCCGCTTCGAGGCCCCCAGCCAGATCGAGCCGGCCAGCGGGGAATCGCCGAGCCGGTCGCGGGCCATCGGGCCCACCAGCCGGGCCAGTTGCACCAGGTCTTGATCCCCCTTGGCGGCCGATTCTCCCACGAAGGCCGCCTTGCCCGCCGCCACCGCAGCGGCGAAGTACTTCTGGGCCTCCGCTCGCCGCGAGGCAGCCTGGGTTTGCCGGCGCTCCAATTCGGCACGGCTGAGCTGCTGCTCCGTCGTGCTCTCCGGGAGCGATTTGCCCTCGGGCGGGGCCAGGAGCGACTCCGCCTTCCATTGGTACGCCAGGACCAACTGCCGCAAGGCGGCCGCGTCGAGTCCGGCCGGGTCGTACTTCGACAGGATCGCCAGGTAGTCGTCGAGCTTGTGGAACTTGGCCTCCTCGGTGACCTTCGGCTGGTCCACGTAGACGCGGTTGGCGATCTCGAACGGCCTTCCCGTCCGGCGGATGGCCAGCTTCACCGTGTACAGGCCGGGGTGCAGGTAAACGTGTACGGGGTTGGTCTGGTCGCTGGTCTGCCCATCGCCGAAATCCCAGGCGTGCTTCCCGGTGGACGTCAAGGACCTGGGCGACGCGTCGGCAAACTGCACGCCGACCAACGGGACCTCGTTGTCGGGAAGCGGCACGCTGCCGGCGATGTTCATCAGGAAGTCGGGCACCAGCTTCTCGGTCCGCATGGTGACCGGCCCCGCCGGTTCGTGGGCGACCGCTTGGGCGGCGAAGGTCTCCGGCGGGATGGCGGCCGGTTTGGGATCGGGGTTGGGCGGGTTGACTTGCCAGGCGGCGACCATGGCCGCATCGGGTCCCGCCGCCGCATGGAGGTACTCGAACTTGTGCGTCCCCGCGGAAAGCGGCACGTCCCGCCGGCGGGCGCGGAATGCGTTTCGCGTGGGGCCGTGCATGCCGGGGGCCTCGACCACCTCCTTGTCGTCAACGAGCAGGAAACTGCAATCCTGGCTTGACGTGAAGAACCTGTACGTCCCTGGACTGGAAATCCGCAAGTGGCCGCTGTAGCGGCTGAAGAACGGGCCCGGCGCCAGGGCGAACGGGTTGTGCGAGTGCTGGACGGTATCGACGTAATCGGCCCCGATCGGCTTGGCGGCGTTGAAGGCATCGAGAACCGACTTGAAATCGTTGAGGTTGCAGTTCTGGAACTCCCGCGTCTCCAAGAGCAATCCATCCTTCGAGGTCCAGGACGCAGCGGCGTCTTGCGCCGGCGGCTCGCCCCCATAGAGGACCTCGTAGGCGCTTTGCCCCTGGAGCGTCTCGAAGGCCAGCCGGCAATAGTCCCCCGGCCCGAGCTGCAAGACCCGCGCGGGCACCAGCTTCTGGCTCTTCGCCGAAACGACCACGTTGCGGCCGTCCGGGCTGATCTGGCCATGATGGAAGAACTGGGTAACGACGATCGAGCAGGACTTGCCGGGCGGAACGGTCACGGTCCGCATGGCGTTGAGTTCCGTCCCCCCGCGGCGAAAGGACTGGGCCACGGCGGCGTCGGGCCGGATGAAACCAAGGACCAGTCCGAGCAGAAGGACTCTCAGCATCGTGGCGACGGTTCGATCTGGGTTGAGTCGCATGGTTCAGCCTTCTATAGTTGCGCAGGAAGGAACCGGCGGGACGCCGGTCCCACTGAAGGCATCTAACACGACCGTCGCGCAGGAGTGGACCGGCGGGACGCCGCTTCTACTGCGTCGCGGCAGGAAGCCCCGTCCTGCGCCGCGTCGGCATTGATCGGGAGCCCTCCGTAAACTAATGTAGAAGGATACCTTACGCGAGGGAAGTGAAGGGACAGGAAGGAGAGTGCCCATGTCGACCGGCTCCCCGGCAGCCACCCCCCAAATGACCCCGGAAGAAGCCGTGCGCCGCGTGGCCCAAGCCCGCGAGATGCTCCTTCACGAGGTCCACAAGGTGATCATCGGCCAGGAGGAGATGCTCGAGCAGATGCTCATCTGCCTGTTCGCGCGGGGGCACTGCCTGACGATCGGCGTGCCGGGGCTGGCCAAGACGTTGACCGTCTCGACGTTGGCCCAGGCCTTGCACCTGAAGTTCACCCGCATCCAGTTCACCCCGGACCTGATGCCCAGCGACATCACGGGGACGGAGATCATCGACCAGGACCCGACTACGGGCAAGCGGTCGTTCCGCTTCGTCAAGGGGCCGGTGTTTGCCAACATCGTGTTGGCGGACGAGATCAATCGCACCCCCCCGAAGACGCAGGCGGCCCTCCTGCAAGCGATGCAGGAATACGAGGTCAGCTCCGCCGGCAATACCTACAAGCTCGAACCGCCCTTCTTCGTGATGGCCACGCAAAACCCCATCGAGCAGGAAGGGACTTACCCGCTGCCGGAGGCCCAGTTGGACCGCTTCATGCTCTCGATCAACATCGGGTATCCGACGCGGGCCGAGGAGCGGGAGATCGTCA
Source organism: uncultured Planctomycetaceae bacterium (assembly GCA_964354135.1). Classification (GTDB taxonomy): domain Bacteria; phylum Planctomycetota; class Planctomycetia; order Pirellulales; family Thermoguttaceae; genus CAYGZA01. The sequence continues at coordinate 25,303 of CAYGZA010000042.1, forward strand.
TGGCGACGACCCAGGCCGTCAAGAGAGATATCCAGCCGGTCCTCCAGGGCCGGGACATCCTCTGGATCCAACAGTTGGTCCGCCAGGTCCCGGCAGCGCAGCACATGGTGGATTATGCGGTGGACTTGGCCCGGGCCACTCGGCCCAAGGAACCACCCAGCCCGGATTTCGTGAAGAACTGGCTCGCTTGGGGGGCGGGGCCCCGGGCGGCACAATACCTGACCCTGGGGGCCAAGGCCCGGGCGATTCTGCACGGCCGCTTCGCGGTCACTGCCGATGACGTCCGCGCGATGGCGTTCGCCGTGCTGCGGCACCGCATCATCACCAATTTCAATGCGGACGCCGAAGGGATCGACGTGGACCTGGTGATCGAGAGGATCCTGGAAACCGTCCCCGAGCCGTCGTACGGGGAAGCCGTGCCGGCGCGGGGACGTGTGTCAAAGGTCTCCGCCCCGGCAGTCGAGATGCCCGTAGGAGCTGCGGCCGAGGTGCCCGGCAATCCCTTTGCTGCGCCGGTGGCGGCGCCTCCGGCCGGTCCGGGGCCGACTCGGGCAACGCCGCCGGGCGCGGTCAAGCCCGCGCTTCCCCCTCGCGTCGGGCCGACGCCTCCGCCCGCAAGATAGCCGCCCCCGCGTGCCTTCAGGAATCGCCCCTTGAACTGGTTGGAACTGTTGGGCATCTCGCTCAGTCTGGCAATGGATGCCTTCGCGGTGTCGATCGCCGCGGGACTGACGGTTGCCCCCGTCACCGGAAGGCACACGTTCCGGATCGCCTTCCATTTTGGCCTGTTTCAGTTCCTGATGCCCGTGTTGGGCTGGGCGGCGGGGCGGCAGGTCGCCGGGTGGATGGAACGCTGGGACCACTGGATCGCTTTGGCCCTGCTGAGCTACGTGGGCGGCAAGATGCTCTGGGAGGCTTGCAGGGAGAAGAAAACCGGACTGAAGGGCGATCCGACCCGAGGCTGGATGCTGGTCACGCTCTCCCTGGCGACCAGTCTGGACGCGCTGGCCGTGGGATTCGGCATGGCCCTTTTCGGGGTCTCGGTGTGGTTGCCGGCCGTGGTCATCGGGGTTGTGGCCGGCACGCTGAGCACGATCGGCATCCTGTTCGGCGGCCGGCTGGGGACGCGCTGGGGCCGCTGGGCGGAGGCGGGGGGCGGCTCTGTGCTGATCCTCATCGGCATGCGCATCGCGGTTTCGCACTATATCCGCTAGAGGCAGGCAATGGACGGAGCCAACGAGGCGGGCGACCGCAGGCCAATGAAGCCGCTCCCGCGCAACGTCAAGCTGCTCGGCTCGGCGAGCCTCTTGAACGACGTGGCCAGCGAGATGGTCTTCCCGCTCTTGCCGCATTTCCTCATCGCCGTCCTCCATGGCAGCAAATCCCTCTTGGGAACCATTGAGGGTCTGGCCGACTCGATGTCCAGCCTGGTCAAGCTGTGGTCCGGCGGATGGGCCGACCGCGTCCGGTCGCGCAAGGGGCTGGTGGTCGTCGGCTACGCGATCGCGGCGGTGAGCCGGCCGCTGATCGGCATCCTCACGGCCCCGTGGCAGCTCCTGGTGGTCCGCGTGGGCGATCGGTTCGGCAAGGGGATCCGCACCTCGCCGCGGGATGCCTTGATCGCAGACTCCACCGACCCCGACATCCGAGGCCGGGCCTTCGGGTTTCACCGGGCGATGGACCACCTGGGCGCGGCCGTGGGCCCCCTTTTGGCCGCCGCCATCCTGTCGTTTTGGGCAGAGGACCTCTTGAGCCCCGAGCGCCTTCGCTGGCTGTTCCTGGCGACGCTCGTCCCGGGGCTCCTCGTCGTGGCCCTTCTGGTTTTCGGCCTCCGCGAGCGGCGGGCTGAGCCCAAACGCGACGGGAGGCTCTCTTGGACCCTCAAGCCGTTCGACCGGAGCTTTCGCGTCTACCTGCTCGCGATGGTAGTCTTCACGCTGGGCAATTCGAGCGACGCCTTCCTGCTGGTCCGCGCCGGCGAGCTGGGGGTGCCGCCTGCGACGTTGCCGCTCCTGTGGTGCGTGTTCCACGTGGCCAAGAGCGGAGGCAACCTGATTGCCGGACGCGCGGTGGACAGGCTCGGGCCGCGGCCGATGATCCTGGTCGGCTGGCTCGTGTATGCCGCGGTCTATTCGGCCTTCGCGCTGGCGACCGCGGCCTGGCACGTGTGGCTCCTATTTGCCGTCTACGCCCTCTTCTATGCCTTGACCGAGCCTGCCGAGAGGACGCTGGTGGCCAACCTGGTCGGCCCCGAGCAACGGGGACTGGCCTACGGGTGGTTCCATTTTGCCGTCGGGATTGCCGCGCTCCCCGCGAGCTTGATCTTCGGGCTGATCTACGATTGGCTCGGGGCGATGGCGGCGTTTGGATGGGGAGCGGGGCTGGCGCTGGCGTCCGCGGTGCTCCTGCTCGGCGTGCGGGCGCGGCGGGCGCCGGCATGAAGGACAAACCGCCGCGGCCATGGATGCTCAGGGAAATAATACAAAGGAGTCAGTAGGGCGGGCGTCCCGCCCGCCAGCCGCGCAACACGCTTCAGCTTTCTTGGCTGCTGCCCGGCGGCGTCCCTTCCTCCTGGCCGCCGCCGTTGCCCTGGGGCTGTTCGGCCACGACCGGGGCCCCCGCGGAATCGGTCTTCACTTCGGGGAGCGGCGTGGGCGGTTGCTCGACTTCTTCTTCCGGCAGGACTTCGTCCATCTCGGTGGCGTCCACGTCACGGCGCAAGAGCAGGTAGATGCCCGCACCGGCCGCCCAGAAGTAGCTGTAAAGGAACCCGACGCCCAGGAGCTTGACGCACTGGACCCAGAAACGGACCACGGCAGCCCCCGCCTTGCCAAGGGAACCGAGGTCCTGACCGGTGGTGGCAATCGCAAGGACCTGCTCCTCTCCACCGCCCCAACTGGCGGCCCAATACGTCGCCGCAACGATGCCGGCAAAGAAGTTCGACACGACCAGCCACCCGAGCACCCCCAGCACCGCGGCGACAACGACATAAAAGAGGTAGTTCAGCGGGCGGTGGTACACGTAATCGTAGGTGCGACCCACGGCGTCGAAGCTATCGACCCCTTCCGTGCTGAGGTTGGACCAGAAGAGCGGCCAGCCGAAGACCAGCCCGAGCAAGAGCAGGGCCATCAGGAACCCGGCCAACAGGAGCAGCGGCCAGCCCAAGGCGCCGAGGAAGATCATGAAGCCGGCCCCGCCGGAAAGGAAAATCCAGCCGACGAGGGCCAGAATCGCGCTTAAGAAGAACGTTCCTACCAGGGGGATCAACGGGGCGGCAAAGTACGAATGCCACTTCGAGGCGGCGTAGCGGAGAGAACGGACCAGCTTGGCGCGATCGCCGGTCGCCAGCTCCACCGCCGCCGCCCGGGAAACCGCACCGCCGAAGAACGCCCAGACGGCCACGGCCCACAAGCCGCACAGCAGCAGGAAGGCCACCCAGCCCATCCAACCGGTCTGAACCGGCTCACCCGTCTCCGTCCGAGTTGCGGTTCTCCAGGAAAACACCTCGACGAACGGCCGGCTGAGATGCTCCCAGGACCCAAAAACCGGGTCCGAAATCTCCCGCTTGAGAATCGAAGGGCGCGCGTCGCCGAGAATATCGGGCATTTGAGCGGAGCGGCGGGCGCCCCGTTCCGTGATCGGCGGCATTGCCCGCGGCCGCTGCGGCAGCACCCCCAAGAAGCCGGGCCGATCGGGGATCGCGTCGGTGACCGCCAGCCACGGGCAGGCGGTGCCGGCTTCCATTTGGCCGCCCACCAGGGAGTTCCCAATAAAGAGTTCCCCCAAGAGTGCCCAGCCGCCGAGCATCAAGAAGAGCCCAACCGCCGACAGAAAGAGGAGCCGGAACTG
>CAYGZA010000043.1:0-29020 GCA_964354135.1 uncultured Planctomycetaceae bacterium
TCTTGCCCCACCAGATGTCGCCGCCCACGGTCACGTAGACCCGGCCGTTGTGGAACACGGGCATACTCTTGATGTTGCTGGGGCTTTCGCGGCGGTTGCGGATGTAGAAGTGAATGTTCTCTTTCGGCGCCGTCGGGTCGCAGTCGAACCGCCAGACGCACCGGAGCGGAAAAGGGGATAAGTCCAATTTCTGCGAAGCACCCTGCGGGCCGTTCCGGGAAACTGGACCTGTCCCCTTTTCCGCCGTGAGTGCCTCAAACGCGTAGACCACCCCGTCGCCGCCGCCGAAGAAGACCAACCGCCGGCCGCCCACTTCCCCCAGTGCGGGCGACGACCAGGTGCTGTGGAAAATCCGCCGGCTGATCCCCTCGCGCTCCTGCGCAACCAGCCGGCCGGTAGTTTTCTCGACGACGACCAGGCTGGGGGCCTCGGGCCGATCGACGCCGTCGTGCTTGCTGGTCAGGCCGTTGCTCGTGTTCACGTAGAGATACGGCCCGTCCAGAAGGACGGAGCTATGCGCCGAGTCGTGAGGACGGACGCCCGCGGCCGCGCGGAGGTCCGAGAGCCAGAGAATATCGGCATCGGCGGGGCCGGGCGTCATGGGCGGCTGGTCTTGCAGGGCCGCATGGCGGCCTTCGTCGCGGAAGGGGCCGTCGTTGCCGTTGGCCAGCCCGTTCAGGTCCAGACACACCACCTCGTCTCGGTTGGTCACCGTGTAGACCCGATCCCCTTCCACCGTTGCCGGCGAGCACATACCCGCCTGCGGCCAGTCGAGATAGATGTCTCCTTCGAGCTTCGGCACCACGAGCTGCCACGCGAGGCTGCCGTCGGCCTCGTTGAGGCACAGGAGCACGCCGCGGTCGCCTTGGTGACGCGGATCGCGCGGCTGGCCGTTGTTCGTCCCGAGGAGCACCTTGCCTCCGGCCACCACGGGCGTGGAGTAGCACTCCGTGCCCAGCGGGACGCACCACTTGACGTTCCTGCCGGTCTTCGGGTCGAAGCCATCGGGCAGGCCCGTCTCGGCCGACACCATGTTTCGCGAGTGGCGCCGGCCCCATTGGGGCTGGTCGCCCGCCCGCACGGCTGCCGCACCATGAAACAAAACCAATAGACAGGCCAGGGCCAACCCCCGGCCGCACGATCGCGTGGGCATCGTCAAGTCCTCAGTTGCAGTCTTCGAGTTCTCCTCTGCTCGAGTATCCCGCGAATCCCGCGGGCAGCAATCCCTCAATCTTAAACCCGGAGGATAATCTATTTGTAGGTCCGCCCCAGGTAGCCGACGACGGCCTTCTTCACCTTCAGCGGCTCGCAGGGACCGCTCTTCCGGTAGAGGACCTTCCCGCCGGGGGCGACCAGGACCGTGTGCGGCAGGGAGCCGGGCGATTTTTCGTCCACGGCGTCCATGAGCTTGTACTTGTCGTTGGCGTCGAACAGGTAGTTCGTTGCCGCGACCTGGTGCTTCTTGAGCGCCTCCAGGGCCTTGTCTTTCTCCTCGGGGGAGTCGGCGGAGATCGTCACCAGCTCGAACTCGCGGTGCCGGTACATGCGGTTCATGGCAACGAACTCGGGGAGTTCCACGAGGCAGGGACCGCACCAGGTGGCCCAGACGTTGATGAGGCGGAGCTTCTTGCCGTCGTTCTTCACCAGCCGCCGGATGCCCTGCTCGTCGATCCGCTTCAGCCCGACCTCCTCTTTCGCCCAGGTCTCGAACGCCTTCTTGACCGACTCGCGCTTGTCGGACCACTTGACGGAGCACCCGAACACCCTCGTCTTTTCCACCGGCACGGCCCTTCCGGCGAGCAGGGCCTCGATGGCGTTTCGCGTGTCGGGCGAGGTCACCCGCTCCGGCTTCTCCGAGTTGTCGATCCGGCCCGCGAAGCGGAGCTTCCTCGCCCGGTCGAACACGAAAACGTGCGGCGTTGCGACCGGCCCGTAGGCGTGGGACGCCTTCTGGTCCTCGCCGTCGTAGAGGTATGGGAAACTGAACGCCTGGTCCTTTGCGCGGACCTTCATGTCCTCCAGGGAATCGCCGAGGTCGCTATAGCCCAGCTCGTCCAGCCGCACCGCTAGGGGATCGTTGGGCGAAATGGCCACCACGGCCACCTTCCGGTCCCGGTAATCGGCGGCCAACTGCTTGATCCGGTCCTCGTAGGCCTGGGCCGTGGGGCAGTGGTTGCAGGTGAAGACGACGACCAGGAGTTCCGCGTCCTTGAAGTCGTCCAGGCCGTACGTCTTGCCGTCCACGCCGGGAAGGCGGAAACCCGGCGCCGGGCTGCCGATCTCCAGGGTCTCCGCAGCCCAAGCAAGCGGGCACGCCATCCCCAGCCAAACCAACGGCGCGACGAAAACGAGCAGGCGATTCATGCTTCGGCACATCGAAGATCTCCTCAAGTCTGGGCTACTCATCGTCTCACGGCTCCTTCACCGCCGTTCGCGCGGCGCGACGCAGTATAGCAGCAGGCGCAAGCAGCCCACAATCGGCTGGCCCGGCCGCTGCCCATCCCGGCGGGCTGCGATCCTGCGATCCGGGGGTCCGAAAGACTGTTCTATTGCCTTTCACGGAGTGCTACAATAGCCCCCGTTGGAATGTCCCTTGCCTTCCTTAGCCCATCCCGCGGGAGTTGAGTATGAATAGGAAGCCGCTCGTATCGTCCGGCTGTGGGTGCGCGACGAGCCGCCGCCGCTTTCTGGCAGCCGGTTGCGGGCTGTGCGCCGCCTCGGCGGTTCCCGGCCTTTTCGCCAATCTCGCTTCGGCTGCCGGCCCGTCCGGCGCCCCGGCGGCGGACGGCGGCCCGAACCGTCCGCGAGTCCGGCTGGTCTTCGCCTGCTTCACGGTGAGACAGGACCGCCCCACGTGGCCCCACATCGGCTACGACTTCGCTCCCGACATTGAGCGGGTCACTGCGGCGCTGCGAAGCCTCTCGCCGCAGGTGGAGTTCCTGCCCGCCGTCGCCCACGGCACCGAGGACGCCAAGAAGCTCCTCGCCTCGGGCGAAGCGGATCGCATCGACGGCTATCTTGTCTACCACATGAACAACTGGGTGCAGGTGATGCAGACCATCGTCGCCTCCGGCAAGCCGACGCTGGTGGCCGACTTCCCCTTTGCCGGCAGCGGCGGGTTCCTCGTCTACACGGCCGGACTTCGCCGCACGCACAAGAGCTTCTCCGTCGTCGCCTCCTCGAAGATCGAAGACCTCGCGGCGTCGGCCCGCTGCTTCGAAGTCCTCAAGAAGGGCGGCTCAACCGCCGAGTTCGTCGCCGCCTGCGACCACGTCCGCCGGGAGCGGACTCCCGGCAGCGATCCCGCGCCCTGCAAGGACGATCCGCTCCAAGTCGCCGGCGTGGCCCAGTGCCTCAAGGCGATGAAGCAAGCCAAGATGGTGTCCGTGGGCGGGGCGATGCACAACCTCGCCAAGGAAATCGAACAGCTCTTGGGCATCCGAGTGGTCCAGGTCGACTTCAAGGAACTCGTTGCGGCGCAGAACAATGCCGACGGCGCCAAGGCCCGCCGGCTTGCCGAGCGATGGAAATCCGCGGCCCGCGCCGTCGCCCTCGACGATCCCGACGCGACGTTGGAGAAATCGGCCCGGCAGTACCTGGCCCAGCAAGCCGTCCTCGAAAAGCACCAGGCCGAGGCGATCACGATCAACTGCCTGGGCGGGTTCTACGGCGGGCACCTCGCGGCGTACCCCTGCCTGGGTTACGTCGAGCTCCTCGACTCGGGCCTGGTCGGGGCCTGCGAGGCCGATCTCCTCTCGACCGCCACGATGATCGCGATGAAGCACCTCGTGGGCCGGCCCGGGTTCATCTCCGATCCGGTGCTCGACACCTCGAAGCGGCAGATCATCTACGCCCACTGCGTCGCCCCGACCAAGATGTTCGGCCCGGCGGGCCAGTCCAACCCTTTCGAGATCCTGACGCACTCGGAGGACCGCCGCGGGGCTTCCGTCCGTTCCTTCTTGCCGCAAGGCTACATGACCACGACGCTCGAAATCCATCCCGGCCGGCGGGAAATCCTCTGCCACCGGGCCAAGGCGGTGGACAACGTGGTCATCGACCGCGCCTGCCGCACCAAGCTGGCGGGCGAGATCGTGGGAGACGCCGAGAAGCTCTTCACCTTCTGGGACCAATACGGCTGGCACCGCGTCACGTTCTACGGCGACCTGCGGGAACCGGTCAAGGAGCTGGCCGCGGCGCTGAAATTCCGGTTTGTGGAAGAGGCATGAGTGGAAGTTGTTGTTCGGCCGCTTCAAGGCGACGGAAGTGAAGAGCACTCAGGAAACGATCAGCGGCAGGATTCTGCGGTTCGGGAAGGGGACCGGGCTCTTCTTCCTGCTGTTCTATCTCTACGTCTGGCTGGTCATCGATCCCCGCCTGATTCATCACAGCATCGGTATCGTCACGCACTACTACTCGTTCTCCTTCCACACGGGATGGCCGTTCTTCTGCGAGCATCTGGCACGGATCGGAGGATTGGTCGAGTACGGCACCCGGCTGTTTTCGCAGTTTTACGCGTTCGGCTGGGTGGGCGCCCTGATCGTCACGGCCGCGGCGTGGTGCGCAAGCCTTTTCACGGACATGCTCAGCCGTCGTGCCGGCCGGCCCCGCGGCAACGTGTTGCGTTACGTCCCGGCTGCCCTTGTGCTGGAGATGTATGGCACCTACAGTCATCCGTTGAGCCCCATCCTGTCGCTTCTCGTAGCCCTTGGGGGTTTTGCGCTCTACGTGCGCCTGGCGCCCCGCGCTCCGATCAAGCGGCTGCCGGTGCTCCTGCTTGCCTGCCTGATTCTCTACCACATCGCGGGCGCCGGAAGCCTGCTCTTTCCGGTCATGGTGGCGGTGGACGAGTTCTTGATCGCAGGGCGAAAGCCGGTGGCCGCCGCGGCGCTGGCGTGCGGTTTGGTGGTGCCCTGGACCGCGGGCACGCTCTTGGGCCTTGACCTCAAGGAAGCGTATGGGAGCTTCCTGGTTTCGGCCGCCGGCGTCGTGCCGGGAAGATGGCCCCTGACGCTGGCGCTGTATCTGTTCTTCCCGACCGTCCTTGCCGGAACCGCCGTGTGGGGGGCGGCACGCGCCCGCAACGTCTCTCCTGCTCCCAAGCGCCGCTCGCGCAGGGGCGATTCCTCCCCGAGCCGAGAGTCCCGCCGCTTCCTCCCCGGGAGAATGCCGGCGCGGATCATGGCGACGGCGGCGTTTTTTTCCGGGGTCGCCGCGGCCATCTGGTTCTCGCTGGACTCCCTCGCTCGAACCATGCTGGAAATCGACTATCACTCCCAACATGAGCGGTGGACGGAGGTCTTGAGGTCAGCCGACCGGCTGCCGCAGGGACTGTATAGCGTCCGCTGCCACCGGAACATCATGCTGGCACTGTATCACACGGGGCGGCTGGGCGACGAGATGTTCCGCTATCCCCAGAGGCCGGGCGTGGATCTCTTCCACACTCCGCAAGAACACCGTGACATGGGCACTTACTACCAGGAAAGCCGGCTCCTTCTGGACGTGGGGCACGTGAACCACGCGGAGAGGTGCGCGTATGAGGCCCTGGAAGGTTCGGGCGATCAGCCGGCGGTCCTGGAACAGTTGGCCGTGATCAGCATTGTCAAGGGTCGGCCGGAAACCGCCCGCATCTTTCTCAATGCGTTGGCAAAACACCCGTTCCACCGCCGGGCCGCACGGGACATGCTCCAGCGGCTGGAAGCGGATTCCACCCTGGAAAACGACCCGCGGGTGTCGCGGATACGCGGAAACATGGTCCACAAGGACAGCGTCGCCATCGCGATGAACGTGGAGGAGGTCTTTTCGGCCCTGCTGGAAAAGAACCCGCACAACAAGATGGCGTTCGAGCTGCTCATGGCTTACTACCTGGGTGCCGGGCGCCCCGAGAAGGTCGTGGCGAATCTCCCGCGTCTGAAGGATTTCTCCTATCCGAGAGTCCCACGCCACTACCAGGAAGCGTGGGTGATCTGCACCGGATCGCCCGACAGCCCTCCTCCCATTCCCGGATTCGGGCTTGACGCCGAGGTCCTCAGGCGCGCTCGGGATTTCCGACGGATCACGGCCAGCGCAGGCGGCCCGCAAGACGCGGCGAGGACTGCCTGGGAGGCTGGCCTGGGCGATTCCTACTTCTTCTATTTTGCGTCCGGCGTGTGGGGGCAGTGACATGATGCCAGGGAAAGCTCGCCGTTGGTTGCTGATCGCGGTCGCCGCCGTCGCGGTCATCGCCGCTGGGACGTGGTGGGCGGTGGCGCGCGGACGGCCCCTGGTGGAGGATGCCGAAGCGGTGCCTCGGCTTCCTCGAATCAGCCCGGATTACGTGGGGATCGTCATGCCGCCGAACATCGCCCCCTTGAATTTTGTGGTCCGTGAGGACGGCCGGCGATTCCTCGTCAGGATCTGCGGCGAGGCGGGGGAGGCGATCGAGATCGCCAGCCGCTCCCCGGCGATCGCCATTCCGCCGCGCCGCTGGCGGCCGCTCTTGGAGTGCAACCGCGGCAAGGACTTGCAGTGGGACGTTTACGCCGAGGTCGACGGGCAGTGGCGGCAGTACCAGTCCGTCGTCAATCACGTTGCCCAAGAGGAGATCGACGGATACCTCGTCTATCGCCGGATCGCGCCGGTTCACAACGAGTATCGCGAGGTGGCCGTCTATCAGCGCAACCTGGCGACCTACGACGAATCGGTCGTGCTCGATAGAGAGTCGCTCGGCGATGCTTGCGTCAATTGCCACAGCTTTGCCGGGAACGACCCCGCGCGGATGCTCATCGGCATCCGCAGCCGTTCATTGGGCAATGTCGCCCTCCTGGCCGAGGACGGCCACGTGACGAAGCTGGGGACGCCCTTCGGCTACACGGCATGGCACCCGAGCGGACAGATCGCGGCCTATTCCAGCAACAAGGTGCGCCAGTTCTTCCACACGGCCGGTGGCGAGGTCCGCGATGTGGTCGATCTGGAGTCCGCGCTGGCGTACTTCCGCGTCGCTGCGCGCCAGTCCCAAAGGGTGCCCGGTGCCTCGGACGAGCGGCATATGGCAACCTACCCCGCCTGGTCGCCGAACGGAAGGTTCCTCTACTACTGCCGCGCCCCGGTGCTCTGGACGGATCGCGACGCCGTGCCCCTCAAGCAGTATGCCGAGGTCAAGTACTCTCTGATGCGGATCCCCTACGACATCGAGACGGACCGGTGGGGCGACCCTCAGGTGGTCCTGCCGGCGGAGAAAACGGGCCAGAGCATCCTCCTGCCGCGGATCTCACCCGACGGCCGGTTCCTGCTGTTCTGCATGTGCCGCTACGGGTGCTTCCCGGCTTTCCAGCCGACGAGCGATTTATACATGATGGATCTGAGGAAGGGCACGTATGCGAAGTGCCCGATCAACAGCGAGTTCTCCGAGTCGTGGCACTCCTGGTCCGGCAACTCGCGGTGGATCGCCTTCAGCAGCAAACGTCAGGGAGGAACCTTCACCCGGTGCTACCTCAGCTTCGTCGACGAGACGGGCCAGACGCACAAACCCTTCGTCGTCCCGCAAAGCGACCCCGAGTTCTACGAGTCGTTCCTGAAGACCATCAGCGTGCCGGAGCTGCTCGCCGGCCCCGTGGCCGCCGGCCCCGCCGCGCTGGAGCGGGCTGCACGGTCGGAGGAGGCGATCACGGTGAATGTGCCCCCGGACGCGGCGCCCAAGGTGGACAACACCGAGCCTTACCGGTAGGCCGGCGGCCGGCGCCGAACCCGCCCGCGGCACCACCCGTCGCCAGCCGAGCAGTGCCAGCCGGCGCTCGATCAGAAGGGCATCCCCGGCATCATTCCCTTCGCCTGGTTCGCCAACTCCTCCAGGTCCTTGATTCTCCATCGTCCGGTCACGCGGATCGTATCGCCGCTCCGGCTCAATTTGATGGCCCGCACCATGCCCGTGACCTTCTCGATCTGTTGCCGGGCCTCGCGCGGCACGTTGGCAGGAATGCTGCCCATCTTGGTGTCGAGCATCTTCATGCCGTCGTCGAATTGCTTCTGGAGCGCTTCGGCCTGGGCATTGCCGGCGAACGCTGCGGCCGCGTCGATGCTCAACCAGGAATCCGCGGAGAATCCCAGCGCGAACCACTTCGGCATGTCCTCCGCCGCCGGACCCGCCCCGGACGTTCCCGGCGAGGGCATCCGGGAGGGAAACCCGGCGCTTCGCCCGCCGAGGCCGGAGCCGAAAACGCCGCCGGGAAGCTCGACCAGCCGCGCGTCCACGGCAACGAAGGAATCCCCCTTGACGCTCTGCAACGCCCGCTGCATCTCCGCGCCATAGGGCACGGTCTCTTTTCGTTCCCAGCGGCCCAGGGCTTCCTTCATGTCCTCTTCTCTCGTCGCGCCACAAAACGTGTTGGCGGCAGGCTTCGCCAGCCAGCCGTTCCCGAACCTGACGTACGGGATGCTCCCGGCGGTCCTGGTCTCGGCGCCGGCGGGCAAGGGAGGGCCGGCCGGCAGGCCCATCGCCGCCTGGCCTTCCTGGGCCTTCGCGGCCAGCGCGACCATTCTATCCAGCGGCACGTCCTCGCGCGTCCTCACCACCACAACGGCCTGATCCTCCCGCAGCGAAGCGAAGTGGACTTCTGTGACGAGGTCCAACAGCTCGGTCAGCTCGCGGGGAATTCCGAATCCGCCGCCGGGGATATTCGCTCCGGATCGGCTCGCCGCTTTCTCGGCCGCGCCCATGCGACCGCGCAGCAGCCGGTTGAAAAGCGGCGCCAACTCGCTTTTCCGCAGCTTGTCGGCGTTGAGGTAGCCGACCGCCATCGCGTTGCCGGGGAGGAACGGCCGGGCCCACTCGGCACTGGCCGCGGCGGCGGACCCGCCGCCCGAGCCGCCGCCCGAGGTCACCACGTAATACGCCAGGAAAACCACGGCGACGACGGCCAGAGCGGCGGCGCCCCCGTAGACGAGCGGCTTGGGGACGCCGCGCCTCCTTCTCGCCGGCCTTGCGACGGCGACCGGGGCCAGCGGTGCGACGCCGGGTGCTCCCGCCAAGTCCGTCCCGAGCAGGTCGTCCAGAAGCGACGGCGCCGGACCCAGCGGCGGCGGAGCGCTCGGGGGAGGAACCGGGGGACCCGGCTCGGGGGCGTCGGCCCAGGGCGCGGGGGCCGGCGGCCGGGGCGGCGCCTTGGGAGCTGCGGACGGCTGGGGCGGGGCCGCCTTCGGCTTCGGCGGTAACGATGCCGCCGGGCCCTGCGGATGCGACGGCGCCGCGGGCCGCTTGGGCGGCGCCGGTGCCGCAGGACTGCCCTGCGCCTCCGTCGCGCCGACGATGAAGACTTGCTTGCAGTTCGGGTTCCCGCAGCGGGCCTGCTTGCCCACGGCCGTGTCGAGAACGTGGTACTTCTTACCGCAGTGCGGACAGGCGACTTCCACGGCCGCTCCTTTCAGATTCCGGGCCAGGTCTCCGGTCACCTCGGCCCGACCAAGGAGATGGGTCCACGGGCACCACCGCAGCGGGTGCTCTCTTGCCCGCCGGCATCGGATAGTCTAACCGGCAGACGCGATTTCGCAAGCCCCGGGCCGCCGGCCGGGCGAGGCTCCTGCCGGGAGGGCGAGGCTCCTGCCGAGCCACCGTGCCCGCGGCCGTTCGGGCCACCTTGGCCACGGCCTCGACACGCGCCCGGCGGAAGACCGTAGGTTATACTAAAACCTGCTTCACAAGCTCTGTGGGACGGAATTCAATTGCCGGCAGGGAAAACGGGGAAGCACCGCGGCCGTGCCCACGACGATCCACGCGAGGTCGCGGGGGCTGAGGACGTGGCCTGGGGCGATCTTGGAGCGTCCCCTCGCAAACCGTAATCGTGGGGCGGCTGCTCCGGGGGCGAAATGCCCAACCGCTTGTAGTACGGATCGAAACGCTCTTTCTCGGCCCCGGGCAGCCTTGCCTCAAGACGCCAAGCCCCGAGCCGCGAAACCCTACTCGACCTTGATGCCGATGTTCACGGTCACCTGGTACTGCTGGATCTGGCCGCCGGCGATGCTGCCGCGCTCTTCCACGACCTCAAACCAGCTCAAGTTGGCTTCGTTCCGGGCCGCCTTGGCGATGGCATTGGCCGCCGCGTCGCTGAAGGACTTCGTGGAAGTGCCGACCAGTTGAATCTTCTTGAAAACGCTGTCTGCCATGGAGAATCCTCACGTTTCATGGGTTGTCTGAGAAAGTAAATTCCACGTGCTTGCCGGACCGGCTTCCAGCAATGTCCCGAAGCAGGGCTGCCATGCGTACGGAAAACGGTTTTCAGGGTACCTTCACGTCGCTGAAAGTCAAGGTGGCTCAGGGGCGGTTGGTCCTGGAAGGGACCGTGCGGCTGGAGCTGCCCGTGCCGCGGCCCGGTAGCACGAATCCGTGGCCACAAGGCCCTGAAGGTTGACTCGCCATGGCAGGGGGGTTAGTATCGGATCGGGCCATCCTGTTGTTCGTTGCCGGAGGACCGCTATGAGCCGGAAGATTGACCGACGCACGTTTGCCAAGACCACCGCTGCTGCCGCGCTCGGGTGGACCGCCCTGGGCGCGGCTGGCCGCCTGCCGGCCTTTCAGTGCTGCTCTACCGGAGCCAATGAGACGATCCGCCTCGGGTTCATCGGCGTGGGCAACCGCGGCGGGCAACTGCTCGACGCCTTCCTGGCGACCAAGTACCGCGGCATGGAGGTGGCCGCTTTGTGCGACGTCTACAGACCTTACCTGGACCAGGCGGCCAAGCGGTTCGACGGCAAGCCCGAGACCTTCGTCGACTTCCGCAAGCTGTTGGAGCGCAAAGATATCGACGCCGTGGTCATTGCCACGCCCGACCATTGGCACGCCATCCAGACTATCGCGGCCTGCCGCGCCGGCAAGGACGTCTACGTCGAGAAGCCCCTTTGCATCACGATCCGCGAAGGGCGGCGGATGGTCGACGCGGCCCGCCAGACCCGCCGCGTCGTCCAGGTGGGCACGCACCGCCGCTCTTCGGTCCTTTACTCCAAGCTGGGCGCCGTGATCGCCTCGGGAAAAATCGGCAAGGTGACCGTCAGCCGGGCATATCGGCTGAGCAACATGGCCCCCAGCGGGATCGGCAAGGCCCCTTCGACCGACCCGCCGAAAGACCTGGACTGGGACTTGTGGCTCGGCCCGCGGCCTTCGCGGCCCTTTCAAGAGAACATCGCCCCGTACAAATTCCGCTGGTGGGACCTCTACTCCTCGCAGGTCGCCAATTGGGGTATTCACTATCTGGATGCGATCCGCTGGCTCACCGCCGAGCTGGCGCCCTCGTCGGTCTGTGCCCTGGGCGGTCGCTTTGCCGTGGAGGACGACCGCACCATCCCCGACACGATGGAGGCGATCTTCGAGTTCGCCTCCGGGCGGCTGGCGATCTTCGGCCAATACGAGGCCAACGGCAACCCGGCCTTGCCGAAAGGCGAGCTGGAGCTTCGCGGCACCTTGGGCACCGCCTACGTCGACGGGCACGTGTTCGAGCTGGTCCCCGAGCGCGGCGGCCAGTTCCAGGACGGCAAGCCCCGGATCGAGCCGCTGAAGGTCCGGATCGCCGAGGGCGACCCAACCATCGCCCATGCTCACAACTTCTTGGACTGCATCAAGTCCCGCCGGGAGCCCAATGCCGACGTGGAGGAAGGGCACCGCTCGACCACGATGAGCCTCCTGGCCAACATCTCCCTGGCGACGCGGTCGCGGCTGGACTGGGACGCGCGGAAAGAAACATGCACCAACAACCCGGCGGCCAACGAGCTATTGCACTACGAGTACCGCAAGCCGTGGAAACTGGATTAGGGGCGAGGGGCGAGGGGCGAGAGATGAAGCATCAGAGCCGGGCCGGCGAATCAGAGCCGGGCCGGAAAATCAGAGCCGGGCCGTGTCGGCCCGGTAGGAGCATCAGAGCCGGGCCGTGTCGGCCCGGTTGCGTATCCGGCGGGCTTGCCCGCCGCGGCGCGAACAATGACCTTCCAGCAGTGGTGTTTGCCTGCGAGCCGCCAGTTCGTCCCTTGAGAACCATCGCCGTGGCCCCCCTTTGCTCCTTCGCGGCTTTGCGTGAAACCTCCTCCCGCTTTCGCGTGAGACCTCCCGATGAAGACTAACCCCGTCAAACAGAAGCTCCGCGAAGGCAAGCCCTCCTTCGGCACCTGGCTCTCACTCGATAACCTCCACAGCGCCCGCGTGTTGGCCCGGATGGGTTTCGACTGGCTCAATCTCGACATGGAGCACTCGGCGATCGACTGGTCGCAGGCGGCGGCCATCTTCGCGGCGATCGCCGACGCCGGCTGCGTCCCGCTGGTCCGCGTGCCCGAAGGAAACCACCACCTCATCAAGCGGGCCCTCGACGCCGGGGCGTTCGGCATTGTTGTGCCGATGGTCAACACGGTCGAGCAAGCCCGGGTTGCGGTCGCCGCGGCCAGGCTTCCGCCGCTGGGCAACCGCAGCGCCGGCGGCGGGATGCACGCGCTGAATTTCGCCGCCTCTCCG
Source organism: uncultured Planctomycetaceae bacterium (assembly GCA_964354135.1). GTDB lineage: Bacteria > Planctomycetota > Planctomycetia > Pirellulales > Thermoguttaceae > CAYGZA01. The sequence goes on from CAYGZA010000043.1 coordinate 12,464, forward strand.
GAGGAGTACTTCGCTCGGGCCAACGACGAGATCCTCGTCGTGCTGCAAACCGAAAGCCCAACCGGCGTAGAGAATGCCGAGGACATCTACCGCCTGCCCGGCTGCGACGCGATCTTCGTCGGCCCGTTCGACCTTAGCTTCACCATGCGATCCCCGGACGGCCGCTTCCCCACGCCCGAAGAGCACGAGGCAATGATCCAGCGGGTGATCGACGTCGGCCGCCGGACCGGCACGCCCACCGGCATGCACTGCATGGAGCCCGAGGACGCCCTGCGCCGCGCCGAGCAGGGCATGCAGTTCATCGCCGTCGGCAGCGACCTCCGCATGCTCACCGGCAAGGCGGAAGAGGTGCTCAAGACGCTTCATCTCGACAAAGCCCGGGAGGGGCTCGCGCGGTATTGAGCCAATCGTGGCGTGCGCTTTGCGCACGGTTCCCCCGGGATTCACATCCATCACCCGTCGGGGGTCGCGAGCAGTTCTGGCAGGCGGGCACCGAGTTCGGGCGGAAATCGCGCGCACCAGGCAGTGTCGATCAGGCTCAGGTTGCTGACCTCGCGACGGTGCGTGCAATCTTCACCGCGCGGACACGCCATCGGACAATTCGGACGGTTGACAGGGACGGATGCGGGTGCTATTATTGTCAAGGCCAACACCATCTCGGAGCGGTGTCTGAAATGTAACATGGCCAGGGTACATGTTTTACGTCGAGCACCCAGGTCCGGAGTCCGAGACATGCGACGGACAGGCACTGAGACATCTCGCAGGACAGAGAGAAGGACATACGAGCGGACACACCCGTGGATCACCTTCCGCCACGACCTGACAGGTGCGCCGTACCAGTTGTGGATGGACCTCGGAGCGGTACAGTCCAAGATCGAACACGTCGCCGGCGCCATGCTCCCGCCGGGAATCGCCGAGGACCTCCACTGGCTCTTTCTCGCAAGAGGCGTCCATGGGACTACGGCCATCGAGGGCAACACTCTCTCCGAAGAGCAGGTGCGGGCTCAAATCGAAGGCAAGTCGGATTTGCCCGAATCCCAGGCGTACCTTGCGAGGGAGATCGAGAACATCGTCACGGCGTGCAACAGGATTACGGCGGACGTGCTCCGTGGCAGGGGGGCTGAGTTGACTCCCGGCCAAGTCCGAGAGTTCAACGAAACGGTCCTGAGCGGACTGCCGTTGGACAAAGACGTTGTTCCGGGCCAGTTCCGCAGGCATTCCGTTGCCGTCGGCAAGTACCGCGGAGCCCCCAGCGAGGACTGCCGATATCTCCTCCAACGCTTGTGCGAGTGGCTTCCAGAGATCCAACCTCCCAGTTCGGACCTCGCGACGGGCTTCGCCGTATTGAAGGCCGTTCTGGCTCACTTGTACATCGCGTGGATTCACCCTTTCGGGGACGGAAACGGCCGAACCGCAAGGCTCGTCGAATTCAAGATCCTGCTTTCCGGAGGCGTCCCTTCCGTTGCCGCTCATCTGTTGAGCAACTTCTACAATCAGACGCGATCGGAATACTACAGGCAACTCGCCGCAGCGAGTCAGACCGGCGGCGACGTATTGCCGTTCCTGCGTTACGCGGCGCGAGGAATGAGGGACTCGCTCGACGGGCAAATCCGCGTTATTCGCGGGTTTCAGTGGCGCATCGCCTGGCGGGATTACGTCTATGAGAGGTTCCGCGGGATGAGAGGTGACGCGTGGGACCGGAGGAGGCTGTTGGCCCTGGAACTCGCAGAACGTGAAGAGCCGGCCGAAGATGTCGCAGCGCTGCGGCGACTCACTCCCGAAATCGCCGAGCGGTATGCGAGGAAGACACCCAAAACGCTCACCCGCGACGTAAATGAGCTGGTCAACATGAAGCTCATGGTGCGATCGGGCAGGTCCGTACGCGCCAACACGGCACTGCTAACGCAGTTCCTCCCAGCCAGACGACCGGACGCCGTGCGAGAGACGGGGAGAACTTGAGGACCGGTCAATCGTAGGATGCGCTATGGGGAGGGAAGAGGGGACATGACGATCCTTGGATGATCGTTGTGGCCCCCTTTTTCGCTGCCGCTGAGCTGGGTGCTGCTCTCGGTACCGCCCGGTTTCTCTCGCCCCCAAACGCCTTGTGTCCTGAGAGCATTGACACGGCCGATCCGGGCGCTCAGGATAGATGCGGCGTTGTCGTCGTCCACAGCCGAAGGGTTGCATCATGAGCAAGATGCCGCTGCGATTAGCCCTCTGGGTGATTCTTGGGCTACTCGCGGTCGCCGCGACTGCTGGGGAAACGACCCAGCCGATCTCGCTATCGGTCGACGTTAGCGAGGCGCCACGAAGGATCTTCCACGGGCGGTTGGTCATACCGGTCGAGCCGGGCCCGCTCGCGCTTTACTTCCCAAAATGGATCCCGGGAACGCACGCCCCCACCGGCGACGTCCAGAACCTGGCGGGCCTGAGGCTCTCGGCGTCGGGCAACCCTGTCCCGTGGCAGCGTGACGCGGAGGATATGCACGCCTTCCACTGTCAGGTGCCCCAGGGGACCCGCCAGTTGGAGATCGAGTTGGACTGCCTGCTGGCGTCCGCGACCGCCAGGCTGGCGGTTATCCGATGGGAATACCTCCTTCTTTACCCGAAGGGGCAAAGCCCCGAGAAGCTCGTCTATAGCGCGCGGCTGCGCCTTCCCTCGGGCTGGAGGTACGGCACGGCCCTGCCCGTAGCTTCGGCGTCCGGCGATGCGGTGGAGTTCCAGTCGGTGTCGCTGGCGACGCTTATCGATTCGCCGGTCTTGGCCGGGGCGCACTTCAAGACGCTGCCACTGGCCGGGGGGGATGCCCCGCACTGGCTCCACGTGGCCGCCGACGGCGAAGCGGCCCTCCAGATCAAGCCGGAAACCCTGGCGGGCTACCGGCGCCTGGTCGCCGAGGCCCAAGCCCTGTTCGGGGCCCGGCACTACCGGCAGTACCATTTCCTGCTGGCGCTGAGCGATTCGGTACCGCACGGCGGCCTGGAGCATCACGAGTCGAGCAACAACCGTGCCCCGGAGCGGTCGTTCCTGGATGCCGGCGTGCAGGAGAGCATGGCAGGGCTGCTCCCGCACGAGTTCGCCCACTCGTGGAACGGGAAGTACCGCCGGCCCGCCGGCCTGGTGACCGCCGACTTCCAGCAGCCGATGAAGGATGATCTCCTGTGGGTCTACGAAGGGCTGACGACCTACCTCGGCCATGTGCTGACGGCCCGGAGCGGACTGTGGACCGGCGACCAGGCCCGCAATCGGCTGGCGGGGATGGCCGCGGCCATGGACCACGTTGCCGGCCGAAGCTGGCGGCCGCTGGCCGATACGGCCGTCGCCGCGCCCGTGGTATTCGGCTCACCGCCGCAGTGGGCTTCGTGGCGCCGCGGCGCCGATTTTTATTCGGAAGGGGCGCTCCTTTGGCTCGAAGCCGACGTGCTGATCCGGCAGAAGACCCGAGGGAAGCACTCGCTGGACGACTTCTGCCGCCGGTTCTTCGGCGGGCGGAGCGGTCCGCCGGAGGTCAAGCCGTACACGCTGGAGGAGGTGATCGCCAGGCTCAACGACGTTGCGCCCCACGATTGGGGCAGTCTTTTCGCGTCGCGGCTCAGCTCGACCGGGCCCCGGGCCCCCCTGGGCGGCCTCGTGGAAAGCGGCTGGCGCCTGGTCTACAACGAGACGCCCAATCCCGCAACCGCCCGGCTGAGAGAGGACCCGAAGGGGACGGATCTGCGATACTCCATCGGCCTTCAGATCGGCGGCGACGGCGCGGTGATCGACGTGGTGCCCGGCATGGCCGCCGCCCAAGCGGGACTGGCCCCGGGAATGAAGCTCTTGGGAGTCAACGGCCGGAAGTACTCGGCCGAACGGATCCGCGAGGCGACTGCCGCTAGCAAGACCTCGCCCGAGCCGCTGGAGCTTCTGACCGAGAACGGCGAGTTTCTCAAGGTGCATCGGCTGGACTACCGCGGCGGACTGCGATACCCTCACCTGGAGCGCGATCCATCCCGGCCGGACCTGCTCAGCGAGATCCTCAGGGGCCTCGCCCTCCGGGATTAACGAAACGTCATTTACCCTCAGCGAGGAGAACCATCGGTGAATTCCCTGGAGCGGGTGGCTGCCGCCTTGGAGCGGCGGGTGCCGGATCGGGTGCCGTATTTCGAGTGCGTGATCGACCACCGCGTGATGCACGCCCTCTTGCCCGGCTGCGACTACTTCCGGTTCAACGACTGGCTCGGCATGGACAACGCCGGCCTGAACCGCAGCTCGTGGAGCCGCGACAACGTCGAGTACGTCGATAAGGAGCGGGGGCTGTTCCGCGACAAGTGGGGGGTGATCCGGGCCTTCGGGCCGGAGAGCACGCCCGCCCCGATCGAAGGCCCGATCAAGCGGCCGGAGGACCTCAAGACCTATCGCCCGCCCGACCCCGAGGCCGACGACGTTCTGGCCGGCATTCCCGAGCTGGTCGCCCGGTACAAAGGCAAGAAGGCGATCACGGCGATCTGCCGCGATGCCTTCTTCAACCCCGCGTTCTTGCGCGGCACAACCCAGTTCCTCATGGACATGATCGACAATCCCGGGCTCGTCCACGACCTCATCGAGCTGACCCTGAGCTACGATATCCGCGCCATGGAGCGCGCAGTTGCGGCGGGCGTGGACGTGGTCGTCTTCGGCGACGACTACGGCGACAAGAACTCAACCCTCATGTCGCCCCGGCACTTCAAGGAGTACATCCTGCCGGGGCTCAAGCGGTGCGTGGATGCTGCCCACAAGGCGGGGGCCTACGTAGTGAAGCACACCGACGGCAACATCATGGCGATTATCGACATGATCGTCGATACGGGCATCGACGCCCTCAACCCGCTGGAGCCGCAGGCCGGCATGGACATCGGGCTCCTCAAGGAGCGCTACGGGAAGCGGATCGCCCTGGTGGGCAATATCGACTGCGGCTACGTCTTGAGCCAGGCCCCCGTGGAAGAAGTCCGCCGTGTGACCCGGGAGACGATCCGCAAGGCCGCTCCCGGCGGCGGATTTTGCCTCTCCAGCTCCAACAGCATCCATTCGTCGGTGAAGCCCGAGAACTTCATGGCGATGATCGAGACCTGGCGGGAGGAAAGGTGAAGCGTTGACCGGAGTGCTTCTCGCTGAGGGCTCAGCATCTTCGGTGCCGGCCGCGCGTCTTGCGGTCCGATGGGACCCAGCTCTTTCGAGGCTGCGCAGGACCTTCAGCGTCGGTAGCCGAGGGCTGCGCCGCCGTCGGGGCAGATCGCCTGCCCGGTAACAAATGCCGCCTCGTCGCTGGCAAGGAACGCACACACCTCGCCGATCTCGTCGATGGTGGCCATGCGGCCGATGGGGTGCCAACTGTCTACCAGCGCCAATGCGGCTTGCGGGTCGTACTGCGACTCGGCCCACTGGCGCATGAGCGGGGTCATCACCCCGGCAGGACACACGGCGTTGACGCGGATTCCGTCCGCGGCCAGGTCGAGGGCCAGGGCCCGGGTCAGGCCGATCTGGCCGGCCTTGGTCGCCACGTAGCTCGGCGCGGCGGCCTGCCCGATCAGCGCCACCTCGCTCGACATGTTGATGATCGAGCCGCGGGTCTTGCGGAGGTGCGGTACGGCGAACTTGCAGCCCATGAACGTGCTCGTCAGGTTCAGGCGCAAGAGCCGCTCGAAGTCCTCCACGCTCGTCTGGTCGATTGTCATCGCCGGCGGATGCCAGCCGGCATTGTTGACGATGCAGTCCAGCCGGCCGAAGCGGTCCACGGACTTATCGACCAGGGCCCGAACGTCCTCCTCCTGGGTCATGTCGGTCGGAAGGAACCACGCGGTGCCGCCGGCATCGGCAATTTCCTTCTCTGCGGTCTTTCCCGCATCGAGGCCCCGGGCGGCGAGCACGACCGCAGCCCCGTGCCTGGCAAAGACCCGGGCGCATCCCAGCCCGATCCCCTGGGAACCTCCGGTGATGACGGCCACCTTCCCCTTGAGCTTCATGGGCCGGCTCCGGCGAGCCGCGTCTTGCGGTCGGTTGGAATCACGGGCATCGCAAGGCACGCACTCTCGTCTTCACGGCGCATCCGGCATCCCTAAGCGATGCCGGCCTGCCGTGCCGCTTCCGCGGCGCTTGTGCCGTCGTGGATGACGGCCTTGAAGGCCCGCACGGCGGCGGTAATGTGCGAAAAACTCCAGACGTTGCGGCCGATCGTGGCCCCGCGGGCGCCGCTCTGGACCACTTCGGCGATCATCGCCAGGGCAGCGGGCAGGGTTCCAGCCTTGGGCCCGCCGGCCGCGACCACCGGCAGCGGGCACTCGGCCACGATCTGGGCATACGCCTTCACGTCGCCGCAGTAGGGCACCTTGATCACGTCCGCACCCACTTCCCACGCACAGCGGACCGCCCAGGCAACGTCTTCCGGGGTAAAGGATATCTTCATGTCCTTGTCGCGGGAGTACGCGTGGCAGACCACGGGCATCTCGAACCGCGCCGCCTCGCGGACGCAATCTGCCGCGGTCCGCAGGTGAGGCCCTTCGGTCGGCCCGCGGACGAAGGCCGTCACGGCGAAGGCGTCGGCCCCCAAACGCATCGCGTCCTCGGGCGTGGCGACCAGCTCGCACACGGCGTCATCGGGCCGCCCGGCGATGCCCTGGAGGATCATGGGAATACGGCCGGCGTAAGGCTGCCAGGCCGAGGCGGCCATTCCCTTGTGCATGGTCACGGCGTCGGGCTGCCCGGCGACAATCGCCGCCAGCGTGCTTCTCATCTGCCGCAGCCCGTCGGGCAGACTGTCCCCGTAGCCGATGAAATGATCGACCGCCACCGAGCAGAGCCGCCCGCTGGGGTGCGCAAAAATCCGGTTCATCCGTACCAGCTTGCCGGTATTCATCGTGGATCCATGTTCTCCGAGTCTCCGTAGCAAACCCATTATCCTATCGCGTCACCAGAGCCACCAGTAGAGGGCCACCGTGGCCGCGCTGAGCGCGGCCAGGTGCAGCCGCCAGTCGGACCAGCCGCGGAACGGCTCGGCCAGGTCGCGGAGGTGGACGGTGGTTCGTTCGAGCTTTTCGGGCGGCGGGGGCTGCGTCGCCCGCGAAACGCCGAACAAGACCGCCGTGACGAACAGCGTCCCCCACAGGCCGCGATACGTGTAGTTGTACGTCAAGGTGTGGTAGAGGAACGGAAAGAACCTCTCGCCCGCGTCGGGACCGACGAACGTGGTGAGAAACGCATCGCCCATGTAGAGGGCCGAGATGAGGACTCCCACCAGCACCGAGGCCACCGCCCCCGTGAAATTGACCCGCCGGCTCAGAATGCCGAAGACGATCGCGGGCGTGACCGGCATGACTAGGTAGATCGAAGTGCCCTGCAGGTATTCGTACAGGCCCTTGGGGGTCTTGTAGACGAAATACGCGGCGGCAACGCCCAGGCACGTCCCCACCAGGATCGCCACTCGCCCCAGGAGGACTTGGGCCCGCTCCGACGTCTGCGGCCGGAAGCGGAGCAGGAAGTCGCGGATCGACATCGTGGAGATCGAGTTCATCATCGCCAGAAGCGACGAGATCATCGCCGCCAGAAGCGCTGCCAGCACCAGCCCGCGAACCCCGCTCGGGCAAAGCCTGCCCAGAATGAGCACGAACGTCTGCTTCGTTGCCTCCCCTTCGAGCTCGCCGGGGTACAGGGCATAGGCGACGACGCCGGGCAGAGCGAAGATGAACACCGGCGTGAGCTTCAGCAGCACGGCGAACATCGCGCCCCAGCGGGCCTGGTCGAGGTTGCGGGCGCCGAGCGCCCTCTGGACGTTCACCTGGTCGATTCCCCAATAGAAGATCCCGCCGTACACGGCCCCGGCGATGATCCCCCAGAAAGGATAGCTCGGATCGTCCACGGGGCCGGCAATGTGGACCCGGGCAGCCACCTTCTCGGTCAGGCCGCTCCACCAGCCGACTTCATTGAGCCCGACGAGCGTCATCCACGCCGCGCCGACAAGAATGATCGCGGTCTGGATCGTGTCGGTGTAGGCCACGGCGGCGAATCCGCCGACGATCGTCACCGCCGCGGCCAGGAACCCGAGAATCAGCACCAGCCTCATGACCTGGAGCGCCGACATCGGGTCCCCGCCGATAACGCTGTTGAGCACCACGGCCCCCGCGTAAAGCGTGAAGGCCATCTTGGTCATCAGGCAGATCACCAGCATCAGGCCGGAGAAGAACATCCGCGCCGCCGGATTGTAGCGGAGCTCCAGAAACTCGGGGATGGTGTAGACCTTGGTCTTGATGTAGTAGGGGAAAAGGACCGCACAGGCGAAGCCGAGGCAAATCGCGCAGGTCAGCTCCACGGTGCCGGCCTTGAGCCCGTAGCGGTAGGCATCGCCGGAAAGCCCGACCAGGTGCTCGGCGCCGATGTTGGTGGCATAAAGCGAAGCCCCGACGATCGGCCACAAGAGGGTCCGCCCGGCGAGGAAGAAACTCGCGCTGGTCTCCTCCTGGCGGCTCCGCAGGGCCAGCCACAGCCCCGCGACAATGCTGCCGCCCAAGACCACGGTGCAAACGACCCAATCCGCCGGCGTGAGCATCAGGCCCAGTTCGGTTCCCACGTCGACGTCCTTTCAACCCGTTTCCAGGTGATGCCTTCCCATCGCGAATTGGGTGGCATGCCCTCGACGGCGCATGCCGGCGTGGGCATGTTCCCGCGGGAGACATGCTCACCCGACGCGCGGTTGGGTGGCATGCCGTCACGCGGCGCGGCCGCGGGTCGGCATGGAGCCCCAGGGAACATGCTCACCCGACGCGAAGCGCGTCGTGAGAGCATGCCACCCCGAACGCCTAGGTTCATTTGTGGTTCCGCTTAGGGCTCTACTTCGACCGCGACCTCCATCTCCGGCCCGCGCTTCGGGGCGGCGAGAATCACCGCGTCGCGGGTGAACTGGTGGATGGGCTGCCCGTCCACCGTCACGCGCCCAATCGCCCGGCCGCCCGCCACCCGGGGATAGAGAACGATCTTGTCCAGGGCCCGCGCCGCCTGGTCGCCGCGCGGCACAATGCGGATGCGGTAGCGGATCGCGCCTCCGTCCGGCTGCGGCTGGATCCGCAGGTCCAGGCTTCCGAAATGGGTCGGGAGCCCGGTCACGGCCACCGGCCGATTGCCCTGGTGCCAGCGGCGGAACAAGGCCGGAGTGAGCCATAGCGACGAGCCGTCCTCGAAGGCGAACAATTGCCGGAAGAGGTTGACCCACTGGGCGTCGGCCCAGAAATGGGGCTGGTCGCCGCCGGCCAGCAGGTTGGCGTAGCCCTCGCCCCAACTGAGCGTCCCCCCGGCGGTGTCCGTGTAGGCGCAGAAGTAGTCGAGTGCCCGGTCGGGCTCGCCGCGGAGCAGGTAGCTCACCGCGCGATCGACGCCGATGTAGGGCCAGAACCCGCCCTGCCCCTCGGAGAACATCCCGCCGCCCCAAAGCTGGCTCATCATTTCCATGCGCCGCCACGTGGCATCGAGCATGGGATCGTGTGGGTCAAGGGCCCGGCACGGCCACAAGAGGCAGTTGTGGGCCCAGAACCCGTACATCCCCACGCCTTCCGGCTCCACGCCGAACCAGAGGTGCCCCTCGTACAATCCGACCCGCTTGAAGGTCGCCGCGAACGACCGGTGCAGGCTCTCCTTGAGGTCTTGGCATTCGGCCGTAAAAAGCTTCGCGTCGGACTCGCGGCCGAGGGACCGGGCGGCGTCGGCCGCCTCGCGCAGCCCGAGGATGCCGAAGGCATTCAGATAATACATGTGCATCCCCTTGCCGACCTCCATCACCTCCATCGCCCCCGGCTCGAGGAGTCCGTAGCGGGGGTCCTTCGGGTCCTTCACTTCGGCCTTGTGCTTGCGGCGGGAATCGACGATCCACATCGCCCCGCGGCGGACGGACGGGTACGCGGTCTTTTCCAGCCACGCCCGGTCGCCGCTCAGCTTGTAGTGCTGCACCAGGGCCCAGATGTTCTCGCCCTGGGTGTCCCACTGGCCGGGCCGCGTGTTCCACAACCCGCTGGGGAGCATCCCGAGCTGGAGCGGCTTGCCGTCGAAGGCGATCGGCCCCAGCGGAACGTCCTTGGTGTCCCTGCAATAGACCCGCAGCAGCTTCTCGGCCCGATCGTGAAGCCCGCCAAGGTCCAAGGCATAGACCACGTACGCCTGGTCGCGGTAGGCATGATCGAAGTAGAAGAACGGGCTGCACGTGTTGTAGGAAAGCTCCTCGTTGAGGTTCACGTCGAGGATGGCCCGCGTGGCAAGCCGCGACAGGAAGATGTCGGTGAGGATGCGGTCGGGGACGTCGAACTTGGCCGCCGCGGCGAAGAAGGCGTTCCAGGACCCGGCGAACCGCTTCTCCGCCGCCCGCGGGTCGAGCGACTTGAGGGCCCGGACCTTCTCGGCCGAAAACGGCGGCACCGCTTCGCCGGGCAAGACATCGCGGAACGCATGGCCGATGTAGCCCATGCTCACCGGCTGCCGGCGATGGATCGGAGGCACGCGGAGCCAGTAGCTCTTGGTTTGGCCGGGGGCAATCGCGTCGCCGTAGTGCAGCTTGAGCCGGGCCAGCGGCAGATCGCTCTTGTCGTAGTGCTGGTTCGCGCCGTCTTGCTCCGGGGTGGCCCCGACGCCGATGTGCCAGGTGCAGCGGTCGTTCATCGCCCCGCTGTAGACCGCCTCCAGGCTCGCGGGACGGGTATTCTCGGGGAAGACGTAGATGGCGCTGAGCCGCGTGTGCCTGATCCGCGACGCGGCGGCCACGCCCGAAGCGACCTCGATGTAGCCGTCGCCGTCGGTATCGCGGGCGGCCTCGAAGCCGGCGCAAAGCGGCTCACGCTTCTTCTGCGCCCAATCGAGCCAGTCGATCTGCTGCGGCGGGCATCCCTCCACGCGATACTCGAAGACCAGGTCGCCCGGTTTCTGGGGCTTTTCCAGCAAGTGGCCGCCGATGTGCGGCGTGGCGGCCAGGTACACCACGTACTTCTTGCCCCGCTCGGCAGCGAACCGGTAGACCACGGGCAGCCCGTCCAGCCCGAGCCGGTAGCGGGCGATGGCCGGCTCGGTCTTGCCCGGCCCGCCGCCGGTCGCGTAGGCCTTGGCCCGCTTGTCGCAGAGGCCCCAAGGGCGGAGATACAAATCGCTCTTGCCCGGCCAGTCGGCGACGACGAACGGCGCACTCCCCAGCCCGCGGACCACGCCGTCCTCCAGACGCATGTCGGGCGGGCCGTCCACGCCGGCCACGAGCTTGCTCCGGATCGGTTGCAGCGTCGGATTCTGGATTTCCAGCTTGTAGAGGTCGAAGTTGCCGTGTTCCGCCCCGGGAACGGTCATCACCGAGACCTTGTACAGAAGCCCCTCGTGCCGCCAGCCGCCCCAGATCCCGGGCATCCGGTTGCCGACCAGCCCGAGCCGGAAGCTATCGAGCTGGCCGGGCACTATTTCCTTTTCGCCGTCGTAGAGGCGGAAAACCAGGTCGAAGGCGGGATACCGAACCCAGAGGTCGCGGCCCATGCAGTTGAAGTCCATGTCCCCAATCGCCCCGAACGCGCTCCATTCGTTCGCCCCGCTGTTGCGCCCGGGGGCGCATTCCTCGAAGCACGCCTCGAATCGCTCCACCCGCTTTTCGTCCAGGTTCTTGATCCGCAGGGGCGCGTACTCCCCTGCGCCCACGCGCGACAGGAACCTCAGCTCGCTCTGCTTGCCAGCCGCCACTTGATCCACCGCCGTGAGGTTGCGGATCACCGCGTTGCGGAACAGGCCCGGGGCCCCGTCCCACGGCGAAACGAAGAACGACGTGATCTGGGCGCTATTCCAGCCGAGGACCTTCTTGACGTCGTCGCACAGCGGCCGCTCGTTGGCGGTCCACTCCTGCGGGAGTTGCGGGCTCACGAAGACCTCGATCGTCGGATCGGGCGACGGCGCCTCGCTCCACGCCCCGGCGGCGTAGCCGAGGTAGCGGAACTGGCCCGTCTCGGGATTCTTCAGGCCGACCTGCACGATGCAGACCTTTCCTTCCTTCTTCTTCCACGACCAGGAGAGGGTGGTTGCCGGCGTGACGAAGGCCGGCTCGTCGATCCGCATCCCCACCTGCTTCGTCCGCACGGCGAAGCACGGCTTGCCGTCGCCCGGGTCCGCGGTCAGCTCGGGCGTGCCCTGCTCCAGCGGGCGGGTGACCGGCGCATCGGCCAGAAGCACCAGGTCGAACGTCTTCGCCGCTGCCGGCGGATTCTCCGGCGTCTGGAGGGGGAAGAGCGTCTGGCCGGATGCGGGCAGGGCCATCGCGATCCAGGCAAAGACGGACAAGGACAATTTCCGTTTCTTAGCGAACGACTGTGCGATTCTTCGCCACATGATGCTTCTCCTGCCTTTCGGACAGCGCAAGACCATCATCGTAATCGGCCCAGAAGCCCAAGACAAGGACCGAGAGACCGATCTGGCTGGGGCCGGAGCCCCAGCGCGGAACGGATGCTGTCCGCCGAAAGCAAAGGTTGCCGGAAGGGCGTTCCGAAGCCGGAGCTTCGGAACGAGGGAACTGGTTGCCGCCCCCTCGACCCCCGGCTAGCCTCTCTCTGTTCCGGCATTGGAGATTTCACGACATCGGGGCCTTGACCGCGGCGGTTATGGGTGACCCCAGCGGCCTCTCCGACCCCGTTTTCCGTTCCAGGCGTCAGTCAATCCAGCAATGAGCCCCGCCCCGTTCGACCCACCCGTCACGTCAAGAGGTGCGATTATCGCGCCGTTCGATTTCTTCTCGCTTGCTCTCGGGCAGGCTGGAGTAAATGCCGTCAACCTCTTTCGGTTCAGAAATCATCTTCTGAACGATGAAGTTGGTCAGTCTGAACAACTGCGCCACGGTGTTGCGATCATCACGCAAGTCTATCGTTCCCGGATGGACCGCCTCGTTCCCGATCACCCGGACGCTATCAAGGGCTTGTTGCACCTTCGGCGGCAGTCCATTGGCAACTAAGTCTGCAATGTCCTGATTGATGTTCTTGCCGGGCTTTCCAAGGTGCTTGCATAGCTTCTGAATCGCCAAGCGCAGTAGTGCTGCCGCCCCGCGCGGTGACGCATTGGCGATGGTGTTCGCCTCCTCATAGTCGGCCCTAATGTCTTCGGGCATGTCGGGATTGGGTAACTCCGCTGGCCCAACATTCGGGAAAATCAGCTTTTCGTCACACCAAAGTGCAACACTTCCGCAATACGCACACCTTGAACCGTAAAACGCCTTCGCCCTACTGTTGCCAAGTGCAGACACACCAGGTCCGCCCTTGTGCGCCTCCTCCATCACAGACCACTTCTGCTCAGCAAAAGCGCCGCAAGAAGGGCAGTTGAATGCGCTGCCGTCAAACTCGGGAGGGTGATACGTTTTCATTCGGTCGTACCGGGAGGTTGTGGCTCCGCAATCGGCATCCGGGGCGGGGCGGTTTCCCACATCAGGGCGACTTCTTCGGGCGTCAGGGCGTAGGCTTCGTTCACAAGGTTGCTGGCCTCACGTTCCGACGCATCCCGCGCTACCCTTCTCAAGGAAGTTTCTCGACATTACTAATCGTATAGGAGTGGCCCGATCGCCGCAAATCCGCCTCATCGAGACCGGCGGCCAAGTGAATCTTCCTCATTATCGCCTCGGTATCCTCATACGCACGCCTTGCGAATTCTATTGTGCAACGCTCCTCCCATTCCGTTAGCGGCCTCTTTCGCCGAAGGTCTTCAATCTCACCGAATTCGACGACTTGCGACGGATCGAGAATCTCAGATTTTCCATGCGCAACGCAATTGCGGAACCTAAAAAGGTCCCCGAGCGTTCGCCAGGGGCGCTCGCCGTCCGCTTCCACGATGCGCAGATGTGCGCAGATGATCTTTCGCTTCTGCTTGTGGGGCAGACGTTCCATTTCACTCCAGAAGGAGGGAAAAAGAGCCTTGCCCACGTGGTTTAGATAAGCCTCGAACTTGAATGCCGCTACCACGATCGTCGTCAAGCACTCGTAGAACCAACCTTCCCGCTTTTGCTCGGTGTTCTCAAGCAGGACCCAATTGGCGTGTGACAATTCTGCGGACGTGTTTACGTTACGCCAACGCTTTACCTTTGCTTTGACCCGGCCAGTCCCCATAAAATGCCCTCACAGACTTTTTCGATGAGTCTAACTGCCACATTGGCACAAGTGCCGCTGCCGATTTGTTTAGTGCTCAACTTCATGCTGCAAGAGCCGAATTTCTTCGGGCGTCAGTTTGAAAAGACAGTAAACGCGATCGTTCAATTCGGCCTCAGCGTCGGCAAGCTGCTTTGTGAAGGACGCTGCTTCCGCCCATTTCTGTTCAAGGTACGGTTCCCAGTCATCCGCAACGCGCGGGTTTTTGAATGGGCTTGCCGGTAGGTTGAAACTCGCCCTGAGCGCCGTCCCAAGCTCAGCTACCGACAGATCCCACCACGATTGTGCCTTGGTGTTCAACGTGCCGAGACTGCGCCCCTTACTGTCTTCGCCGAAGGACTTGCGCAGTCGCTCTTGGACGGCCGTCTGCAACCCGTAGCGTTCGGCCCCGACATGGCAGCAGCTTTCCGCGAGAGCGGAAATCGATTCCCGATCTGCGCCTTTCGCGGGCGGAATCGGCACTTGCTCCATGTATTGTGCCTTCAGGCGGTATTGCCAGCGATCACTTCTCAGGCGAAGAGGTTGGGCGGTCTTACTCAGAAAGAACCAACTCGTCCACGACGCGAGGATGCCGAGCAAGTAGTAGTCGCCCGAGGGAATCATGAAGCTCGTGTCGCCGAAGTAGAGCCCGGAGATGTCCATTGAGAACCGAGGCCGATTCCCAATATCCGGCCAGAGAATCTTCGGGTTCCTGAACGCTTCCCAATAGGCGACCGTATCTTGGAGTTCGTACCACTGGTAGGCTCCCGCTTTGCGCCCTGGCCATTTCCGCACCGCTGGCCAGTCAGGCGGCTTCGGCTCGAGTCTCGACCGGTGCTTCTGAAGATACGCGAGGATCGCAGGGTACTCCTTTATGGCAATCCCACGTCGCGCGAATATCAAGAAGTCATCCGACTTCTCGATATACCACGGCCGTAGATGTGTGCCTTGAACGAACGGCTTGATGATTTCGGCGCTCCGACCGTCTCTGGCGACCAACGCGTCCTTCATTTGGCCGTTGATGATAAAGACCTCGTTCAAACCGGTCTTTGCTCCGTAAAAGACGCCTGGGCAGCAGTGCTTCACCGGGACTCCGCTGTCAGTCAGCTTCCTACAAAGCGATAGGACATCATCAGGATCGAGTTCCCACGCGCCGGCTCCGAGGTGATCGGTTCGCATAGTTGCGGCACACGCGATGACTTCTGAGAGGTTCTCTGGCGGATTCCCGCCTCTAAGCCACTTGAACAGGTGCATTTGTGCGCGCGGCGTTCCTTTCCTGAGAACCGTGATCGAAGGCCGAATCATCTCGGCGTCCTCAAACGGCTGAAACTCCCCGAAGTCAATCATCGATTCAATCGCGGCATTCTCGGCGATGAACTTCCGGAGCGGCGCGCCGAAGTTCCCGCGAACCCAACTCCCTGAGGTGATGAACGCTAATCGCCCGCCGTCACGCAGGATTTGCAGGCCACGCTCGAAGAAGTAGGTGAAGATGTCGGCCACCCCGTGGTAACTCTTGAAAACCGTCTCCAAGTGAGGTTTGTACGGAGCCAACCACTCTTGCCGAATATACGGCGGGTTGGCAACCACCACGTCAAACCCACCCTTTGCGAAGACTTCGGGGAACTCAGCTTGCCAGTCAAACGCCCTCGGATGGACGGCCGGGTCCGCAACAATGCTGTTGCCGACGCGGATGGTATGGTCCAGGCTCGTGAGCACCTTGCCCCGCTCGGCCGTCTTGATCCAGAGGCTAAGCCGGCAGATTTCGATTGCCTCTTCGTTGAGGTCAACGCCGTAGAGGTTGTTTTCCAGAATCCGCTTGTCCAGATCGAACAGGGTCCGATGCCCGCGCAACTCTTCCAGCCGATCATTCGATGCCTGGTAGGCCGCGTGCAACTGGTCAAAGGCTTGGATCAAGAACGCCCCGCTCCCACAGGCCGGATCGAGGATGCGGATTGTGCCCAGCTCGTCTTGCCATGCCTCCCAGAATCGAACCAGGGCCGCCCGCTCGGGCTTCTTCAGCTTGTCCAGTACATAGACCGCCGGATCGGCAAGGGCCGCACGCGCCGCCCCCTTTGCTGCCTTCTGGTGTGACTGCCTGAGTTGCTCGAACCGGTCCCGAAGGACCCCGCCCAACGCCTGTTCGATGATATAGCGGGTAACAAACGCCGGGGTGTAGAACGCGCCTTCCTTCTTGCGCCGGCTCTTGCCGCCCTCACCCCCGGCCCCTCTCCCGCCAGCGGGAGAGGGGAGGTCGATCTCGTTGCGGAGTTTTTCCAAGTCGGAAATCGACTGCTCAAAAATGTGCCCCAGAATGTCCACGTCAATGAGTGCTGCCTGCAAAATGGGGACAGGCACCGCTGACGCCTTGGCGCGGAGGGCGTTCTTGGGTAGGTCCGCGGAGCCAGTCCCCATTTTGCCCGCCGGGGCGTAGGCCGCCGC
>CAYGZA010000044.1:0-18417 GCA_964354135.1 uncultured Planctomycetaceae bacterium
CGCCGCGGACCGAGATGGGGGCGTCGTACCGCAGCTTCGTCCTGCGCGCCCCGAACTCGGGCCATTTCGGGGGATTGTGGACCAGCATCGCCGGGATCTGCTTGTGCCACAACTCCTTGCCGGCGGCCGAGGCGATCGTCACATGGAGCACGTCGCGATCGCGCGCGGCCGGGGCGTCCGGAAGCCGCAGGACGGCTCGGGCGCGGCGGTCCCTGGCCAACGGCATGTCGGCGGAGGAGCGGTTCTCGGGCGACGACCCATACCACGCGGCCAGCCGGGCGCCGGGCAGGTCCTCCGTGCGGCAGATCGCGGCGGCTTCCAGACTGGCTCGCTGCCCGTCGGCCAGCAAGAGCCAACCCGATGGCACGAGAATGGTCCCCAGGTCCACGGGGTGAATTACCGTATCTGGTCGAGCGACCGCTTCCGCCTCGAATGCGACGACGTCGACCTTGTGCCGTGCCACGACCGCCGGCTCGCGTGCGGCGGCGGAACCGGCCGTCAGCACCAATTCCTCGGGCCACGGGTCAAACGTCACGCCAGTCGTATACGGCGGCTTGCCGCTCAGGGACAGGACCTGCCGGCCGACTTCTTTCCCTTGGCGGTATCCGACCAGCGAGTACTCCGGGAGCGGCTCCGGGACCGCGGGGATCTCCACGACGGCCGTAAAGGGCCGGCCGATTCGCTCCAATCCAAACGGCGGCCGCCAGGGATGCCCCCGATCGATGCGGATCTGAGCAGCGGGTTTCTCGGGGGCATCTTCGGCCGCAATCGCTGGAAATGCCGCGCCCACCGCAACAGTGGTCCAGAGGGTTGCCGCGATTGCGCGAGTCATGTCGTGTCTTCTGTCGCCAGTGGCACGTAGATCCCGTCGGCCAGCACGCCCGACCCCTCCCGGACCGCCGCGTCGAGGTCCAACCTCGCCAAAGCGCCGACCTGCGCCAGGACCGCGTCCAGGCCGGTGAATCGCAGCAGGTCCCGGGTGATGACCTCGTCGTCGAGGAACATCTGGCCGCCGATGGACCCGGCCAAAAAATCGATTCCCGCGGACGGCGTTCCGAAATCGAAAGACGCCGCCCTCTCGTCGATTCCCAGACGCCGCAGCCACGCACGCACATACGCCTCCACCACCGGCCGCCCAAGGAACACGTGGTTGCGCGAGATCGATACGTAGGCATCCTGGGCCACCGGCTGACCGATGTAGTCGTTGAGCGCTTGGGTTGTGGGCGCGAAGTAGACCCGCATCTTCGGGCCGGATTCCGCTGAGGGGGCCCAGTGCCAGCTTGCGTCGTCCTGCGGCAGTTGGATCCGCGATGCGTCGATGCCGGGACACACGCAGCGGATCATCGCCATGGCGTGGTCTTTGGGGCGCAGCCGGTATTCCTCCAGCCGCCCTTCGCCGACGTAGGTGAGGACCAACGGCTCCCGCCCGTCGCCGTTGACGGCCTGTGCGGCGAACGTGAACGGCCGGAGCTCCAGATGCGCCAAATAGGCCGGCAAGACGAGGGTCGCCGCATAGCCTTCTACCTCGCCTTCGTCGATCAACGCCCAGAGAGAGAGCATTGCAGAAGGGACCCCCACAACGGAGCGATTCTCGCAACCTGGGCATAGGCTACCCCCTGGAGCCGGCCCTGTCAACCGGGGCTTGCGGCGCGTCGTGCCGGGGAGTATGGTGCATGGCCAGCGCCCCGTGGGACAGCCATCCTCGGGCATGAAGGAGAACCATCATGATGCGAGCTGCAATCGCGGTCCTGTTGACGGCGGCCTCGGTCGCCTCCGGAGCGGAAATGGTCGTTTGGCAGATCGGCAAGCCGGACAAGAGCTACAAGGAGCTGGCGATCGCGGGGGACTATCCCTCCTACGCCAAGAAGTTCGTGGCCAAGCCCGTGGTGTTTGAAGTGGGCCGCAGCGACGCGGCTACCGACTGGCCGTTCATCCAGCCCGGGCCCACCGATTCCTGGGCGGGCGGCCGGGTCCACCCGCGGACGATCCGCTTCCCATTGGCCGACGAGCCGCGGGGCGTCTTCAAGCTCCGGATCGAGCTGGCGGACACGCACGGCGGGGTGCCGCCGATGCTCGTGGTCGCCGTGGCGGGCCGCAGCGGGCAGTTCCGCCTCCCGCCCGGCGGCGGCGATGCCTCGCTCGCCAACCCCCAGGCCGGCAAGCCGCACAAGATCGAAGTGACCCTGCCCGCCACGATGTTCAAGACGGGGACGAACGAGATCGTGCTCACCTGCACCGAAGGCTCGTGGGTGCAATACGACGCCGTCACCCTCCTGAACGACGCCGCGGCCCCGACGCCCGAGCCGGACGTGCAAAGCGTGACCGTCGCCGGCACTCCCTTTCGCGTCCGCCGCGACGGCAAGGTCCTCCGTACCGTGGACGTGACGGCCACGGTCACCGCGCCCTTGAGCGAGCTACAGCTCCGCGTGGAGGCCGGCGGCCAGACGATTGAAGTCCCCGTGAAGCAGGTGTCGCTGTTCGGTTCCGTCACGCAAGAGGTCGGCGTGCCGGACGCGGCCGGCCCACTGGAGGTCAAGGTCACGGCCACGGCCGCCGGCCGCTCGAAGACCGTCACGGCCACGATCGAGCCGCAGCGGAAGTGGCGGATCTTCGTCGCCCCGAGTTCCCATACCGACATCGGCTACACCCACATCCAGCCGGAATGCGCCGAGCGCCACAGCCAGAACATCGACGTGGCGATCGACCTCGCGGCCAAGTACCCGGACTTCAAGTGGAACCTGGAGGTCGCTTGGCAGGCGGAGAACTACGTGAACTCCCGCAAGGGCAAGCGGCTGGAGGATTTTCTGCGGTTGGCCAAGGAAGGGCGGATCGGCGTCCAGGCCCTGTACTGCAACCTCCTCACCGGGCTCTGCTCGCACGAGGAGGCCTGCCGCTTCTGCTGGTTTGCCCACAAGCTGAGCCGCCGCGCGGGCACCACGTATTCCAGCGCGATGATCAGCGACGTGCCGACCCAGGAAGCGTCGCTCCCGATGATCCTGGCCGGCTCGGGGATCAAGTACTTTTCCAGCGGGATCAACAATACCCGCGGCCCGACGTTTACCCAGATGTACAACCGCTGCCCGGCCTGGTGGGAAGGGCCGGACGGGAGCCGAGTCCTCATGATGTGGGTCCCCGGTTACGCCCACGCACAAGGCTGGGGGCTGGATCAGAGCCTTGCCCAGGCCCGGGCACAAGTGCTCAATGCGATCCGCGGCTACGAAGGCCGCAAGGACTACCCGTGCGACGCGATCTTCCTGCACGGGGCCGTAAGCGACAACGTGCTCCTGAACCCCAAGCTGGCCGAAGTGGTCGGGGAGTGGAACCGGCAATACGAGTTCCCCAAGATCGTCCTCTGCCGGAATGACGAGTTCTTCCAGTACGTCGAGAAGAATTACGGCGACAAGCTGCCGGTGTACCGCGGCAGCGGTGGGACCTACTGGGAGGACGGGGCCGGCTCTTCGGCCCGCGAGACCGCTCTTTGCCGCAATGCCCATGAGGCCGTGGCCAACGCGGAGAAGCTCCTGGTCCTGGCCCGGCGCATCGACCCCAAGGCGGCGTATCCGGCCGAGGCGATCGAGGCCGCGTGGCGCAATTGCCTCCTCTACGACGAGCACACGTGGGGCGCCTACTGCTCGATCGACCAGCCGGAAACCGAGTTCACCAAGTCCCAGTGGAAGATCAAGGCCCAGTTTGCCGTCGATGCCGACCGGCAGAGCAAGGCGCTTGTGGATCAAGGGGCCCGCGGGCTGGCGGGGCTGGTGCGGACCGACGGCCGCTCGCTGGTGGTCATCAACCCGACGAGCTGGCCGCGGGGCGACGTACTCCGCGTGAACCTGCCCGACGGGACCGTGATCGACCCCAGCTTGCCTTGCTGCGATACGGCCCATGGGACATACGTCTTCGTCGATAGCGTCCCGGCCTGCGGCTACCGGGTGCTCAAGCTCAAGCCGGGGAGCCGCCCGGCGGCGGAGCCGATCGACGGGACGACGATCGAAAGCCGGCACTACCGCGTCGCGTTTGACTCCGCAGCCGGGTCGATCACGAGCATCGTCGATAAGGAGACCGGCCGCGATCTGGTGGACCCCAAGGCCCCGTACCGCCTCAACCAGTATCTCTACGTGGCCGGCGGCAAGGGGACGCGGATCATCGAAACCGGCGCGGAGCCGAAACTGACGATCTCGTCGCCCGAGAAGGCTACGCTCCGCCGCTATAAGCTCGGCGACCTGGGCGAGATGATGGTCGTCGAGACCTCGGCGGCCCTGACGCCCAAGATCGCCAGCGCGGTGATCGCCTGGAACTTCCCCAAGCGGATCGACGCCGTCAACCACCTCACCAAGACGCAGACGTACGAGAAAGAGGCGGTCTACTTTGCCTTCCCGTTCGCCGCCCAGAAGCCGACGTTCCGCTACGAGATCCCGGCCGGCGTGGTCGCGGCCAACACCGACATGCTCCCCGGGGCGTGTCTCGACTGGTTCACGGTGCAGCATTTCGTGGAGGTCGATTCGCCGGAAGGGGCCGTGACCTGGGCCACGCCCGACGCCCCGCTTGCCTGCTTCCAGGACATCAACCGCGGCAAGTGGCAGACGCAGTTGCCCTTCGCGAACGGGCACATCTACGCCTATGTGATGAACAACTACTGGTTCACCAACTACCTGGCGGGCCAAGGGGGCGACTACACGTTCCGCTTCTCGATCACCAGCCGCAAGACGGCCGACCGCGTGGCCTCGGCCCGGTTCGGTTGGGCCGCCTCGAACCCGCTTCTGGCCGTGCCCGTGGAGGCAAATCCCAGCGGGCCCCTGGCCGACTCCGCGGGGAGCCTGGTGTTGGTGGAAGAGGCGAACGTGATCGTCGTCGGCGCCCGCCGGGCGATGGAAGGGGACGGGCTTGTGTTGCGGCTCTGGGAACTGACGGGCAAGCCGACGGTCGCCCACGTCAAGCTGCCGTCGATCCCCGCCAAGAAGGCCACGGCGTGCAACCTGGTGGAAGAACCGCAGGGTCCGCTGGAAATCCGCGACGGGGTGATCGCCGTGCCGATCCGCGCCTCCGGCTTGGCGACCGTGCGGGTGGAGTGACGCGGGGAAAGGCAGGTGGGCCGATGGACGAGCATCGTCGCATCCGGTCCAGGCGCGCCCGACGCTCCAAGGACCTCTTGGCGAAGGCCCTCAGGGCCGTCGGAATGCTCGGCATCGTGCTTTTTGGGGCCGCCTGTCTGTACGTCGGGGCTGGGTTCGACTTCAGACTGATGGCCATCTGCCTGCTCGGCTTCATCATCAGCTTCGCCACGTACGCCGTTGCGGATTGGATCATCTACCCGCAGAAGTCCGGCCGCGGAGACCTCTGGGCCGGGCTGCTCTTCATTTTCATCTACGGTGCCGTTCTGTCGGTTTGCGTTCTCGTCTCACAATACGTCAGCATCAGGTGATGGCCGAACGAACCATCGCCCCGTATTCGTGGCCGAAGTTCCCGCGAATCCCCCAGCCGATCGACAGGGAGAGTGCGACGACGAGCACGCACAGGATGTCTCGGTGGGTTGAAGGTGCCATGGCACGCTCTCCTGCGCCGGCTTCTCAGCGACATCGCGTGATCGTGAAACCCCGTTTCGACCCTGAGATCACCGAGCCACGGTCCTCTCGGCGACTCTCAGCGTCACCGGGCCCAGCAGGCCCGATTCCATGAGCGGCGAGTCCTTCTTGAACTTCGCGACGTTGGTCACCGCGAGCCGCTTCTCGGGCGGCAGGGCCGCGTCGCCGATCAGGCGGTTCGGCCAAAGGTTGACCGCGTCGATCCGGAGCTTGTTGCCCGCCGGCTGCACGGCGGCGGTGATTTCCACGTGCCAGGGCGCCGTCCAGACCGCGCCCAGGGCCTTTCCGTTCAGGCGGACCGCGGCCACGTTCTTCACTTTGCCGAGGTCAAGGTAAATCCGTTTGCCGGGCTGGCGCAGGGCCTCCGGCAGGTCGAAGGTCTTTTCGTAGGTGGCCTTGCCCGAGTAGAACTTGATCCCCGGCTCGGGCCGCCTGGTCCAATCCTCCAGTTTCTCAAAGACCACCGACTCCGGCCCGCCCCATTTCGGGTCGAAGCGTACCGTCCACGGGCCGGCCAACTCCTGTACTGTCGCAAGCGTTGGGAAGTTCCTCTTGCTCGTTGCTCGCCCCTGGCTGCCCGCCGCTCGCCTGAACACGACAAACCACGCCTGCCGCGGGGCGAACTCCAGCGGCACGGTCGTCCGGCCGCCCTCCTGGCGGAAGTCCGTCGCGTCCCAGCGCTCGCCGGTCACGGCGTCCCAGAGTTCCGGGTGCTTTCCCGCGACGCGGAAGCTGCACTCCGCGGTCTCCGGCCGGTTCTGCTGATTGGAGACGAAGTAGATCTCGGCGGCGTCGCAGGTGCGGTGGATGAAGTCCAGGTTCGCGTCCTTCGGGGTGCCTCGGTATTCGAAGTCCGGCGGCACGCCGTCGGCGGCAAGGATTTCCCGGAGCGTCTTACCCCAAACGATCCGCCCCTGGCCGACGCTGCGCTCTTTTGTCTTCCGGCCGTCCACCTCGCCCCACAGCGCGTCGGCCAGCCGTTTCACCTCCGCGTCGCACTGGGGGTAGCCGGTCAGGCCCGGGGCCCGCTCGGGCTTCGGGCCGACCGCCGTCGCGCCGGCCTCGACCAATTCCTTGATCTTGCGGAGCACGTGGGGCGACATGGTCGTCCGCTCCGGCAGCACGAGCAGGCGATAGCTCATTCCGTCGGGCAGCACCAGCCGCCCCGCCTTCACGCTCATGCGGTGCAGGAGCACGTCGGCGTTGGTCGTGTCGCAGTCGTAGCCTTTGGGGAGCGGCGGCCGCATGTGGGTCTTGGCGGGCACGTAGTTCGGCACGTCCTCGCCGTAGAAGTAGCAGAGATCGGCCGCAAACAGCCCCTGCTGGAGCATCTGTTGGCAGCGGGCCAGGTACTTCAGCCACCCGTGGCTCTGGTCCCACCAGGTGACGTTGCGGTCGAAGTGCGTGCCGGCCGCCTCCCACTGGTAGCCCGGCTTCACGTCGAGCCGCCCCTGGTGTACGTAGAAGCAGAGCACGTTGCGCGTGAGCCCGGCGCAGAACGCCCGGTCGCCGATGTCCTTCAGGTCGAAGAGATCCTCCTCCCAGTTCGGGCCCATCGAGGTGAATGCCTCGGCCTGGCAGAGCCGCTTGCCGTAGATGTGCGCGGCGGAGGCGGCCTGCCGGACCGTGTCGCAGATGGGGTACCAGTTGGCAAGCGGCACGGCGCCGTCGGGCTCGGGTACTCGCTTCCAGAACTCGCCCATCGGGACGTCGTTGATTCCCTCGCACTCCAGGCCGTCGATGTGCAGCCAGAACGGCCCGCCCGATTCCGGATGGGTCCCGAGCCCGTGGCGTTGTGCAAGCTCTCGCATCCGCCGGTAGTGATGGTCCGCAAACAGGTCGCCGATCGTGCGGCGGTAGTCCCAGAGGAAGCGGTTGGACACCTCGCGGCTATCGACGATCCGCTTGGCGAGCACCGGCAGGTAGGGGAGCGGGTCGTAGCCCCGCCGCCTCTGGAACTCGGCGCGGAGCTCCGGGGTCCACGTGGGCTGGAGGCCGTCCGGGCCGGCCACCTCGTAGCTGTCGTCGTGGACGTACTTGAGGGTCTTGCCGGCCAGCGGCCCGGCATCGGCGATCATCTTCTCGCCGGTCTCGGCGAAGTGCAGGTCCATCGCCTTGCGGCTGAAGAAATCGATCTCGTAACCGATGGCGCCCGGGCTGACGCACTTTGTCTTCGCGCCCAAGAGCGTATAGCCCAATCGCAGCACCGTCCACGCTCCGGCGGGCGCATTCCACGCGAGCCGGCCCGAGGCGTCCACGTGCCTCGACAGGTCGATCACCTGCCGGCTCTCGCAGTCCCGCTCGCCCGGGGCCTGCGGGTTTTCTTCGTGCAGCGTGTCCGGGAGCCCGTTGAGGAAGGTTCGGGCGGCCTTGAGATCCCAGTGCTTCCATGGGGCCGGCGCACCGGGCAGCGGGCCGCGGGCCGGAAAGGCGATCACGGCCGCATCGCGGTAGTAGTTCTCCCGCGCCGCCGGCATGGGCAGGACCTTGTCGATCGGGCCCGGGCCTTGCACGGGCGCGGCCGACCAGACCAGGTCCTTCGCGGCGTGCTCGGGCGTGACCCAGGTGCCGCCGGCGTTCCATCCGCTGCACAGGTTCACGCCGACTTCGATCCCCAGCCGGTCGGCCTCGCGGATCGCGTGCTTGAAGAGTTCCCGCCACGCCGGGCTCATGAACACCGGCCCATCCGGAGCATGGGGACCGCCTTCCCCCGCGTCAAACAGCAGCACCCCGGCGATCCCCTGCCGCTTCATCTCCTCCAGGTCCCGGGTGATTCCCTCCTTGGTGGCGAAACTGTCCAGCCACCACCAGTAGGCCCAGGGCTTGGCCGCACCCGGCGGATTGACGAAGCCGCCCGCCAAGTCGTCGGCGGCGGGCAGGACGGCCGCCTTCAGAAGGCCCAGGAGCAACACCAGTCCAACGACCGCTCGCTTGGTCACGGCCAATCCTCCTGCATAGACGGTTGTTCACAACTTGTGCGGGACCGCACGGTTCTCGTGCTCCCAGCTTAACGTTCGCTCCCGCCAGGGAAATAGGGAGATGAGCGACTTGACGAGGATTTCGGCAGTAACGGCCGCCGCGTGAGCCCCGCAATCCGTGGCTCCACCCGGATTCTCCGCATCCTTGACGCGGCTCGCTCCACGAAGATATAGTAACCCTAGACTATACAAGCGGTTACAGTTCAAGGAGCCGGCAGCGGACATTGCCCGTCGTGTGGGAATCCGCGTGTCGGTGGTGCAAGGACAAGACAAAACGGTCGACCTCTTGAGCCCATGAAAGGGAAGACATGACCCTAACCCGGGCACGAATCCTCGGCGCGATTCTGGCACTTGCCGCCGCTTCCGGCGCACTTGCCGGAGACGACACCTGGTATCAGCCTCTTCAGAAGAAGGCGGACGTTCTGGAGGAGCAGGTCCGCAAGTGGCACTGGATCGACGGGCTCTATCCGTCGCAGGTCGAGGTCCCTTGGGACGGCGCCCCGGTGGATCATTCCACCGACGGCATCTCGAACGTAATGCACACCTGCTGCTGGACCGCCAATCACCTGGCGGGCGAGTCCTACCGCTACGCCTTCGTCAAGAAGGCGGGCACCCCGGACCAGATCAAGGCGGCCCGCGAGCACGTCAATGCCATTTTCGACGCCGTGCACCGCTTGCAGAAGGTAACCGGCATCCGCGGGTTTCAGGCCCGGGGGTATCTCTACGGCCACGGACCGACGGAGGAGGAGCGCACCGGCGCGAAGGCGGCCAACTACTGGTACCAAGGCGCCGGCGAGCACAAGGACCTGCGCTGGCGAGGCTCGCCGAGTCACCACAACTATAGCGACGCGATCCACGGCTATGGGGTCTTTTACCGCTTGGCGGCCGAGGGAGAGTACAAAGAGAAATGCCGCCAGGCGATCGACGACCTGGTGAGCATCTGGGCCGACAACAACCTGCTCCTGCCCACCAAGGAGCCGCAGAAGGGCGGCGAGACCATTCTCGGGCTGACTGACGGGAAAACCCCGAACTTGCGGACCATCATGGCGGCGGCGGGCCTGAAGGTCGCCCACCATGCCACCGGCAAGGAGAAGTTCCAGAAGCAATACGAGAAGCTCGCGACCCAGTACGGCTTTCGCACGCGGACGAGCTTTCGGCGCTCCAGCCACCTCGACTCGGACGACGGCGAGCACGTCTTCTGCCACATGGATAACCTCTTCCACATGGAGACGGACCCCAAGCTGCTGGCCTTCTATCGGGTCGTTCTGGACGCCATGTGGGCCGGGCACCAGCGGAGCAAGTGCCCGCTGTTCAGCTACATCTACCTGGGTCTGACGCCCAACGCCCCGGACAAACAACAATACCTGGACGACGCCCTCTGGACGCTCCAGACCCATCCGACGGACACGTTTTTCCAGCCGCGGATGAACAGCCTCCGCGACGACGTCCCCAAGGACGGACCGCTGGCCAAGGAGCCGCTCCCCTTGTTCGAGGCCGCCTGGGACAACGAGTACCTTTGGAAGGGCCACCTCTACCGGCTCGACGGCTGGCTGAGCCGCATTGTCGTAGCCTTGGACGCGGCCCAGGACGACCCCGCCGTTCTCTACGCGGCCGAGGAGGCCGGCGATCTCTACCGCTCCGGAGACGGCGGCCGGACCTGGAAGTGGATCGGCCCGAGCCCTGTCCCTGCGCCGCTCAAGATCGTGTGCGGCGCGAAACGGCGGCTCGTTTTCCTTGCGACGCCCGCCGGCGCGTTCCGCAGCACCACGGGCGGCCAGTCGTGGTCCAGGCTGCCGCTGCCGGCGGATTGCGGCGAGCTGACGGACCTCCAGCTTGACCAGGCCAATGCCAACCGGCTGTACGCGGTGACGCGAAACGCGGTCTACCGCAGCATCGACTTCGGCGAGAAATGGACCGGCGAGCGATGGGAGAACCTGACGCCCCAGGTCCCGCCGGGTCAGAACGTGCGGCTCATCCTCGCCCAGGGCGAGCCGGGCACGGTTTACGGCCTGTTCGACGACGAGCTGCGACGCAAGCCGCTCGAGGGCGGCCCGTGGGGCCCGCCGGTCAGGCTCGCTTACGAAGAGTACGTAGGGATGTACCCGTGGCTCTTGGTCCGGCCGGGCAAGCCGGGCGACTTGATCTGCGGCTACAAGCTCTCCCTGCGGAATCTGAAGCAGGAGGGGATGTTCTCCCGCGATCTCGTGGGGACTCTGCTCTCGCGCTCCGGCGACGGAGGCGCCAACTGGACCTACAGCCAGGCGTCGGTGATGAAGATGTTCCGCGAAAAGGGCACTTACCCCGTAATGGCCAAGCTGCTCATGGACACGTTCCCGCACCCGGTGGAGGTGGTGACTTACGACGCTGGCGAGCCGAGCACGCTCTACGCGGCGACCGAAAAGGGCTTCTACGTCAGCCGCGACGACGGCCGCACGTGGAAGGAGTGCCATGCCGGGCTGGACATCCCGAAAGTGAGGACGGTCTTCACGCCCGCGGCCGGCGACTACGTCTACGCCGGCACGCCGGCCGGGCTCTACCGCCTGAAGCGCGGCTCGGCCCGCTGGGAATTCGCCGCCTTGCGGCTGCAATTCGAGAAGAACACCCGCCGCGACCTGGGCGGGGCCGCCTACCTGGACGCATACTGGCGCGGCCGTTACTTCGGCTTCATCACCGACCAGCAGGCCGCCCAGGAACCGTCCAAGTGGAACATCCCCCCGAGATACCGCGACCGGGTGCCGCAACGCAGTGCGCCGTAGCGTCGCTCGCCAGCCGGGCCGTGTCGGCCCGGCACAGGCGTAGGCTGGGGCATTCGCCCCAGCCTACTACCTAAGACTTCGGAAGTCTGGGCGCAACTGTGAGGATAGACATGACCAACACCCTCGCGAGAATCGCGTTTGCCTGCGGAGCGTGTTTCTGGATGGCACAGGAGAGGACTCCGACGGGCGAGGATCTCGTCAGGGTCGATCTGACCCGCCACGCCCGGATCTGCTCCTCGCACGCCACGCCCGGGGCGGAGTTCGACGTCCGCAACGCGATCGACGGCGACCCGGAAACCAAGTGGGTGGGCGAAAGCCATCCGCTCGGCTTCCAGCCGAGCAGCGTCGTGCTCCGGTTCGACGCCCCCGTGGTCGTCAAGCGCGTGGTCCTCGTCTCGATCGTCTTCCGCGAGCGGCTGGCCTTGAAGGATTTCGAGCTCTATGCCTGGGCGGACAAGACCTGGGCGGGGGCCTCGCCGCTGGCGGTCGTACGGGGCACGCGCGAAGTGCGGACCGTGGTGGACGTCGAGCCGGTGAAGACCACTCGCTTGCGCTTGCGGATCCGCGATACCTGGCGCGACGATCACGCCTTCCCGCGGCTGCACGAGATCGAGGTCTACGCGGCCGCGCCCGGCGCCGAAGGCCGGATGCTGAAAGACTCGCCCATCGCGGATGAAAAGGACTCCGAGCGATCGCTGCTCCGCCGGGCGATGGGCGAAAAGATCGTCTTTCCCGGCGAGCGCTTCGATCCGGCCAAGGGGTACTTGCACTATAGCCGGAGCTTTCTGGACACGATGATCCGCGAGGGCACGGATCGGTACGGGCCGGTCCGGAGCCCCATGTTCGCCTCGCTCCTGGACATGGAGAGCCACCGCAACCCGGAGGACACGCCCGCCAACGTCCCCGGGCAACGCTTCGGCGACCGGACGGTCCGCGGAGGCAATCTGTTCCACGACGTGATGCTCCTGCGCGCGGCGGACTGCCTGACCGAGCTGACGGGCGAGGCGAAGTACCGCCGGGCAGTCACGGACTACCTGAAGTTCTTTCTCACCAACTGCCGCCAGCCGACCGGCTTGTTTCCCTGGGGAGAGCACGCCCATTGGGACTTCTACCGCGAGGCCCCGGGCCACGCGACGCACGAGTTCCTCGGCGGTGTCCCGGCCGCCTTTTGGGAGCGTCTCTGGGAGCTGAATCCCGAGGCGGTCCGCGGCGAGGCCGACGGACTGCTCAATCACGTCGTGAACCTGGAGACGTTCGCGTTCGATCGCCACGCCGACATCCGCCGGCCCCTCCCCACGCCGCGGCCCGCGAGGCTGGGGTATCTCGATTTCCCGCGGCACGGCGGATTCTACGTCCATCTCTGGACCTTCCTGTACGCGAAGACCGGGGAGGCCAAGTACCTCGAGTGGTCGCGCAGGATGATCGACAAGCACTGGCGGGCCCGCGACCCGATCACCGGATTGCCGCCGGGCTGCCCGGGCCGCGATCCGCGGTCGGCCTCGTCGGAGACGATGCTCAGCTTCTCCGTCAGCGTGCTGGAGGCCGCGCGGCTGCTGCCGGCCGGCGAGGCGAGAGATTCCTACGAGAGGACCGCCAAGACGTTCCTGGACAGCATTCTCCGGCTGCCTCATCGACCCGCCGAGGGCCGTTTCCTCGTCGATTTTTCCCTGGGAGTCAAGCCCGAGGAGGCCGCGGGGGACTACGCCAAGCCGTACGAATACGGCTACGGAGGAGGATTTGCCGCGGACGACGCCGCGCTGGTTGTGGCGGCGCATCGCTTGACGGGCGACCCGCGGGCGCTCAAGCTGGCCGAGGCGTTTGCCGCCTACTACGCCGCGCACGATCCGCCGCCGCCCACCGAGATCGTCCGTGCCCACGTCTATGCCGCCATCCTCGGTCTGTTCACCGACCTGTACGAGCTTACCGGCAAGCCGGATCATCTTCACCAGGCGGAGCGATACGCCCAGCTTGCCGTCGAGCGGCTCTTCCACCGCGGGCTCTTCCGCGGGGCGACCGGCATCGACCACTACGAAGGCGACATGATGGCCGGCAACCTGGCGTACAACCTCGTCTGGCTCCACGCGGTCAAAACGGGGAGTCGGGGCAAGGTCGAGCCGAACTACTTCAACCGCTGAGTCGCGCCCTTCCGGGAGTTTTCTTCGTCCACAGGTCTTGGGAGACAACATGAACTTCTGCGTGATCGGCGCCGGCAGGGCCGGGGCGATCCATGCCCGGAACCTCGCCCAGCGCATGGCCACGGCCAGGCTGGTTGCGTTGTGCGACCCCGATGCGGAGTGCCTCGGCCGGTTGGGCGAGGAACTCGGCGTATCGGCGCGATTTGCCGATTATCGCGAGGCCGTCGCCCGGCCGGACGTCGACGCCGTGGTGATCGCCGCGCCGACGTTCCTGCACTGCGAGATCGCCCTTGCCGCCGCCGGGCACGGAAAGCACGTCTTCCTCGAAAAGCCGATGGCCGTGACCGTTGAGGAGTGCCGGCGGATCATCGCGGCGGTCGAGCGCGCGGGCGTGAAGCTGCAAATCGGATTCATGCGGCGGTTCGACGAAGGCTTTCGCCACGCCAAGGAGATCGTCGACTCGGGCGAGCTGGGCCGGATCATGAAGATCAAGTCCACCGGCCGCGGCCCGGGGCTCCCCTCGCCGTGGATGTACGACCTCAATAAGAGCAACGGTATCATCGCCGAGGTCAACAGCCACGACCTGGACTCTCTGCGGTGGTTCACCTCCAGCGAGCCGGTCCGTGCCTATGCCGAGGCCGCGAACTTCAAATGTCCGGATGCCACCCGGCAGCACCCCGACTTCTACGACAATATCCTGGTCACGTTCCGCTTTTCCGACGGCACGCTGGGCGAGGTGGACGGCACCTGCCCCTGCCATTACGGCTACGACGCGCGGGCCGAAATCCTCTGCGAAAAGGGGCTCGTGCTCGTGGGGCACGTCGCCCAACAGACGGCAACCAAGGTCACGGTCGACGGCACGGTGGTCGGCCGCGCGGTGAAGAGCTGGCGGAATCTCTTCAAGGACGCCTACCTGGCCGAAATGGAGCATTTCGTCCGCTCGATCGGCCGCCATGAGGAGCCGGCCGTCTCGGGACGCGACGGCCTGCGGGCCGTCGAAATGGTCCTGGCCGCCAACCGGTCGCTTCGCACCGGCGGACCCGTGGCGGTGGGCGGGAGCCAAACCCCATGATCGCCGCCACCTACACGCAGAACGTCGGCTACCGCATCAAGGACCTCCCCGTACCCCAGATCGGCGAGGACGACCTCCTGGTCCGGGTGATGGCGTCGAGCATCTGCGGGACCGACCTGCGGATCATCCGCAACGGGCACCGCAAGCTCCGCCCCGGGCAAGAACTCGTCCTCGGCCACGAGTTTGCCGGGGTCGTCGCAAAGACCGGCCCGCGCGCGCGAGGTTTTCAGGCCGGCCAGCGGGTGGGCGTCGCCCCGAACGTGGGCTGCGGGCAGTGCGACATGTGCGTCCGCGGGCTGCCCAATATGTGCCCGGACTACACGGCCTTCGGCATCACGATGGACGGGGCGCACACCGAGTACGTTCGCATTCCCGGCGAGGCCGTCGTCCAGGGAAGCGTGGTGCCGCTTCCGGAGGGCATCCCCTTCGAGCAGGCGGCGCTCGTGGAGCCGCTCTCGTGCGCGGTCAACGGCAATCGGGCGTCGCGGATCGCGCCCGGCGACGCGGTGGTCGTCTTCGGCGCCGGGCCGATCGGACTGATGCACCTGATGCTCGCCCGGCTGTGCGGGGCCGCCGCGATCGTCGCGGTGGACGTGCAGGCCGACCGGCTCCGGCGGGCGGCCGAGCTGGGGGCCACCGCCGTGGTCGACGCAACCGCGGAGGACGTTGCGGGCCGCGTGATGCACGAAACCTCGGGGCGGGGCGCCGACGCGGTCATCACCGCCTGTTCGATCGCCTCCGTGCAGGAGCAGGCGTTGGGGCTCTTAGCGCCGTTCGGGCGGTTGTGCCTCTTCGGCGGCCTACCGAAGGACGACTCGCGGGTCCGGCTCGATACGAACCTCATCCACTACCGGCAGCTCCTGGTCACCGGCGTGACCGGCGGCTCGCCGCGCGATTTCCGCGCGGCGATGAGGCTCCTTGCCGCCGGGCGCATCCCCATCGACCGGGTCGTTTCCCACCGCTTCGCCGCGGACGACGTGGCCGCGGCCTTCGACGTGGCGCTCGGCGGGGAAGCGATGAAGGTTGTTCTCGTTCACGGCCAGGCGGAGAAGCCGCGGCAATGAAGGCACTCATCGGCGTCGATATCGGCACGCAGGGGACCAAGGCGGTGCTCTTTGACCGGTCGGGGGAGTGCCTGGCCCAGGCGTTCCAGCCTTCCCGGCTCCACCGGCCGGCCCCCGGCGTGGTCGAGGAGGACCCCGAGCGGCAGTTCGCCTCCGTCTGCGCGACCATCAAGAAGTGCATCGCCCAGGCCCGACTCGGCCGCGGAGACGTTGCGGGGATCGGCATCGACGGGCAGATGGCCGGCATCCTCGGCGTCGGCCGCGACGGGCGGCACGTCACCCCCTACGACTCCTGGCTCGATACCCGCTGCGGCCCCTACATCAAGAAAATGGACCTCGCCGCCGGCGAGCAGATTGCCCGCCGGACGGGCTGCCCTCCCAGCTTCAATCACGGGCCCAAGATCCTCTGGTGGATGCACGAGCGCAAGAAGACCTACCGGGCGATCTGCGCGTTCGTGCAGCCCGGCGGCTACGCGGCGATGAGGCTCTGCGGGCTCGACGGCTCGCGGGCCTTCCTCGACAAGAGCTATCTCCATTTTTCCGGGTTCGCCGACAACGCCCGGGCGGCGTGGGACGGCGAGCTCTGCCGGCTCTTCGGCGTGGACGAGGCGAAGCTGCCGAGAATCGTGGACCCGCACGCGGTCGTCGGCGAGCTTGCGCCGGCGGCGGCGCGGCGTTGCGGCCTGCGGCCGGGCATTCCCGTGGTAGCCGGGTGCGGCGACACCGTGGCCAGCTTCCTGGCCTGCGGCGCCGTCGAGGAGGGCGTTGGGGTGGACGTGGCGGGAACGGCGTCGGTCTTCGCCGCCACCACGTCGGCGTTTCGCCCGGACGTGAAGCGGCGGATGTTGGCCTGCGGCCGGTCCGCGGTCCCGGACTTATGGCACCCGTATGCCTACATCAACGGCGGCGGCATGAACCTGGAGTGGTTCCGCCGGGAGCTGGCCGGCGGCGGCCGTGCCGCTGGCAAGCGGCTCGCGAGCCTCGCGGACCTCGACGCGCAGGCAGCCGCGCTGGAGCCCCGCGACGATCTGCCGATCTTTGTGCCGCACTTGGGAGGGCGCGTTTGCCCGGCGCAGCCCGACCTTCGCGGCGCCTGGGTGGGCCTCGCGTGGGACCACGGACTCCCGCATCTGTACCGCGCGGTTCTGGAAGGAGTCGCCCTGGAGTACGCCCTTTATCAAGAAGGGCTCTGCGGACTCTACGGGGATAGGCAGATCCGCGAGCTCCGCGTCACCGGCGGCGGCCAGGAGAGCGGCCTGTGGAACGCCCTGAAGGCCGACGCGCTCCAGATTCCCTTGCGGCGAGTCGCCCGCGCCGAAGGAGCGCCGCTGGGTGCCGCAATGCTCGCCGGCTGGGGCGTGGGCGTGCTGGCCGGCTTGCCCCAAGCAGCCAGACAATGGGTCGCGCTGGGAGAAACGACGCGGCCCCGGAAACACCTGGCGGACTTCTGCGCCCGGCGGGTCGATCGGTATGCGGCCCTGCTGCGGCTTGCTGACTCCGCATCTCACCCGATGCACCAAACACCTGGAGCGTGCCGCCCCAGTAGGCCACGGCGATGCGGTCGCCATGGGCGGCAGCGTGCCTGACGATCCGCCCGGCTGGCGGTACTTCGGGAGGCCGAGCGCGGACATCAACCTCAATTGGGGTCTGTATATTCCCCAATACTCACTTCGCGGCGGCTTGACGCGGCTCCGCGATTGGCTATACTGGCACTTTATCGGCGGCCTCCGTGGGTGTTCTGCCGTGCCCACGATGGTTCGACATCCTTTCCCATAAGAGGCGCCGAGGTGCTTCTTGGTTTCAGGGAGACGGCCATGGGCAGCGGTCCTGTCAAGTGCCGGGCAATCGTTACCCAGGTGCAAGGTTCTCTGACATGACTTTTGCCGCCAAACCCCATCGCCGCCCGTTTCAGTACAGCCTGCGAACGCTGCTCTTGGTGATGCTCTTGGCGAGCCTCCCCTTGAGTTGGCTCGGCGCCACGCTGCGCAGCGCTGGAAGGCAGCGCGAGGCGGTGGAGGCGATCCTCGCGTCGGGCGGGAGCGTCAAGTACGCGGATGAGAAGTTTCCCCCGGAGCGTTCAGCGCCGGCTTGGCTCGACAATCTGTTGGGAACGGGTTTCTTCGTAAACCTCGAAAACCTGCTGGGAAAGGACTTCTTCGTAAACGTTGCTGAGGCGCGAGTCGAAAGCGACGCAGGGATGGAACTCCTCCCCAGGTTGACCCAACTCCGAACCCTCTTTGCCGACAACGTGACGGACGCTGGCCTGGAACACCTCAAAGGGTTGACGGAACTGAAACATGTGTGCATCTATCACAGCAGGGTGACGGACGCTGGCCTGGAACACCTCAAAGGGCTCACCCAGCTAAGATCGTTGATTCTCTGCTTCGTCCAGGTGACGGACGCTGGCCTGGAACACCTCAAAGGGTTAACTCGACTGAAACGGTTGACGCTCAACCAGACGCAGGTCACGGACGCTGGCCTGGAACACCTCAAAGGGCTGACCGAACTCGAACAGTTGTACTTCGGCGGAAATATAGGGGTGACGCACGCTGGGCTGGAGCGCGTCAAGGCGCTGCCGAAACTCACAATGTTGGTGGACACCTACGGCACCAACGTCCTCGAGGCCGCTCGTGTGACCAAGTCCCCCGAAGCAGTGCCGAACTGCCGCAATTCCCGGTGACGCGATGATGGCTCCCCGGCAACCGGACTGCGGACGGGGGGCGAGTAGGCGCCGGCAATCGTTACCCAGGTGCAAGGTTCTCTGACATGACTTTCGCCGCCAAACCCCATCGCCGCCCGTTTCAGTACAGCCTGCGAACGCTGCTCTTGG
>CAYGZA010000044.1:18517-28746 GCA_964354135.1 uncultured Planctomycetaceae bacterium
CCTCGAAAACCTGCTGGGAAAGGACTTCTTCGTAAACGTTGCTGAGGCGCGAGTCCAAAGCGACGCAGGGATGGAACTCCTCCCCAGGTTGACCAAACTCCGCACCCTCTTTGCCGACAACGTGACGGACGCGGGGCTGGAACACCTCAAAGGGTTGACGGAACTGACACATGTGTCCATCTCTCACAGCAGGGTGACGGACGCTGGCCTGGAACACCTCAAAGGGCTGACGCAGCTAAGATCGTTGATTGTCTACTTCGTCCAGGTGACGGACGCTGGGCTGGAACACCTCAAAGGGTTAACTCGACTGAAACGGTTGACGCTCAACCAGACGCAGGTCACGGACGCTGGCCTGGAACACCTCAAAGGGCTGACCGAACTCGAACAGTTGTACTTGGGCGGAAATACAGGGGTGACGCGCGCTGGGCTGGAGCGCGTCAAATCGCTGCCGAAACTCACAATGTTGGAGATCTACGGCTC
This sequence comes from uncultured Planctomycetaceae bacterium, assembly GCA_964354135.1. Taxonomy (GTDB): domain Bacteria; phylum Planctomycetota; class Planctomycetia; order Pirellulales; family Thermoguttaceae; genus CAYGZA01. The sequence goes on from CAYGZA010000044.1 coordinate 18,998, forward strand.
CAACGTCCTCGAGGCCGCTCGTGTGAGCAAGTCCCCCGAAGCAGCGCCGAACTGCGTGTATGACCTCCCACTCCCCTTCCGAGGTCCAGGGTCCCAAACTCCAGGGCAGCCTGCGAATGCCGCGCGAAGTGAGGCAGCCAACGGCCCGTAGTTGCCCGCGTTCGCCGCACCAGCAACCCGAAGGGGAGGGAGACGTAGTCGGTCGATAGCGGGTTTTCTGCCGAGCCGCAGCTCCGAGAGGCCGCCCGCGAGTGTTCCTTCCCCGTGATCGACGCCCTGGCAGCCCTGGCCGCGGACGGGACCCTGCTGATCTCGGTCGTCCACCGCGGCTCTTCCGGCCCGGTGCGGGTGCGGATCCGGGGCTCGTCGCCTAACTGAGGCCCTTCAGGTAGCGTACCTGGCGGGCGAGGATCGCGGCCCGCTCGGCGGCCGGGTACTTGCCCAGCGATTCGTCCTCGACGCAGAGGTCGTTGGCGTAGCCCGACTTCCGGAGGATCGCAACCACGCGGCGGAAGTCGATGTCGCCCTCATCGACCGGGCAGCAGTACTTTTCGTACCCCCAGCCCATCGGCCGCTTTTTCTCGCGCTCGCCCTCGGGGAACCGGATGCTCTTGCAGTGCGTGTGGAACACGCGGGGGCCGAACGTCTCGTACAGCTCGTAGAGCTTCGAGAGCGGGTGCCCAAACCAATAGAAGTTCCCCGTGTCGAGCGTGAGCCCCAGCCGCCCGGAGCCGACGCCGTCGAAGAGGGCCTTCAGGAACGCCGGGTCGTTGGTGGTCCCGCCGTGATTCTCGATTCCGAAGGTGACGCCGGTCGATTCGGTCGCGGCGAGGAGCTTCCGCAGGATGCGAATCGAGAACTGAAGGAACTCCGACCCCGAGAGCTTGTGCGGCACGACGTCGATGCGGATGGCCTTGACGCCCAACGCCTCGGCGGCCCGCGCGACTTTGATGCCCCACTCCAGCTCGAAATCCGGCCGGTCGTCGAAGCGGTTGTACATGCAAAACGCGGTGATCCGCTGTTGCGCGGCCTTCATGTCGGCCGCGAGCCGCTCGATTCCGCCGGCCGTGGCCGCCGAGTACTTCTTGGCAGGATTGAACAACTCGGACAAGGAGAGGTCCTCGGTGATCGTGGCCTCGACGCCCTGCGCCCCGAGCTTCTCAAGCGCCGACCAGCAATCCTTCTCCCCGGTGACCTTGAGATGCGGGTCGCGGCAACTGACGCAAAGGGCCTGCCCCGTCGGCTTGCTTGCCGCAACGCCGCCAGCGAGCGACGCCACGCTGGCCCCCGCCAGCAAGCCGCACGATCTTCGTACAAACTCCCTGCGAGTGAGCGAATCTCTCATGGAACCATTCTCCAGGTGAAGCAGCCCAAGTGGCGTCGCGCGATACGGAGCCGGCCCGATCTTGCGGCGGCATGCCGCACTCGCCGCCGGGAGCGCCTTATTGTAGTCCGCCGCACCGAGGTTTTCCACGACGCAAGGCGAGACGATTTCTGAAGCGATTGCCAACCTGAAGGAGGCGACGGAGTTGTACCTGGAGGAGTTCCCGGTCGCCACTGCGGGACGCGCGTGGGTGACCACGTTCGAGGTGAGTTGTGCCTAAACTGCCGCGGATCAGCGGCGAGGATTCACCGCGAGTTGAAGGCCGGTACGCTGCACAGCGTTCTGAAGCAGGCGGAGGTTGCCCCGGATGACTTCTTGGACACTCTCCACGGCTGAGGAACGATAGGGTGACCTGCCCGTGATGGAAAGGTTCCTCGCACCTTTCGTCTTCCCCCTGTGGTGCTATGGGAGTCCGATGCGCGAGAGAAAGCTGGCAAAGCGGTGCGATATGTCCTCTCGGTAGATTTGTGCCACCTTGCAGACGAAACTCGATGGCTTAAGCTTCTTCAAATAGCTGACGTTGACGGAGAAGTAATGCTTGAAGTCGATCACTGACGGGACAATGGGAACGCTGGGCGGAAACTCCAGGTAGTGATATCGCGGCGTCTCATTGTTCCGCAGGTTCGAGCCCGGCGTCTTGTTCTTGTTGATCGTCTGCATGGCCATTTCGAGCTCGGAAAGGTGCTCGCCCACGTATACGTGCTCGAGGTTATAAAGGGGAGCGACGAGTACGGAAAACAGCGTCTTGTCCTCGTTCTGCGTTTTCTTGCGTGACCATCTGACGCCGTAGTCCTGCTTCAAGTCGCAATCCTGCGAAAGAACGATGACCAGAGGGAAGACAATTCGAGAGACCTCGATGACACCTGCCATCTCCGAGACATACTCGGTGTATGCCACGTCCCGGAATATGTCGCCCTGGCAAACGCGTGCGACGTTCTGCGTGCGGACCTTAATCATGGATGATGTTTGCTCTGATCACTTCGCGCTTCGGCTTCCCTGTGCCGTAAACCTTCACCGCCTCCTTCATCTCCGCTTCGAGCTGCATCTCGATCGGTGGCTGTTCAGCAGGAGCGGCCTCGTCGATGTGCGTAGGTGCGCCCTTCCGGTATTCAGGCGAGAACAGTTGCTCTTCGCTGGTCATGGGCTAGTCCCATCTTCTTTCTCAGGCCGTCAGTGATGACCCGCTCGAAGGACGCGTTGATTCTCTCGTGAAATCGGTCGAGATACTGCGGGATCTCTTCCCTGCCCAGCAGCCGGGCGCAGTACACGTCGTGGTCGAGGGTGAAAAGCTTCCTCCTCACGACCGCAGGGAAGTCGGGATTCGCCATTCCGTACTGAAACCGCATGTTCATGTCGCCATAGTTCAGATCCAGAACATGAAACGCGCGGGCAACCGTCGCCGGATCGTCGGCGAGGTTGAACGCCGAGAGGACATCGGGGTGGAGATACTGCTCCCATTCAGTCGGATTCTTCTCCTTCGGAAAGTCCAGGTTATCGATGTACCGCAAGCCGAGCCGCTTCACCTGGAGGCCGTCGACGGCGTCGAACAGCGCGTTCGTGGCAATCAGGAAGTCGTTTCGAAGAATGTCGAACGACTCGTAACTCTTATACTCGACGTACATAAACTCGCCGGTGACGTTGATGAGCTTGTCCCGCTTCCGGGAGTGGTACATCCACTGGTACGTTTCCTGCCGGGATTGCTGCACGCCCGCGGAGGTCGAGAACATGACCTGCTGTAGGACCTGTTTCCTCGGCTCCGCGATCGGAAACTGCTTCTTGATCGCTTGAACGACGCTCTGCGGCGGGCCCTCATCGAGTGTCGGAATGTGCGACGTGAAGTCGATCCGGGCGATGACCTGCTTCAGGAAGTTTCTCTTGTACCTCTTCCGTGACGGTGTTACAGGTGCCCCGGAGTTGCCCGCCCGGGCGGTTGATCGACGGGCGCTGTTTCCTTGGCTGACCCTCTTGCTCGCCATGACGCTAGCCTTTCGCTGCAGACCGTAAACCTCGCTGAAAGTCACCACGTGAATCGATGGACGCCCATCGGCCCCCCACGTGGCGGTTCACGCGCTTGTAGCGTACTGGCGTTCAAACCGGTTGTCAAGGATTGTCGACCAAGACCACGTCAATCCGCGTCCACGCGCAGGCTGAATTCCAGTTTCCAGCGGCGGTTGGTCTTGGTGCCGGCACAGCAGAGATCATACCTCGAGGATGTCGGCGGGCCTCTTGACGCCGTTTGCGCCCCGCTTGAACACGTGGCTGCGGCGCCTTGTTGGCGCTCTCGATTCTCTCATAGAGCGTCTCAGGCGCTATGTCCGCGCCGTTGGGCCAAGAGGTCGTATCGCCATCGATCCTGGCTTGCCGGAACAGCGCCAACTCTCTGAGGGCATCGAAGACGGGGCCGCTGCCGACGTACTGGGCGAAGTCAACGTCGCCCTCCAGGCCATCGTCAAAGACGACGCGATAGACATAGTCGTGTTTGTAGACGATTGACGTAACGTAATTGAAGTTCCACACAGTGGACCTCAGTCCAAGGGACACACCTCGCAACGTGTTCTCAGGGCGGGCCGACGCCACCCGTATTGGACCCGTCCCCAAACGGCTTGCGCCGGCTCGCCTTCGACTTGGCCACAAGCGCCCGAAACGCCGCGTTCGATTCCAATAGGTCGCTGACCAGCGGATCGTCGTCGGTCGCCTCCAAGGACTGAATGGCGACCAGACGATGGTCCGGCAGTTCCACAACGATTGCCTGACCGGATTCACAGCACTCAGCCAGCGTCCCCTTCGGATCCGCTTCCAGTCGACTGAGAGGGATCATCTTCGTGCCCATAAAACTCCTCATTCCCCACGATGAGCTTATTGCCGACCTTCCGCCCTACCACGAGAAGCACGACTTCCCGTCCCTCCAAATTATACAGCACGCGGAGGTCCCCGACGCGGAGTTCAAACTCGGCCAGCGGGTTCGGACGCAGCCTCTTGATGGCCTTGGTCGGGGTCGTCGGCTGGTCTCGAAGCCGTGCGAGGATCGCCGCTTCCAGGATCCGTTGTTCGCGAACCGGCAGGGCCCGCAGTTGCGCTTCCGCGTCCTCCGTAATGGTGATCTCAAAGGCCATGGCACAGAGAGAAAGGCGTCAGGAGTCTTTGTTTGGCCAAGGTCTTCGCCGCACCGAAACGCTCTCCGCAAACAGAAACTCGCGCCGCTCCTTGCGTTCCCGCCGCAGCGTGCTCTCAGGCGGTCGGGTCCGGCGGGAGCTGAAAGTGTCCCGCAACGACGCCGGGGACGGTAATGTCCTCATCGAGTTCTTCCCATCGCAGCGCGTAACCGTCCAACTCAACTTTCACTTTCCGGAGCATCTCATCCGACGCCTCCTTGAGCCGCCTGAAACGGCCGGCCGGAAACCCCACGATCCGCCCGTCGGTCAACTCCAAGAAGACCATGCGCCCCTCAGTTCAGCGTCGGGAGAACCACTTCCCCACGCGCCTGGGCAGTGGTGTTCTCATAGGAGCCGAAGAACTCCGAGTTCGAGTCGAGCCACAGGGTGATGCGGTGCAGGTCTTCGTCGGCAAGCTTCACGCCGTAGTGGTCGGGCCCGAGGTACTTCATGAGCTTCGAGGCCCGGGCGCCGAACTGGCCGGGCGTGGTGCGGCTGCCGCCGTGGACGCCCGTGTTGATCGCCCCGTTGGTCACGTGGAAGTAGAAGCCGTACTTGGCCGCCAGGTTGGTATACGAGCGGGTCCAGCCGTGGGAGCCTTCGATCGTGCCGCGGAGGTCCACGGCCTTCTTCTCCTCGTGGCACCCGACGCAGTAGCGGTCCAGCACCGGCTGCACCAGGCGGACGTAGCTGAACGGGCTGGAGCCGTCCACGTCGGGCGTGATCTTCGAGGGGGCCCGGAGCATCGCCAGCGGCGTGCTGCGCTCCGGCGGCGGCGGGCGGTGCTTCGGCTCGTGGCAGCCCTGGCAGGTGAGCCGCTCGCCCGGATGGACGTAGGTGCCGGAGCGCATCGACTGGATCGCCAGCCCGCGATCGTCGAGGGCCTGGAAGTAAATCTCCTTGCCGACCGGGGCGTCGAAATAGGCGCTCCCGTCCGGCTCGACGGGCACGGTCCCGAGCACGGCCCGGGCGTTGGTCTGCTCGGCCACGCCGATCCGCGGCTGGTTGGGCGGCGGGGTCGTCTTGGGGAGCACCTGGATGACCCGCAGGGCGGCTACCTTCGCGCCGGAGGGCCAGGGGAAATCGCTGTCGTAGACGTTGGTGACGGCGATCGTCGCCACGGGGATTCGCCCGCCGGCCCTTTGGATATCCTCGGCCGTCTGCACCGTCTGCGACGGGATGACCGGCGGGGTGGGCCGCGGCTGCAAGGGGATGGGGCTCAGGCACGAAATGGCCGGGTCGCGGTAGATCAGCTCCTTGTTGCCGAAGCGGTCGATCCAGTAGATGCCGCGATTGACGGCCTCGGCGTCGTAGACACAGAGGTAGTCGTCTTCGCTCAAGGGCCAGGCCGTGCCGTAGCACATGTACTTTTCGATCGGCCGCCCTTCGGCCTCCGGGAACGGGAGGTCGGGCGTGAGCCGCTCCAGTTGCGAGGTGCCCCCGTCGTCCAGCGGCCGGTGGTCGATCAGGACGAGTGACCCGAAGGCGTGCCCGTGATGGGCCCCCGTCGTGGCCACGAACTTGCTGGAGCCGGGGACCGCGCGGATGTCCATCTCCATCCACGGCCGGCTCTCGCGCCTGAGCGGGTAATTGCCGTGGAAAGATCGCGGGTCGCGGCCGTCCGGAAAGCTGGTCCACAGGTGGTGGGCGATGTTCGTATCCCGGTCCACGTAGTCCCAGCGGCTGTAGACGATACGGCCGTCGTTGGCCACGCTGGGGTGCCATTCGTGGGTCTCGTGGAAGCTGATGCAGATAACGTCGCTTGAGTCCGGCTTCATGGAGAACATCGCGTAGACCGGGCAGTGCCGGCCGCACCGCAAGTAGCCCCCGCGCCGCTCGGTGATGAACGCGATGCGGCCGTTGGGCAGGAAGCAGGGGTCGAAGTCGTCGGTCGGGCCGTCGGTGAGCTGCACCAGGCCGGTGCCGTCGGCATGGACCTTGAAGATGTGGTAGCTGATCTCGGGGCCCCAGAGGTAAGTCTCTTTGCCTTTCGACTTGGAGTAGGCCGAGGCTTCGGTGTAGGCGAAGAGGATGGTGCGGCCGTCGAACGAAAGCTCGGGCGAGAGGAAGGCCCCGCCTTCGAGCTTGCGGCCGGCCATGCGCCCCTTCTCGACGACGGAGTGCTCCAGCAGGTTCACGAGCCTCGGGCTCGGCCCGAAGGGATCGCGGAGCACGAACAGCCCGCCGCCGGGCTTGGCGTTGCAGCCGTAGAACTGGTCGCACATGTGGAACACGCCGGTGGAATCGTGCCGCTTGATGAACAAGAGCTTATCGAAGCTCAGAAGCGGGTTCGAGAAGGCGATCTCGCGGACCACGCAACGGGCATCGAGGTAGATTGCTCGGCGGGCCTCGGAGGGGGGCTCGCCGGCCTTCTCCAGTCCGACCAGCCGGGCGTCGAGTTGTGCCAGTTGGGCAAGGAGGGGATCGAGCCGCGCGGCGCCGGCTTTCGGGCGGAGCCGGGCGGCCAGTTGCTCCCCGCGGCGGATCACGTCGCGGGTGTGGGCCAGCGAGAAAGCACCGTCATCACGCTGTCCCTGTGCGACCCCCTCACCCGGCCTCGTCCCCACGGGGGAAAGGAGGTTCTGAGAGGCCCTCTTGGCAACGGAGTACTGCCCGACGCTCTTTTGATCCGCCGGCTTGCCCAGGGCGATGTTCTTCTGCGGGGCGTCCGCAGGCTGCGAGAATCGCCGATCCCGGTCGATCCAGTCGGCCTCGATCAAGGCCCCCATCGACCCGCCCGCCTCAATGCCTGGCGGCTGCGCGGCCGGCCCGGGCTTCTTCTCCACGGCAAGGGCCGCAACGGCGATGGCAAGCACGCAGAATCCAGCACTGAGGACGGATCGCATTTCAGGACCTCCCAGCCGGTCTACAACAGGTTCGCCTGCATTATAGCCAGGTTTTGGCGCTGCGCGAACCGTGGTTGTGATTAGCGGCCAGCCAGCAACGACTGCGTGTTTTCACCGCCGCGTGCCCTCACCCCCTGCCCCTCTCCCGCGGACGGGCGAGGGGAGTTATCGTCGGACGTCCGCTACGATGGGAAGTCCCGACTCGCGGGGCTCGTCCTTCCAGGCCAAGGCTGCCGTCGGGCAGGCAGCGACGCACTCCGCAGCCACCTTGCTCAGGGCCTCTTCCAACGGGCGGTTGAAGGGGACGCCGACGCGGACGTCGAACCCCCGGCCGATGAACGTCAGTCCGAGCGGCTCCTTGGCCGTAGCGGCAATCTGGATGCACAGCCCGCAGTCGATGCACTTGCCCGGCTCGTAGATCACGCCGGACGAGAAAGGGGCCGGGAGCCGTTTCTCTCTACGAGCGTCACCCTCGCACTCGGCGGATTCAAGAAAGGACTCCCGCCCCCCTTTTCCCGTCAGGAGGAATTGCCGCACGGGCCGGCGATGGTCGTGGAACCGGCCCGGCTCCGCCCCGTAGACGGCCGCGTAGCGGCGGAGCTTGCAGCTTGTCAGGGCCCGGCAATCGCAGTGCAGGCAGCGCGCGGCCTGTTGGACTGCCTCGATCGGACTGAAACCTCGGGCTCGATCGGCATCCTGCCGCGCGGCGGGGCCGGCCAGCGTCACCAGGCCGGCGACCTCGCCCTCTTCCAGTTTGCCGATCCTCGTGGAGAAGGGTTTTTCGCGGGGCTCGACTCCGCGGCCGCTGAGATACTGGTGAAGCGCGCCGGCCGCTTCGTGCCCGTCGGCCACGCTGCGGACTACGAGTCCCTTGGCGCGGATCGCGCTACCCGCGGCAAAGACGCCCGCAAGGCTCGTCTGGAAGGTCTCCTTGTCGACGAGGATCCCGTGGGGGGTCGGCTTGAGGCCCCATTGCTGCGCCTGCTCTTTGCCGGTCGAGCCGCAGGCCAAGAGCACGGTGTCGAACCGGCCGCGGAGCTCCTCCAGCGTGGGCTCGCGGCCGACGGTTGTGCTTGCGTGCAGCTCCACGCCGAGCCGGAGGATGGCGGCGATCTCGGCCGCGAGCAGGTCGCGGGGGAGTTCCTCGGCGGTGGTTTCGCGGTGGAGTCGGCCGCCCGGCTGCGGCTGGTCGTCGAAGATCGTCACCGCGTGCCCTTCGCGGCGGAGATAGTAGGCGGCCGAGAGCCCGGTGGGGCCGGCGCCGATGATTGCCACGCGTTTGCCCGAGGGCGGCCTGCACTCCGGCACGTAGGGGTTTTCGGAGGCGAGGTCCACGTCGGCGACGAATCGCTTGAGCTGGCAGACGGCCACGGCCCCGTCGGCGGCGCCGCGGCGGCAGCCTTTTTCGCACGGCCTGGGGCAAATCCGGCCGAGCACCGCCGGGAGGGCAATGGCGGCTTTGACGGTCACGATCGCATCCCGGACGTTCTCGGCCGTGATCTGCCGGAGCATGACCGGGATGTCCATGTGCGCCGGGCAGGTGAAGTGGCACGGGGCCAGGCAGTCGCCCACGTGGTCGCTCAGCAGAAGCTCCAGCGCCGTCTTCCGCACCTGGTGGACCTCCGGCGTTTCGCTCTGGACCTCCATCCCGTCTTCGGCCGGCGTCGCGCAGGAGGGCACAAACCCGTTGCGGCCGCGAACCTTGACCATGCACACCAGGCAGGAGGTGGACGGCTTGAAGCCCTCCAGGTGGCAGAGCGTGGGGACGTCGATCCCCAGCAGCCGGGCAGCCTCCAGGAGCGTGCTTCCCGGCGGGACTTCCACTGGGCGGACGTCAATGGTCAGGCGGGGCATGGGGAAGGGTTCAGGGTTCGGGGGTCAGGGTTCAGAGCCGGGCCGTGTCGGCCCGGTGAGGGTTCGGGGTTCAGGGTTCAGGGAAAATGACCAAGCACCAATGACCAATGACCAAGGAAACTGGCGCCGTTCGGTCCTTGGTCCTTGGTCCTTGGTCCTTGGTCCTTGGTCCTTGGTCCTTGGTCATTGGTCATTGGGCCTTGGGCCTTGGTCCTTGGTCATTGGGCCGTGGTCCTTGGTCATTGGTCCTTGAGACTTGGTCCTTGGTCATTCTCACTTCGTCATTCATCCTTCATCCTTTCTCATTCCACCACCACCGCTTCTTCCGGGCACACCTGCCGGCAGGTATCGCAGCGGGTACACTTCTCCATGTCGATCGTGTGCTGCCGGTAAGGCGTCATGGGAATCGCGTCGACCGGGCAGTGCTGGGCGCAGAGCGTGCAGCCGATGCACTTGTCGGTGATGCGGTAGCGGACCAGCTCCTTGCACCTGCCGGCCGGGCAGCGGCCCGAC